>NC_009719.1:3579787-3914745 GCF_000017565.1 Parvibaculum lavamentivorans DS-1
TGAAAAAACAGGCGGTTTTGCTTCCGTCTCTCGGTTGATTAGGGTCCTGTTTCAAGTATTCTGTCGGCCGGGCGCCGGCAGGTGGCGTGCCCGAAGGCACAGAAGAAAGACGCTATGAAGTCAGCAGACATTTTCGTGAGTGCGGTCTCCCGGGGCGGACGCCGGATATTCCGGCTCGTGGCGGGGACAGCCTTCATCTTTCTGGCCGGCCTTGCGGTGACGCCCGCGGACATGCCGCTGGCGCAGAACGCTCCCTCGAATACGCAGGGCATTGCCGCCGTCGTGAACGATCGCATCATCTCGTCCTACGATCTCGACCAGCGCGTGAAGCTCGTCATGCTGAGCTCCGGCATTCCCGATACGCCCGAAAACATCTCGCGTATCCGCGGGCAGGTTCTGAGATCGCTGGTCGACGAGTATCTGCAACAGCAGGAAGCCGCGCGGCTCAACATCGAGGTTCAGCAGGAAGAGATCGACAGCGCGCTTCAGCGCATCGCGCAGCGCGCCAACATGTCGGTCGACCAGATCGAGGCTTTCCTGAAGGATGGCGGCGTATCGCGGGCGGCGCTCGAGGCGCAGATCCGCAGCGACATCGCATGGAACCGCGTCATCCAGCAGCAGTTCGGTCCGTCGGTGACGGTGGGCGATGTGGAAATCGACGAAGTGCTGCGCAGGCTGGAGGAAGAGTCCGACCAGCCCCGCTATCTCGTCTCCGAAATTCTCATCACCTTCGACAGCCCGCAACATGCCGAGGAAATAGCCGGCGGTGCACAGCGGCTGGTCGAGCAGATCAGGCAGGGCGCGCCGTTCGAGGCGGTGGCGCATCAGTTCAGCCAATCGGCTTCGGCGGCAAATGGCGGCGAAATCGGCTGGGTGCATGCCAGCCAGCTTCCCGAAGGCGTCGGCTCGGTTGTCGCGAAGATGCAGCCGGGGATGGTGTCCGATCCCATCCGCACGCTGAACGGCTTCTATATCATGCAGTTGAAGGCGATGCAGACGGGCTCGGGCGCGGACCCGATGCGCGACCAGTATTCGCTCATGCAGGTTCTGCTGCCGCTGACGCCCGACGCGGAGCCGCAGGCGGTGAGCAGGCGGGCGCGGGAGGCCGAGGAGTTTCGCCGGCAGACAAATTCCTGCGACGATGCGGCGAGGAACATCACCAAATATCTGAGCGGCGCGGCGAGCCCGAAGCGGGATGTCATCGCCGGACAGCTCGACCCGAGGCTGCGCCAGGCGCTTTCCGGGCTGAAAGCCGGCAACACGACGGCGCCTATCCGTTCGGAGCGCGGCATCGAGATGGTCGTCGTGTGCGGTCACAAGGCCGCGGAAGGCGAAAGACCCACGCGCGAGCAGATCGACAGCTCGCTTTACGAACAGCAGTTGTCGATGATGGGGCGACGCCACCTTCGCGATCTGCGCCGTGACGCCGTGGTCGTCTATCGCTGACAAGGAACAGTTGCCTCAGGCGGCGCAGGACAGTGGTGCCATGACCCGAGACAAGGCCGCCCTGCCTCCACTCGCGCTCAGCATGGGCGAACCGGCGGGCATAGGGCCGGAAATCACATTGAAAGCGTGGGCCGCCCGCGCGGAGAAATCCTTGCCGATTTTCTTCGTTGCCGGCGACCCGGCGCTTTATCGCACCGCTTCGGAAAGGCTCGGTGCGGGGGCCGCTATCCGGGAAATTTCAGATCCTTCGGAGGCGGCGGAGGTTTTTCCGGGCGCCCTGCCCGTCCTGCCGGTTCCGCTGCATGAGGCGGCCACTCCCGGACAATTGTCGGGGGCGAACGCTGCGGCCGTTCTCGCATCGATCGATACGGCTTGCGACGCGGTGACGGCGGGCAAGGCATCGGGCCTTGTGACGAACCCGATCCACAAGCGGGTGCTCTACGATGCAGGTTTCCACGTTCCCGGGCATACGGAATATCTGGCGGAGCGGACCGGCGGCGCCAAGCCGGTGATGATGCTCTCCTGCCCCGGGCTTCGCGTGGTGCCGGTGACGGTTCATCTTTCGCTGAAGGATGCGGTTGCCGTGCTCACGACTTCGGAAATCGTCGAGCATGGCCTCATCCTCAGCCGGTCGCTCACTGCCGATTTCGGCATTTCCAAACCGCGCATCGCCATCGCCGCGCTCAACCCGCATGCGGGCGAGGAAGGCCATCTGGGGCGAGAGGAAATCGACATCATCGCACCGGCTGCGAAGTTGCTTGCCGAGGCGCTGCCCGGGGCGGAGATAAGCGGCCCCTTGCCCGCCGATACGCTTTTCCATGCTGCGGCGAGAGCGCGCCATGACGCCGTTCTTTGCATGTATCACGATCAGGCGCTGATACCGCTCAAGACCATCGATTTCGCGCGCGGCGTCAACATCACTCTCGGACTGCCGATCGTTCGCACATCGCCCGACCACGGGACGGCGCTCGACATCGCCGGGCGCGGCGTTGCCGATCCCGAAAGCCTGATCGAAGCTATCCTTGTGGCCGACGAGATAACGCGACACCGGGCGGGAGCATGAGCGGCGCCTCTCCGCCCCTGCCGCCTCTGAGAGAGGTGATCGCGCGATATGGGCTGGCGCCGCAGAAATCCCTTGGTCAGAATTTTCTTCTCGATCTCAACCTGACCGGGCGCATTGCGCGGGCGGCCGGTGTTCTCGATGGTTACGACGTTGTGGAAGTTGGCCCCGGCCCCGGAGGACTGACGCGCGCGCTGCTCGACAATGGCGCCCGGCGCGTCATCGCAATCGAACGCGACCGGCGCTGCATAGCGGCGCTGGAGGAAATTTCCGCCGCCTATCCCGGGCGGCTCGTCATCGTCGAGGGCGATGCTCTCGAAGTGGACATGAAGTCCCTCGTTACCTCTCCCGCCAGAATTGTCGCCAATCTTCCCTACAATGTCGGCACGCCGCTGCTGGTCGGCTGGTTGCAGACGGAGCCATGGCCGGCCTGGTTCGACAGCCTGACGCTCATGTTTCAGCGGGAGGTGGCCGAACGGATTGTGGCGCAGCCCGGCGGGAAGGCCTATGGCCGGCTGGCTGTGCTGGCGCAGTGGCGGGCAAAAGCGCAGATTCTTTTCGATGTCGACCGCCGCGCCTTCACGCCGCCGCCCTCTGTCACCTCATCTGTTGTGGAATTGATTCCACGCGCAGTACCGCTGGCGGAAGCGAATCCGCGTGTACTCGAGGCGGTTGTCGCCGCGGCATTCGGGCAGCGTCGCAAAATGCTACGGTCAAGTCTGCGGACACTGACTCCGCATTCTCTTCCCCTGCTTGAAAAAGCCGGTATCGATCCGACGCAGAGGGCAGAAGAACTTTCGGTCGAGCAATTCTGCGCATTGGCGCGAGCTTTCGCGGAGAAATGAGGTTGTATACACGGGCGGAGCGCCGCAAACTGGATGTATAGTGACAGGCATTCCATAATGCGGATGCATTTCTATACTGAGACTCTGGAAAGTTTTATTGAAATTCGTTCGCAAAAACGTGTCAGTCGTTCTGGTGACATTCAACAGTGCCGATGTCATCGCGCGAGCCCTGACATCTATTCCGCAAGGCCCGGAAGTCATCGTCGTCGACAATGCGAGCACCGATGATTCCCTGCGCATCGCGGAGAAAAATGGCGCGCGCTGCATAAGAAGCGAAGTGAATCTCGGTTATGGCGCAGCGTGCAATCTAGGCGCTGCGGAATCGCGCGGTGACTATATTCTGTTCCTCAATCCCGACGCCATTCTCCTGAACGATGCGTTGGACAAATTGCTTTCCACGGTGGACGACAATCCGGGCGCCTGCGCCGCAGGTCCAAAATTCGTGGACGGAGCGGGAGGCGGCACATGGCGGTTCCAATCGATACTTCATCCACTGAAAAAAGGGATTGTTTATCCTCCCGCCGAACCGGAGGGCAATTGCTGCCTTCCTCTTCTCACCGGCGCGGCAATTCTCTGCCGCCGCGATGCTTTTGAAACAGCCGGCGGCTTCGACGAGAATATTTTTCTCTATTACGAAGACGACGATATCTGCAGAAGGCTGACATCAGCGGGCCATTCGCTCATCTATGTTCCCGAAGCCGAGGTCTATCATGAGTTCGGGCGGTCGAGCGGCGGCGCGCGGCACATCATCCGCTTCAAGCATGAGAAGAAGCTGCTGTCGAGGGCTTATGTCATGCAAAAATACGGTCTTCCCTTTGACTTCCATGCGGAGAAACGGAAAGCCCTGCAGCGACTGGTCTTCGCGACCGTAAAATTCGACCACAACAGGCGCGCGGCAGCCCTTGGCAATCTGGACGCACTAAGGAAATTGTCGCGGCCCTGATCAACGTATATCCTTAAGTTCAAATCTGCCGGACGAAGCCCCTCGCCGTTGTCGAGAACTTCGAGCCTGAATCGTCCTTCTCAGGGCGCCAATATCCCGCAAGGAAAACAAAATGAAATCCGAAGCAATCGTCGAGTATGGCCAGCCGCTCCAGATTCTGGAGGGAGAAACACCGCAGCCGAAAGGCACGGAGGTGTTGCTCAAAGTAACCCATTGCGGGGTTTGCCATTCGGATGTGCATATCCATGACGGCTATTTCGACATGGGCGGCGGCAACCAGCTGGACGTTCGTGCCGGGCGCAAATTGCCATTCACGCTGGGCCATGAGATCGAAGGCGAAGTGGTGGCGACGGGCCCCGACGCCAAGGAAGTCGAGATCGGCGCCCACCGGGTTGCCTATCCGTGGATCGGCTGCGGCGAATGCCCGACCTGCAATCGCGGCGACGAGCATCTCTGCAACAAGCCGCGCAATCTCGGCATTCAGGTTGCGGGCGGCTACGCCACGCATGTGCTGGTGCCGCATCCGCGCTACCTGCTCGACTATGAGGGCGTCGCGGACGGCCTGGCGGCGACCTATATGTGCTCCGGCCTCACAGCTTACGGCGCCATGAAGAAGCTCGGCGATATCAGCCCCGAAGAACGCGTGATGGTGGTCGGCCTCGGCGGCGTCGGCATGATGGGCCTGCAATTCGCAAAGGCGATGTTTCCCGCCGCGCCGCTTGGCGCCGATGTGGACGACAACAAGCTTCAGTCGGCCAAGGGCGCGGGCGCGCATGAGGTCTACAATCCGAAAGACCCCGAAGCGATCAAGAAGGTGCTGGCGGACAGCAATGGCGGCGTGCCGGCGGCGGTCGATTTCGTCGGCTCGGAAGCTTCGCTCAAATTCGCCACCAGCATTGTGCGCAAGGGCGGCCAGGTGATTGTCGTCGGGCTTTTCGGCGGCGGCTTCTCGATGCCGATTCCGCTGTTCCCGATGCGCGCGCTTTCAATCGGCGGTTCCTATGTCGGATCGCTCACCGAGACGAAAGAGATGATGGAGCTGGTGAAGGCCGGCAAGATCGATCCCATTCCGGTCAGCGAGCGGCGCCTCGGCGAAGGGTCGAAGTCGCTCGACGATTTGCGGAAAGGCAGCGTGATGGGGCGCGTCGTCCTGAAGCCGTAATCAAAACCGAGGCGCCCGGCGCCGGAAATATCCAGCAGTGAAAATGCAGGCCCCTGCCAGAGGCCTGCATTTTTATTGGCTCACGCTTTTCCCGCGCGCCGGACCCAGGCATCCGGCCAATGCGTGATGTTGTCCGAGAGTGTGGATTCATTGAACGGCCATGCCGGCGTCTCCAGCACAAAGCCCGGATTTGCGGCCACGAAATCGCGCGCGGCAGCGGCCGGATTATCCTTGTCCCAGCCCGGCTGGCCACGCGGAACATCCGGCAGGTCCTGCATCACGCCGTCGGTCGCGATAATCCACGAGCCTTCCGAAACCATGGGCGCATAGGCGGCCAGTTCGTCCGTCACATGCTTGTAGCTATGATCGGAATCGAGGACGACCACGACCTTGTCGCCGGGTTTGATATGGCTGCGAACTTGCTCAACGATTTCCGGCGCAGTGGAGGAGCCTTCGATGAGCGTGATGAGATGCGCGAAGGGATGCGCTTCTATCCGCTGCCGGTTTTTCGGCCGGATTTCAATATCCACCGCAACGACGCGGCCATGACCGAGCAGGTGACACAGGCTGGCGGAGAAAATAGCCGAACCGCCATGCGCGACGCCCGTCTCGATAATCACGTCGGGTTTGAGCTCGAAGATCGCTTCCTGGAAGCGGATCATATCTTCCGGCAACTGAATAATCGGAACGCCGAGCCATGAAAAGCTGTAGGAATATTTTTGATTCCACCCGACCTTGACCCAGAGATCCGACAGAACACGAAAAGCGGCGTCGCTGTACAGATCGAGTTTTTCGTTGTCTCCCACTTCGATGGTGCGGGATTCCGTATCGATACTTATCTTCATAAGGCTTTCCTACTCGATGGGCAGCAAGCGTCCGGAGATACCCGCCTCGCGCGCGGTCTCGGCAACTTCCCGAATATAGTTCGGATTCATAACGAAAATCGTGCCCGGATTCCTTTTGGCGGATTCTTCCGGGGAGAGGACGCTCAAACCTGAACCCGGCAGGTAAAATCCCTGCTTGGCCGGATTGATGTCGACCACATGGTCGATCAGGTCGTGGTCAGGATCAATGAGGACGGAGAAGCTGACGCCCTTGGCGCCCGCACCCCAGAGAGCAACCACCCCCTCCTTGCGCGCGGCACGCAATTCCGATTGCCAGTGCTCTATGAAATCGCGACGGACGCCCTCTAACGAGTCGAACTCCGCCGGACGCTCCAGCGACGGTTCATTGTCCTCTCCGCCGCAGAAGGCTTCCGCCCAGAGATACTGCCCGCCAAAAACATGCGTGACGCGCGGCGCTTTGAAGCCGGCCTTGCGGAGAGCGGCAGCGAGGGATTCCGCCGTGAACAAGGAGCAATGCTCGTAGAAGAAATCCTGCATGGCCCGGTTTTCGAGTATCCAGGAAACGCACGGCGTCTCGACCCATATGCGCGCCGTCGAATCCGGGCCGAGCGCGCTTCTGATCGTTGTCAGAAAACCAACGGGATCCGGCACATGTTCGATGGTGTGACGCGTCACAACGGCATTGGGCGGATAAGGCAACAGTGCGGCGGTTGCCGGTTCAAAATATTTCCGGTACAGGCGGCTTCCCGATGCACCCTCACCATCGGCACCACGCCAGGCGGGATCGAAGCCGGTGGCGGAGCGCACGCGGCCGCCCGCCACATCTTGAATACAGGCGATGAAACGCCCCTGCCCGCACCCGACTTCCAGATAGTCGACAGGTTCTCCGGCAGGTATGGCGGCGATTACATCCTCCGCGCGCGCCTGCATGTGATCCCGGAAGGCCGCCGAGTAGGCCTGATCGTTCTCGTATTCCTCGTCATAGATGACGAGGGAGGCATCAAAGGCCCGGTTCCAGGTGAAGCCGCACTGGCGGCAGGCCGCGAAATCGAGAACGCCACGGGCAGCGGCGCGCCCAGCCTCCGGCGAGGCATAGACCTTGTTCATGAGCAACGGCATATCCTGCGGCCGCCCCAAAGCGGTCACGGAATTTCCTCCGCATACTGGACATTGCTCGCTCATCCGATCACGCGCCCCTCACGGCCCCGCGCCAAAAGGACAACGCTTCCCGGAGCCCCTGCTCGATCGTGCGTGCACTCTTGAATCCAAGTTCGTCTTTCAGCCTTCCTGTCGCGGCAACAATGCGGGCCGCTTCGTTTGTACGTTCGGGCAGAGAGCCAAGGCGAATGAGGTCCGGCCGTCCGGCCATCTCCCCCATCATGGTCGCAATTTCAGCAACGCTTGTTCCCTCGCCCGTGGCTATGTTGATTGGCCCTGCCACGCCGGACAAGGCCAAAACCGCGAGCGCGTGACCGCAATCGCGTACATCCATGAAATCGCGCACGCTCAAGCCGCGAGAGCACAAGGCCGGTTCCTCCGACAGGAGAGAGCGGGCTATCGACGAGACAAGCCGGCCCGGCGACTCATCCGGTCCATAGAGGAAAAACAGCCTCGCCCAGGAGAAGCCTATGCCCGCATCCTCGAAGAAGGCGGCAAGAAGCCTTCGAGTTGCATCCTTGGAGGTGTCATAGAGAGTGTGGCCCGCGAGAGGGGTCGAAAATTCGTCGCAAAGTCCCTCCTCCGGCCAATCATATTCGAAGCAGGTGCCGACCCCGACGAAGCGGCCGACGCCGGACCGCCGCGCCGCTTCCGCCAGCTCAAGTGTCGCCGCCGTCCATGCGAGGTTGGCGGGGTCGTTCCAGAATTTTCCATGTTCGACGCACCAGGCGAGATGAAGGACCCGATCAGGGCGCACTTCTTCCATCACCCTTCCGGCCTCGCCCGCCACCAGAAGGTCGCCTTCATGCCAGGCGTAGTCCCCCGGCACGGGCGGCCGGCGGCGCGATACGGCATGAACTTCGGCGCCCATCCGAACGAGCGCCGCGAGCGCGTGACGGCCAACGAAACCGGACGCTCCGGTCAACAATATTCGCATCTTTTACGCTCGCCGCCCGTCGATCGCCGACCCAAACTTGGGGATTTTTAGCAGAATTGCCGGTTTCCTCCCAATTTTATCTCGCCCGCTTCACGCCTTCCCGCCAACGCCCAACGTCTCGCGAATCTGACGGCGAACCGTTTTCCAGAAGCGGTACACACGGATATTCGCATATCGCATGACGTATACTGACAGAAGTATGCGCTCCGAAAATGTGAGGTCGAGCATGCGCATTTCGGCGAAACATGCGGCGCGGAAGGATCGCCGCATCTCCCACATCTTCGCGGCGGGCTCGCTGGCGGAATATCTCCGGGCGACGTCCCGGCCGGCGTAAAGCCGGGTTTCATTTGTCCCGGCGACCCCTTCAGCGAGGATGACCGGGAACATTGCGAGATGATCCCACGCCCATATGTAGGGATAGTTCTTCTGCGTGCGCGCCAGTATTTCCACAAGGGTTTTGCGGTGCCAGAGGCCGTAGATGCTGTTCGAGCTGAGGTGCATCAGAACGTGTCCGATGCGGCGAATGCGCGAGCCCTTCTCCGGCCTGGAGAAGCTCCTTGTTTCGAGGACTTCGCCATTGTGGCGAACCAGGAGGCATTCGCTCGCCGCCAGCCGGACCTTCGCGTCCCTGTCGAAGAGCTCTTTCAGTTTTTCAATATAGTCCGCATCCGACCAATCATCGTCGGCGCGCCACATGAAGAGTTCCGATGATGCTTCCCCAAGCAGAGAGAAGAAATTCGGCACCGGGCCGATATTGCTATCCCTTCTGATGAGACGGAAGCGCGGGTCCCGGTCGACGAAGCCTTGAGCAATGTCCGCGCTGTCATCCGTGGACGCATTGTCGGCGACGATTACCTCGATGTCTCGGTAGGTTTGGGTGCGCAGGCACTCCAGGCTTTTCGCAAGCGTGGCGGCGCCGTTATAGACAGGCACACCGATTGTAACCGTCGCCATGCGCCGCTCCCTATCGTCCCGGCTGGACGGTCAATTCGGGAACGGCCGTTACGAACACGGCGCCCCATTCCCGCGCATAGGCGAGCTGCGCCATTACCTCTTCGCGGATGTTCCAGGGCAGGATGACGATGACGTCCGGGCGGTCCTGTTTTATCCGGGCTTCGCCGACGATCGGGATGCGGCTGCCGGGCATGAACTTGCCTTGCTTCGCGGCGGCGCGGTCCACGACATAGGGGATGAGATCGGGGCGGATGCCGGCGAAGTTCATGAGGGTGTTTCCCTTCGCCGCCGCACCATAGGCGCCGACCTTCAATCCCTTTCGCTTTGCGTCGATCAGGAATTCGAGGAAATCGTCCTTCATTTTTCCGGCGCGGGCCTGGAAGCCTTCATAGAAGCTCTCGCTCGCGACGCCGCATTCTTCTTCGCGGGCAAGCATGGCAGCGAGGCGCGGCGAGGCCTCATGCCGGCCGCTATCGGCGCGCTGCGCATAGACGCGCAGGCTGCCGCCATGTGTCGGCAGTTCCTCCACGTCGAAGCACCGAAGGCCATTGGCGGCAAAGATGCGGTTTACCGCCGTCAAGGAGAGGTAGGAATAGTGCTCGTGGTAGATCGTGTCGAACTGGTTTTCCTGAACGAGCTTCAGCAGATGCGGGAATTCGAAAGTGGATACGCCCGAGGGCTTCAGCAGCGCGGCGAAGCCCGATACGAAATCATTTATGTCCGGCACATGCGCAAGGACGTTGTTTGCCGCCGTGAGATCCGCCTGCCTGCCGGCTGCGGCAAGTTCCGTTGCGAGCTGAACGCCGAAAAAGCGTTCGTCGATCTCGATCCCTTTTTCCCGCGCCGCCGCGGCGGTGCTCGCCGTCGGCTCGACGCCGTAACAGGGGATGCCGCGCTCCTTCACATATTGAAGCAGGTAGCCATCATTGGCGGCCACTTCCACGACCATGCTGTCTGCGCCGAGGCCGAAACGGTCAACCATCGCGCCGACATAGGCCTTTGAATGAGCAAGCCAGCTTGTCGAGGTCGAGCTGAAATAGGCGTATTCAGCGGAGAACAACTCTTCGCGGCCCGCATGGTCTTCGGTCTGGACCAGCCAGCAAGTGGTGCAGACGAGCACGCGGAGCGGATACCAGGTCTCGGGACCATTGAGCGTTTCGGCGGTCAGATAGGCGTTTGACGGCGGAGCGGAGCCGAGGTCGATCAGCGACAAGGCCAGCGGCGCTCCACAATGACGGCACTTCACTTTGCTTCTCTTTCTTCGACCAATGAAAAATTCCGGTCACGTTCCGAACGCTCGGCGATCTCCAGCGGCCATGCAATGGCAATTGCCGGATCGTCCGCCCTTACCCCGTCCTCAGCTTGCGGCGCGTAGGGCGCGGAGTGGACATAGAACATTTCGACATCGGATGTCAGCGTCTGAAAGCCATGGGCAAATCCCGGCGGAATGAGAAGGCTTGCGGCATTCTTTCCCGACAGAATTTCTCCGTGCCATCCGAGATAGGTGGGAGAGTTTTTTCTGAGGTCCACCGCCACGTCCAGCACTTCGCCCCTGAGGCAGGTGACGAGCTTAGCCTCTTCGTGCGGCGGATGTTGAAAATGCATACCGCGCACCGTGCCCTTGTTGACGGTCAGTGTGCGGTTGATCTGGGCAATGGGCCACACCCAACCAGCGGACGCCAACTCATCCGCGCAAAACAGACGCTCCAGCCAGCCCCTGTCATCGCCCATCCGGCGGCGATGCAGCAGCTTCAGCCCCGCAAGCGGCGTGTCGACGATTTCGAAGCGGCCGGTCATGATTGCCCCACCCTGGCAGAGAGCGCCTCGTAAGCGGCAATCTGATCAAGCGTGACCGCGCGCATGTCGCTATCCATGTTGAAGGCGCGGTACCAGTCCGCCAGCCACTGGACGCAGGGCGCGCCGGCGAGCTGGTCCCGCCAGCCAAGGAGGGAGCGGGCGCGGCGGCTGTCGATTTCCAGCGTCGCCATCTCATGGGGACCACGGTCAGCTGCCGGCTGCCACATGGCGCCGCTGCCAAGCGCGGCCTGAACCGCGCCTGCGAGTTCGGCGACGGTGAGCACGGGCGCATCGTGCGGGGGACCGAAATTGAGGGCGGCGGGTGCATCCGGCAGATCGGCCAGCCCGCGCACAAAGGTGAAATAGCCGCAGAGGCAATCCAGCACATGCTGCCATGGGCGGGCGGCCTCCGGATTGCGCAGGAGGAGCGGCTCGTTCTTGCGAAGCGCCCGCCAGATATCCGGCACCAGACGGTCTTCGGAAAAATCGCCGCCGCCGATCACGTTGCCGCCGCGCGCCGTTGCCAGCCGGACGCCGCGCGCGGCGAAGAAGGAGCGCGCATAAGACGCGGCGACGAGCTCCGTTGCCGCCTTCGACGCGGCATAGGGATCGTGACCTCCGAGAGGATCATCCTCGCAAAAGGAAATGCCCTGCTCGGCATTTTCGTAGACCTTGTCGGTCGTCACGACGAGCACAGTTTGAAGGGCGTTCACGGTGCGAAGCGTCTGCAGAAGATTGACGGTGCCCATCACGTTCACGGCGAAGGTTTCCACGGGATCGGCATAGGAACGGCGGACGAGAGGCTGAGCCGCCATGTGGATCACGATCTGCGGATCGGCATCGGCCACGACGCGGCGCACGGCCTCCACATCCCGCAGGTCGCCGATATGCGAGTGCACCGCCTCCCCTACCCGCGCCAGAGCGAAGAGATTGGGCTCGGCATCGGGCTCAAGCGCAAATCCCGTCACATCCGCACCAAGACGCGAGAGCCAAAGCGCCGCCCACGAGCCCTTGAAGCCCGTATGTCCGGTCAACAGGACGCGCTTGCCGCGCCAGAAATCCTTGTCGAGCCCGTCAATGCGCACCTAATCCCTCCAGACCTTCCATGGCGCGTTTCCGCCGGCCCACAGTTCTTCCAGATGATTTTTTTCACGCAGCGTGTCCATCGGCTGCCAGAAGCCGGCATGGCGAAAGCTCATGAGCTGCCGGTCTCGCGCGAGCCCCATCAGCGGCTCGCTCTCAAAGGGGGTTGCGTCGCCTTCGATCCGGTCGAGAACCGACGGTTCGAGCGCGAAGAAGCCGCCATTGATCCAGGCATTGTCGCCCGGGGGCTTTTCAATGAAACGCTGCACGACATCGCCTTCCAGCTCGAGCGCGCCGTAGCGGCCGGGCGGGATCACGCTGGTCAGCGTTGCTTCCTTTCCGTGCTTCTTGTGGAAAGCGAGGAGAGCGTCAATGTCGACATTCGCGACGCCGTCGCCATAGGTCATGAAGAAGGTTTCGCCGGGATCGAGATAGTCGCGCACCCGCTTCAAACGCCCGCCGGTCAATGTGTCCGCGCCTGTATCCACCAGCGTGACGCGCCACGGCTCCCGCGCCTTTTGATGGAAGACGATGTCGCCGTTTGCCGCATCAATCGTCACATCGGACGAGTGCAGGACATAGTTGGCGAAATATTCCTTGATCATATATCCGCGATAGCCGACGCAGATGACGAAATCGGTATGCCCGAAATGGGTGTAGATTTTCATGATGTGCCACAGGATCGGGCGGCCGCCGATTTCGATCATGGGCTTCGGGCGGAGCTGGCTTTCCTCCGAAATGCGGGTGCCGAGGCCACCCGCCAATATCACAACTTTCGTCATCCGCCCTTCCCCCTACAGTGCTTCGCGAAGCTGCTTCACGAAGTTGGACAAGCCGGTCAACCGGCGCCGGCGAAGCCGCTCGGCGCGGAGGATCGCCTGCAATTCGGCGAAGGCCCTGTCCACATCATCATTGATGATGATGTATTCATATTCCTGGTAGTGGCTTATTTCATCGGACGCCTTGGCCATCCGGGCGGCGACGATGTCCGCGGGGTCCTGTGCGCGGCGCTCAAGCCGCTTTTCCAGCTCCTGCGCGGAGGGCGGGAGGATGAAGACTTTCACCAGATCCTCAGGTGCGCTTTCATCCAGTTGCTGCGTTCCCTGCCAGTCGATGTCGAACAGGACGTCGCGGCCGCGCGCAAGTGCATCCTCTACCGGCTTTTTCGGCGTACCGTAGTAGTTGCCGAAGACTTTCGCGCTTTCCAGGAATTCGCCCCTGTTGCGCATAATGCCGAAATCTTCCGTATCGAGAAAGAAATAGTCCTTTCCTTCGACTTCGCCCGGACGCGGCTTGCGGGTCGTCGCGGAGACGGACATTTCGATTTCAGGGTCGCTGTCGAGGAGGCGGCGCGAAAGCGTCGTTTTTCCGGCGCCGGAGGGCGACGACAGAACCAGCATCAGGCCACGGCGATGAATGGCGATTTCCGTCATCCCCGATCACTCCACGTTTTGAATCTGTTCACGAAGCTGGTCGATCACCGTTTTCAGATCGAGGCCTATGCGCGTCAGGCTCACATCGGAAGCCTTGGAACAGAGGGTGTTCGCCTCGCGATTGAACTCCTGTGTGAGGAAATCGAGGCGGCGGCCCACAGCTTCACTTCCGTCGATGAGTTCACGCGCCTGGGAGACGTGCGCCATCAGGCGGTCCAGCTCCTCGCGGATATCCGCCTTGGTGGCCAGCAGCGCCACTTCCTGAGAAAGACGTTCTTCGGAGACGGATGAAGCGCCGAGCAGATCATTCACCTGGGCCGCGAGACGAGCGCGGATGGCTTCCGGCGCTGCCGCGGGACAAGCCGCCGCTTCGCGCGTCAGCCGTTCGATTTCATCTACCTGGGCACGCAGAATTGCCTCAAGCTTTGCGCCCTCCTGCGCACGTGCGGCGGCAAGCGCTGCCGCCGCCGCCTTGAAGGACTCGATCAGCGCCGCCTCGAATGCCTGTTTCGCCTCGTCGCTTTCCTCGACAGTCTCCGCGCTTTCCAGCACACCTTTGAGGGCGAGAATGCCTTCCGGTCGGGGCGGCATCACCTCCATCGTCTGCTGAAGATCGGCGATGGCATCGAGCACCACCCGCAGCGCCTCCTTGTTGACGCGGAGCGGGACCGCATCTGACGCACGGTCGATCGTCAGCGTGATCTGGCAGTTGCCGCGCTTCAAATGCCGCGCGAGCTCGGTACGGAGCGGCGCTTCCAGCGCGTCCATACCAGCGGGCAGACGGAGCCGCGCATCAAGGCCCTTGCCGTTCACGCTGCGCATTTCCCAATGCCAGCGCGCAGGCCCGGCCGCGCCCTCGACGCGGGCAAAGCCTGTCATGCTGTTAAGCGACATTGAGCCTCCATAGAATCGTTCCCCGGGTTTTGCCCGACTATAGCGCGGTTCGGCACGGCCTACTGCGCCTTCTGGCGCTCGATCTGCCGCCATTCACGGACCCGCTCCAAATGTTCGGCCAGCGTACGGGAGAAGGCGTGGCCGCCGGTGCCATCGGCAACAAAATAGAACTCATCGGTATCGGGGGGATTGAGCACCGCTTCGAGCGAGGCCTTGCCGGGATTGCAGATGGGCGTCGGCGGCAGGCCGTCCACGAGATAGGTGTTATAGGGGGTCAGCCGGTCGAGCTCGCTACGGCGGATCGGACGGCCCAGAGCGCCTTTGCCTCCGACCAGACCGTAGATGATCGTGGGGTCGGACTGGAGGCGCATGGGCTTGCGCAGGCGATTGGTGAAGACGGCCGCGACGCGGGGACGCTCGGAAGCGACGCCTGTTTCCTTCTCCACGATGGATGCGAGAATGACCGCTTCTTCCTTCGTTTTGACCGGCAGATTTTCGGCGCGGGCTTCCCACAAGCGCTCCAGCAGGTCGCTCGCCGCTTTCTGCATCTCGGCAACGATTTCCGCCCGCGTGGCGCCGCGCGTGAAGCTGTAGGTCTCGGGCAGTATTTTGCCTTCCGCGGGGACGGGCGGCATCTCGCCGAGCAGCACAGGATTGGCGGCGACGAGCAGCATTGCCTGCTCGCTGGTCAAGCCTTCGGGGATGGTGATGCGGTGAAGTATCGAGCGGCCTTCGCGCAGAATGCCCATGATCGCGGCCATGCTGGCGTGGGCGGGTATGCGGTATTCGCCGGCCTTGAGGTCTCCCTCCGCGCGGTGGAAGCGGACACCGGCGAGGAAGATCATGGGGTCGGAAATAACGCCTTCCCGGTCCAGCAGCGACGCGATGGCGCGGACGCCTGTACCGGGCGCAAGCAGGACGACGACGGCTTCCTCATGCGGCCCGTGCGCCTCGAACCGGTATTTCCCGTACAGAAAAATACTTGCAGCCAGAAGGGCAGCGAGGAGCGGCAGGACGAGCGCGGAAAGCAGAAGATAGCGGCCCAACCGCGACTTCTTCGGCGCAGAGGCTTGCTCAGACGCGTCCGGCGTATCGTCCCCGTTCGTCAACCATCAACCTTTTTCAGCACCAGCGACGCGTTGGTACCCCCGAAGCCGAAGGAATTGCTCAAGGCGTAGTTCACTTTCTTGTCGCGCGCCTTGTTGGGCACGAGGTCGATCCTTGTGTCCACCGAGGGATTGTCGAGGTTGATCGTCGGCGGCAGCTTGCTGTCGCGCATGGCGAGCAGGCAGAAAATCGCCTCCACGGCGCCGGCCGCGCCAAGCAGGTGGCCGACCGACGATTTGGTCGACGACATCGAAACCGTTTCAACGGCATTGCCCAGAAGGCGCGTGACGGCCCCGAGCTCGATCGTGTCCGCCATGGTCGAGGTACCGTGGGCGTTGATGTAGTCGAGATCGGAAGGCGAAATGCCGGCACGCTTGAGCGCGGCCTGCATCGAGCGGAAACCGCCGTCACCATCTTCCGGCGGCGCCGTCACGTGATAGGCATCGCCCGAGAGGCCATAGCCGACGACTTCACCGTAAATCTTCGCGCCACGGGCCTTGGCGTGCTCGTATTCCTCGAGGACGACGACGCCGGCGCCTTCACCCATGACGAAGCCGTCGCGATCGCTGTCATAGGGACGCGAGGCGCGCTCCGGCGTGTCGTTGAAGCCGGTGGAGAGGGCGCGGCAGGCCGCGAAGCCCGCGATGCCGATGCGGCAAATCGCGGATTCGGCGCCGCCGGCGACCATCACATCCGCGTCATCGAGCATGATCAGACGCGCCGCATCGCCAATGGCATGAGCGCCGGTCGAGCAGGCCGTGACGACGGAATGGTTCGGCCCCTTGAGGCCGTGCTTTATGGAGACGTAACCGGAGGCGAGGTTGATGAGACGGCCGGTGATGAAGAAGGGGCTGACGCGGCGCGGACCCTTGTCGCGCAGGGTGTAGGCTTCTTCGGCAATGCCTTCGAGACCGCCGATGCCCGAGCCGATCATGGTGCCGGTGCGGCACTTTTCTTCTTCGGTTTCCGGCTTCCAGCCCGCATCGCTCAGAGCCTGAGTAGCGGCGGACATGGCGTAGACGATGAAGTCGTCGACACGCTTCGATTCCTTCGGCTCCATCCAGTCGTCGGGATTGAAAGCGCCTTCGCCCTCGCGTGGAACCGGCATGGCGATCTTGCAGGGGAGATCGGAGACGTCGAACTTCTCGATCTTGCGGGCTCCGGATTCACCCTTGAGCATCCGGTTCCAAGTGGTTTCGACGCCGCAGCCCAGCGGCGACACCATACCCACACCCGTGACGACAACTCGCCTCATATCGACAACACTCCACCTTGAAGTCCGGAGGCCGGAACGAACCTAAGAAGGCAGGGGCCGGGCGCACCATAGCACCCAGCCCCCGTTATTCGATCAGCAGATCAGGACTTGGCGTTCGCTTTGACGAACTCAATGGCGTCCTTGACGGTAAGGATTTTCTCGGCGGCATCGTCGGGAATTTCCACGCCGAATTCTTCTTCGAACGCCATCACCAGCTCGACGTTGTCGAGACTGTCCGCGCCCAGATCATCGATGAAGCTCGCGTTCTCGGTGACCTTATCCGCGTCGACACCCAGGTGCTCGACCACGATCTTCTTCAAGCGTTCAGCGATATCACTCATTTTAAGTCCTCAGATCTTATGGTTTTAACCGACCTCGCACATCCCGCTGCTCGCTTCAGGCATCGAGGACTGGATGTGATCGAATTCGGAGGAAAGGATGCCCCTCTTCTGGCCCATTTCAAGGCCGGACCGCAAGCCAAATCGAGGGTTTAGGTAACACACTTTTCGGCGCTGTGCCAGAGAACGCGGAGGCGCCGAATATCCTACTATACTCCTGAAACTGCTTATATTTCCGCAGCTTGGCAAGACCTTCATAGCTAGATCATTGCCATGCCGCCATTGACGTGAAGGGTCTGACCCGTGACATAGGCGGCTTCCTCGCTTGCGAGAAAGACTGCCGCCGCGGCGATTTCGGCACCCTCGCCGAGGCGCGCAGCGGGAATCGTGGACATAATGCGTCCCTGCTGTTCCTCGTTCAATGCATCGGTCATGGCACTGCGGATGAAGCCCGGCGCGATGCAGTTCGCCGTTATGTTACGGCTCGCCACTTCCTGTGCCAAAGACTTCGTCATGCCGATCATGCCGGCCTTGGATGCCGCATAGTTCCCCTGCCCCGGATTGCCCGTGATACCGACAACGGAGGTGATGCCGATGATGCGGCCCCAGCGGCGCTTCATCATGCCGCGCAGGACGCCGCGCGAGAGACGGAAAGCGGCGGTGAGGTTGACGCGGATGACTTCATCCCACTCTTCATCCTTCATCCGCATGAAAAGATTGTCGCGCGTCAGGCCGGCATTGTTGATGAGGATATCCAGCGTGCCCATGGCCTCTTCGGCCTGCTTCGGCAGCGCGTCGACGGCGGCTCCGTCGGAAAGATTGCATGGCAATACATGCACGCGATCCCCGAGTTCGGATGCCAGGGCATCCAGCGCCTCCCTGCGTGTTCCCGACAAGGCGACCGTCGCGCCCTGCGCATGAAAAACACGTGCGATATCGGAACCGATGCCGCCCGATGCGCCCGTGACCAGCGCGTTCCTGCCTGTAAGATCGAACATAGGGGTTCCTTTTGATCAGAGCGTTTTGAGAAACGCCTCGACATCGGCCGGCGTGCCGACGGAAACGAGGTCGGCTTCCTTGACGATGCGCTTCACCATGCCGGAAAGCGCCTTGCCCGCGCCCACCTCGACGAAATTCACGACGCCCTGCGCTTCCATATAAAGAACGCTTTCGCGCCAGCGGACCATGCCCGTGACCTGCTGCACCAGCAAATCCCGGATGGTGGCCGGATCGGCGACGCGGGAAGCGGTGACATTCGCGACGAGCGGGACGGAGGGCGCCTTGATGTCGACCGCGGCGAGCGCCTCGGCCATCTCGTCGGCCGCCGGCTGCATCAGGGAGCAATGAAAGGGGGCGCTGACGGGCAGCAGCATGCTGCGCTTCGCGCCTTTGGTCTTGGCAATTTCGATGGCCCGTTCGACCGCCGCCTTGGCGCCGGAGACGACAACCTGGCCGCCGCCATTATCGTTGGCTGCGGCGCAAACCTCGCCCTGAGCCGCCTCTGCCGCAACCTCTGCCGCCTGCTCGAACTCGAGGCCGAGCAGCGCCGCCATGGCGCCCTCGCCCACCGGCACGGCGCGCTGCATGGCAAGGCCGCGCCGCTTCAGGAGGCGGGCCGTATCAGCCAGTGTGAAGGCGCCCGCGGCCGCCAGGGCCGAATATTCGCCCAGGGAGTGGCCTGCGACGAAAGCTGCCTTGCCGGCAAGGCTGAAGCCGCCTTCCCGCTCCAGCGTGCGGATAACGGCGAGGCTGACGGCCATGATCGCCGGTTGGGCGTTTTCCGTCAGGGTCAGCTCTTCCTGCGGCCCTTCCCACATCAGCTTCGAGAGGTTTTCGCCAAGTGCGTCGTTTACCTCGTCGAAGACCTCGCGCGCGGGGGCAAAGGCTTCCGCCAGTTCACGGCCCATGCCGACCGCCTGCGACCCCTGTCCCGGAAAGGTGAAAGCTCTCGACATCCCTGCTCCCTGACTCGCGCCGGCGCCGCCAAAACTGGCGGATTCCCGGTCTTCTGTGCCCCCGGCCCGTGCCGGCTGATGAGCGCCAAGTGATACCCCGTGCCCGCCTCAAGTCAAGCCGACCCGACAAGGACATAAGCCTTGCTTCGCCGGGCCTTTTCCGTATATTGCGCGGCTTCTGAAGGCTTCGGCTGGAGGCTGAACGGAATACCGCTTCGCGAGAGGCGGCAGGGGTCGAACCCCGGGTTCCGGTGTCTCCGCTTCTTTGGTGGTCCTTTCGAGCCTATGGGCTCAAAGGGGGCTTTGCGCCGGGGCCGGTTAAAAAAGGAAAAGGCTCAATGGCTCTTTACGAGCATATATTCATTGCGCGGCAGGACGTGTCGCAGCAACAGGTCGAGGCTCTCACCGAGCAGTTCTCGAACATCATCAAGGAACAGGGCGGCCAGGTCGGCAAGACCGAATATTGGGGTCTTCGCAACCTTGCATTCAAGGTGAAGAAGAACCGCAAGGGCCACTACACGCTGGTGAACATCGACGCGCCGCATGCGGCCGTGGCCGAGATGGAACGCCAGATGGGCATCAGCGAAGACGTACTGCGCTTCATCACGGTCCGTGTCGAAGAACACGAAACCGAACCCTCCGCGATGATGCAGAGCCGCGGCGATCGTGGCGACCGCGGTGACCGCCGTGGCGGCGACCGCTTCGGCGATCGCGACCGTGGCGATCGTGGCGACCGCGGCAGCAGCCGCTTCGGCGACCGCGAGCGCCCGCGCCGCGATGACAATTCGGATGGAGGTCAGGAATAATGAGCACTTCAGCACAGCCCGCGCGCCGGCCCTTCTTCCGCCGCCGCAAGACCTGCCCGTTCTCCGGCGCCAACGCCCCGAAGATCGACTACAAGGATGTGAAGCTGCTTCAGCGCTACATTTCCGAACGCGGCAAGATCGTTCCTTCGCGCATCACGGCCGTTTCGGCCAAGAAGCAGCGCGAGCTTGCACGCGCCATCAAGCGGGCGCGCTTCCTCGCGCTCATCCCCTACGTGATCAGCTAGGCCCGGTAAAGGAGACACCACGATGCAAGTCGTACTTCTGGAACGGGTGGAAAAGCTCGGTCAAATGGGCGATGTCGTCAAAGTAAAGGACGGCTTCGCGCGCAACTTCCTGCTGCCCCGTAAAAAGGCGCTGCGGGCAACGAAGGCGAATATCGAACGCTTCGAAGGACAGCGGGCGCAGCTTGAAGCCCGCAACCTGGAGCTGAAGAAGGAAGCCGAACAGGTTCACACCAAGGTTCACGGCCAGTCCTTCATCATTCTGCGCCAGGCCGGCGAAACCGGCATCCTGTACGGTTCGGTGAGCACGCGCGACATCGCCACGGCGATGACGGATGGCGGCTTCACAGCGGCCCGCAACCAGGTGGTTCTCGACAAGCCGATCAAGACGATCGGGCTTCACGATGTGCGCATCGTGCTGCACCCGGAAGTCTCGGCCACGATCGCCATCAACGTGGCGCGCACGCAGGAAGAGGCCGAACGCCAGGCCGCGGGCGAAGACCTGACACAGCGCCGGGACGATGAGGAAGAAGAGGCCGTCGAGGCGGCGGAATTCTTCGAGTCCGAAGAACTGGCTCCGGGCGACGAGGAAGAAGAGGCCGCCGGCGAAGAAGAAGACGCCAAGGAATAAGCCTTTTCATCCGCGAACGAACTTCAAAAGGGCGCTCCTCGGGGCCAGCCCCTAAGCTAAATGTTGATTCGACGGAGCGCCGACAGTAACCTGTCGGCGTTTCCTGTTTTGAATCGGGGGCTTAGTGTCCGAGGGCGAGTCGATACCGGCGGCAAATGCCCCGAAGAAATCTTCGAGAGCGCAAACGCGCCGCCTCCCTCGCAATGTAGGGGTGTTTTCGGTCAATTTCTGCCGCAACGCGCAATGCCGGCTGTTCGGCATTGCGCCGGACCCGTATCGGCGCACCGGCCAAAGCCCGTCTCCCGGAAATCAGCCTCACGGGAAGATTACAGGCGCGGGCGATGACCGCTCGTTCTTCTGCCCGGCTTGCGGTCTTGCCCACGCGATCAAATCAAATCACGCGATAGCGGAAGAGTATTCCCGCCTCTCGGACCTGTATAGGAGAACAAAACGGGAAACCTGTCCGAATGCCGTCTGCGGCAATCATCGGCTCCCGATAGGCCTGATGCCGTCCGCCTACAGACTGTTCGGGAAGACCGCGAAGGGCGATGCCCGCTATCAATGCAAGGCCTGTCGCAAGACCTTTTCCATCGGGCTTCCCACCAGGCGGCACAAGAAGACGGACAAGACGGGCGCCATCATGCGCGGGCTGGTGAACAAGATGGCCATGAGCCGGCTATGCGAAACAGCGCAGGTCACCTTTCCGCACATCCATTCCAAGATAGATTTCCTCTTCAACCAATGCCTGGCCTTCGCCGGAGAGCGGGAAGCGCGGCTTCACCAGTGCTTCGACGGCAAGGAGCCCTTCTTCTCGACCGACGCCCAGACAATCCTTGTGAACTGGCCGATCAAGAACCGGCGAGGAACAGTCCCGCTCCTTCACATGGCGACCGTTCACAAATCATCGCAGTTCGTGGTGGCGGCAACCATCGATTACGACCCGGATGTCGACCCGGACGAGCTGGAGAAGGCCATGGACGCCGCGGGCGACTTCGCCAGGCCCCGGTCGATGCGCCGGTTCGCGCGCCTCTGGCCAGCGAGCGAATACCGGGCATCGGTCGTGAAACGCTTGCCGCACATCTTCACGAGGGAAGACCTGGCTGCTGGCGGCAAATACGAACTGCCCGGCCGGGGCTCGCGTGTGCGGGGCGACATCTTCCACTACGCCCATATGATGCTCGTCAGGAAGCTGGTCGGACGCTCGTATCGCGTTGCGAATTTCTGCGTCGATGCGGAATCGGGACTTGCAAATGCAATCGCGGCGCTTTTGGTCGATGAGGTGAAAGCCGGCAAGGTCAATATCGCGGAGATTTCATTCTCGAAAGGCCTGACCAACGATGAGCGGGCGGCACTGGCGGTTGAAGGCCGCAAGCGCTACCGCGAGGAGCTGAAGCGCTTCGCGGCCGAGATTGCGCAAATCCAGGTCGAGTATCCCGATATCGAAGACGAGGAAGCGCTTGCGGTCCACATCCTTCGCCTCACCTGCGGCCCGGGTCCGCAACCGGCGCGCGGCAAGATGCTGGCGACAATTGGCCTGGACTGGCCATATCATTCCAAGGCGGAGCCGGAAAAGACCATCCGGCTGAAAACGGATATCGGCCTGATGGACTGGGACGGACTCGCGAAGTTCATGACGCGCGCAAGCATCCATCCGGTCGACGCCTATTTCAACCTTGCCCGCCGCCGCATCGCGGGCTTCGAGCGCGGCCTTCCCACGGCCTCGAACAGGCAGCGCATCTGGCACGCCTACAGCTTCTACAATCCCGAGATGGTGCCCAAGCTTGCGACGATCCTGCGCTTCTATCACAACTACATGCTGCCGCGAGGCAAAGAGAAAGCGACGCCGGCGATGAAGCTCGGGTTGGCGAGAGGCATTGTCTATGAACGCGATCTGTTCGGTTTTGGATAACAGGTGCGATAAGCACTACCCGGTTGATCAGGGCTCGGGCACTATGCTGCCGCCGGTCTATCGCAGGTTTGAATCTTCCATTCTCCTCGCGGTGACAGGTGCTCGATTCACTGTGGGAGGGAATATATCGTGTCGGCGCTGTCGAGTGTTGGCTATGGGGTGCCTCGCAACCTGGTTTTTATAGGAGAGGATTAGAGGAACTCAAAGACTGCGACGGCGAGAAATACGACACCAGCGCCTCCTTCGAGCGATCGCGTCGCCCGGTCAATAAGCACAGGCTGTTCCGCAATAAATGTCAGAAGGTCTTGCTGCGCAAAAATACTTGCCCATGCGACGAAGCACAGGGTCACGACCACGTCGATCATCATGATGGCGGCGAAGGCGAGCCCCGCTCCGGGCGTCTCGCAGGATACCGAATACGTCATGACGAAGAGAGTGAGCGAACAGGGAACGAGGCCGGCAATCGCTCCGACGGCGATCCTCCTGCCGCAGGGGCAACCGGGTCGAAGCGCAGGTCGCCCGCTACCAGTTCGTTTCAACTTTTTCCGGCTTCGCACTTAAATCTAAGGCTCCAGACGAAATATGTCCGGAACCGGAGATTTAGCGCGGAACTGGAAGAAGGTAGTGGTGCGAAACGACAATCGGAAAACGGCCTTGCCTGTCGATATCGCCGGGGTCTTCCAGACCGTTCATCCGAATTCCATTGATGAAAGCGAAGAGCCCACAATGCCGGGGTAGTGGCTGCTTGAGAGACAGGACCCTCAGCCTGCTGCCAATCTTTCAATGAGCCAGAATAATCGGAGGCCCGCGCGAAGTTTGGCGATTCCGTCGGGCCAATTCCTTGTTTGCCCGCCTTGTAGGCGTTTTTCGGCACCGAGGGGATTAACGGGCCATAAACCAGGACAGATCGGACGTCTTGAGCAATTCTCTGGTCACGCCGCCCAAAACGCGCTGGGCAAGGGGACCGCGACTGTAAATTCCGGCGACAATCATGTCCGCGTTCTCCCGCTGTGCATGGCCGATGAGCTCGGCGCAGACGTCTTGCTCCGAATGCGAAAGGTGCAGGTGGCTTGCCGTCACATCATGCCGGCATAGATGTTCGGCAACCGCTTCGAGTTGTGCAACGGTTGTCTCGTTTCCAACCCCGACGACGGTCACCTTGTCAGCGCGCTTCAGGATAGGCAATGCGTCATGTAAAGCGCGACGTGCCTGCGGGCACCCTTTCCACGCCACAAGAACGCTGGAAAAGCGACCTGTCACTGAGGCGGAGCCTAGTCGTAAAACGGGCGCGCCAGATCCTAGCGCGAGATTTGCCGGCTCGGGCGCAACGTTACCATGGCCTTCGGCTGCGCTCGTGATCAGGAGATCGGCGGTCAAGAGATGCTCACCCAACACTGTGGTCGGATCACCGACTCCCGAACACCATTCAACGTTAATCGACGTATCCTCGAAAACGCGATCGAAGGCGGCGCGCGTGACGTATAGCGCCTCCTGCATCTGCCTCTCGGCGATGAGCCTGTTCCCGGCAAGCACATCTGCGGCAGTTGTGACCGGCCAAGCATAAGCGACGACGAACAGCCTTGCGTCAAATGCGATGGCCATTTCACGCGCCAGTTCAAGCGTCCGCGGAATGTCGTTTCTGGGGCAAGCATCAACGACAATGTCACGAAAACTCATGGAATTGACTCCTGTGCCAAAGTTTTTCTTGCCCGAAGATTCCCATGTTCCGACACGCATCAGTATGGAAATCTGTGTAACGGTCCCGCATTCTCGCTTCAGGCTTGGCATGCGTGTGGCCTGTCTCTGATCAGTGGTCGCTCAGCCTCATACTTCTTTCCGGTATGCGAGCAGCCTCAGCGCATTGAACACAACGAGCAGCGTCGATCCCTCATGGACAGCGACAGCGGCACCGATGCCAAGGCCCATGATCGTCAACGGAACTAGCAGCGCAACCACGCCGAGGCTCACGATCACATTCTGCAGGACCACGGCCCGTGCGGTCCGGCTCAGCCCCACCGCAAAAGGAAGATGAGAGAGATCATCGGCCATGAGCGCCACGTCCGCTGTCTCCAGGGCAACGTCGGAGCCGGCCGCGCCCATGGCGATGCCGACCGTCGCTGTCGCCATGGCGGGCGCGTCATTGACGCCATCGCCAACCATGGCGACTTTGCCTTCGGATCGGAGCTTCTTGATCGCCTCGACCTTGTCCTGCGGCATCAGATCGCCCCATGCCTCGTCTATGCCAACCTGACCGGCAATGGCCTCGGCAACCTTTTGATGGTCGCCAGATATCATGATCAGCCGCTTGATGCCGAGTTCGTGAAGGCGGGCGAGCGCGATCTTCGCGGCCTCGCGCGGCGTATCCATCAGCCCGATGGCGCCGATGTCGCGGTCGCCGCGCCGGACCACCATTGTCGTTCGGCCCCCCTCACGCAGCCTCGCGATAGTCTTCTGCATGGCATCCGACAGTGGCGCGATGCCCTCGGCCCCGAACATTTCCGCCTTGCCGATCAACACAGTTTCGCCACCGACGCGCGCCGACACACCACGTCCGGTCAGGCTGTCGAGGCCGTCCGCCTCCGGCACCGGCTTGCCGCCCAGCCGCTCGCGTCCATCCCGCGCAATGGCGCGGGCGAGCGGATGGTCGCTGAGGCTTTCCACGGCAACCGCGACCGCCAGCAATTCATTTTCGGTCACGCCATGAGCCGGCACGATATCGGTGATCCGCGGGGTTCCGGACGTCAGCGTGCCGGTCTTGTCGAAGGCAATCGCGGTCAGGGATCCCAGATTTTCCAGCGGAGCGCCGCCCTTGACCAGCACACCGCCGCGCGCGGCCCGCGCGACGCCGGAGAGAACCGCGCTCGGGGTTGCGATCGCAAGCGCGCAGGGGCTGGCGGCGACCAGAACCGCCATGGCGCGATAAAAGGTGTCGCGGAACGGTTCGTCGATCACCAGTCCGGCGAACAGTAAAATGACCGCCAACGCCAGTACCACCGGCACGAAGATATGCTCGAATTTGTCGGTGAAGCGCTGCGTCGGCGATTTTTGGGTCTCGGCCTCGCTGACCATCTTCACGACCTTTGCGAGGGTCGTGTCGGAAGACTTGCGCGTAACTTCGATCTCGATAGCGCCATTGCCGTTGATGGTGCCCGCGAAGACGCGGTGGGCCGCATTGACCTTGTCGGGATTGGCCCGCGCCGCGTCCGCATCGCTCACCGGCCGCTTGTCCACGGGGATGCTTTCGCCGGTGACCGGCGCCTGATTGACGCTGCTGACGCCCTTGATCAGGAAACCGTCAGCGGGTAGCCGCAAATCCGGCTTGACGATCACGATGTCGCCGACGGCGAGATCCTCTACCGGTACCTCTCGCAATTCGCCGTCGCGCCGTACCAGTGCGGTCCTTGGCGCGAGCTTCGCCAGAGCCTCGATTGCCTGCTTCGCGCGTCCCATGGCGTAGTGCTCAAGGGCATGACCAAGGCTGAACAGGAACAACAGCAGAGCCCCCTCCGCCCAGGCACCAAGGACAGCGGCGCCGGCCGCCGCCACCAGCATCAGGGTGTCGATCTCAAACTTCTTCAGGCGCAGGTTCTCTATCGCCTCACGCAAGGTGAAGAGACCGCCAAAGAAATAGGCACCGAGATAACAGGCGAAGGGTAGCCAGGCCGGGACCGTCAGAAGCTTCCCGATGAGATAGCCCCCGGCGAGCAGAGCACCACAAAGCAAGGAAAAGATCAGCTCGGTGTTCGCTCCGAATGCGCCGCCTTCGTGATCATGACCGGCATGCTCATCCGCCCGGGAATCCCTTTCCGGCCTTGCGCCGCCGGTTTGCAACTTGTCGAGTTTGCCCTTGAGTGTCGCCTCGGATGTGGCTGATCTATCGAACTCCACGCGCACGGTGCCGGTGGCGCTCGCTTCAGCCTCTATCACGCCGTCGAGCGTTCTCAGCCGTTCGGCAATGGACCGCGCTCGCCGCTGGTGCGGAATATCAAGCTGCCAGACCGCGTGCCCATACCGTTCCGAGATCCTGGCGCCCGCGGCGGCGATCAGGTCGCGGATACGCGGCAGCGGCAGGATGTCAGGATCGTAATGTATGCAAAGCCGCGCCGGTTCGCCGTCCACGCCCGCCACGACATGCGCGTCTTCCACTCCTTCCTTCCCCGCAATCTGCTCAATCAGGATCTGGACGCAGGCGTCGGCGGCGGTGTTGACCTCCGGCAACAGGATCGGAATGTCCAGGCGAAGTTTCTCGGTCATGCTTGCCTATCCTCTTGCCAGCGCGGGTTCGGGTTCTTAGAAGCAGGTCCAATGTGATTCAATCGACCATTGTTGATCCAGACGAGCCAGGCGATTGATTTTCTTTGGCGCAATTCTACTTAAGTGTGGATGAGCGCCAGAATGTATTGTTTTAGAAAGGTTTGGGCCATAGCGTTGTCTCTCCGCTTACGGAGGGGCCCATGGACGCCGTCCGGTTCGAACGCCTGAAGGCGCGAGTTGCGAGAGAACTGACGCCCGAGCAGTGCGTCGAGCTCGGGGAGGTGGTCCAGGCCGCCGCCGCATCGCGGCTGGCCGATGTCGCGCTTGCGCGCCGTTCGGCGGCCGTGAGCAGCCGACGCGGATGTCCGCATTGCGGTCATGACGACATCGTGAAACACGGCCGCGATCGCGGAGGCAGGCAGCGATTTCGCTGCCGCCGGAGCGGCTCATCCGGCTGCGGCCAAACCTTCAACGCCCTCACCGGCACCGCCTTCACCCGTATGCGCAAGCCGGAGAAGTGGGCTGCCTACGCCCGCATGATGGCCACCGGCTTCAAGTCGGTCGACGACGTGAAGACGAGCGGGCTTGGCATCTCGCGGCTGACCGCCTGGCGCTGGCGTCATCGCCTCTTGCGCGCCCAGGCGCTGCGGCAGGCCGAACGGGTGGGAGGCGTCATCGAGGCCGATGAAACCTACTTTTTGAGTTCCTACAAGGGACACCGGGGCTGGCAGAACGGGAATCCGCCGGAGAACCGCCCGCCGCGCTACCGCGGAGGCCCGGCCATCAACAGGGGACTCTCCAGCGAGCAAATCCCCGTGCTCACGGCGCTCGACAACGCCGGCGGCATCATCGAGGAAGTGCTGCCAAACCGCGCCGCCATCGCTCCCGCGCTTCAGGGGCGTATCGCGCCGGGCTCCGTTCTCTGCTCCGACGGGCACAAGGCCTATGTCAGCGCAGCGGTGAAAGCGGGCTCGGAACATCGCCGCATCATGACCCCGAAGAAGACGCAGGCAACGAAGGCCGTTGGCGGAAAACCTCGCCGCCCCGGACGGCTCGGGCTCGGTCATGTGAATGCCCATCACGAGCGCACGAAGACCTTCGTCAACCGGCAGGTGCGCGGCGTCTCGACCCGGCATCTTCCGTTCTATCTCGGCTGGCTTCGGGCGCTCCGGAGGCCCGACTTCTCGCCGGAGGCCCTCATCGATGAGGCGTTATCCACACTTAAGTAGAATTGCGCCTTTTCTTTTCATTCCGGATCCTCGGAGAAGCGTCGAAAGATGCCCCCCGGCCGGGACACGGAAGCCCGGCCGGGGGTGCCGCCATCGGGTCCGCACGGACCCGTCAGGCTGCTCGTTCTTCTTCGTCCCGCGCATGGGCGAGGCGGTAGATCGCGGGCAGCACGAGCAGCGTGAGGATGGTGGAGGACAGGATGCCGCCGATCACCACCGTGGCGAGCGGGCGCTGCACCTCCGCGCCCGCGCTTGTCGCCAGCGCCATAGGCACGAAGCCGAGCGAGGCAACGAGCGCCGTCATCAGCACCGGGCGGAGCCGCGTCATGGCCCCCTGCCGGATCGCTTCATCGAGGGGAAGACCCCGCGCCCGCAGGTTCTTGATGAAGCTGATGATGACGAGGCCGTTCAGCACCGCGACGCCCGAGAGCGCGATGAAGCCGACGCCTGCCGAGATCGAGAGCGGCATGCCCCGAAGCGCCAGCGCCGCGAGCCCGCCCGTGAGCGCGAGCGGTACGCCCGAGAAAACGAGCAGCGCGTCCCTCGCCGTGCCGAGGCTCGCGAAGAGCAAAGCGAAGATCAGCACCAGCGCTGCGGGCACGACGATGGAAAGCCGCTTCGCCGCCGAGACGAGCTGCTCGAACTGCCCGCCCCATTCGAACCAGTAGCCGGGCGGCAATTGCACCTGCGCCGCCACGGCAGCCCGCGCCTCGTCCACGAAGGAGCCGAGGTCGCGCTCGCGGATATTGGCCGTCACCGTGATCCGCCGCTTGCCGTTCTCGCGGCTGATCTGGTTCGGTCCGGGCGCGAGGGCGATCTCCGCCACCTCGCGGAGCGGTACGACGCGCGGCATGCCTTCGCCGAAGGGTGAATAGGAGGCAGGCGCGAAACGGTCCTCCGCTTCATGTGCCGGCGGTAGCGGAATCGGCAGTTCCCGCAGGCGGTCCATATCCTGCCGGAGTGTCTCAGGCAGGCGCACGAAAACGGGCGTACGCCAATCTCCTTCATAAAAGGTACCTGCCCGCGCGCCGCCTATCGCCGCCTGCACGACCGTCTGTATCTCCGCGACGGAGAGCCCGAAGCGGGCCGCCACATCGCGCTTCACCTCGATGGAGAGGACGGGAAGCCCCTCCACCTGCTCCACCTGCACGTCGGTCGCGCCTTCGATCCGTTGAACGATAGCGGCCACCTCGTTCGCAGAGGCGAGGAGCTTGTCCATATCGTCGCCGAATATCTTGATGCCGACATCCGAACGGACGCCCGAGATGAGCTCGTTGAAGCGGAGCTCGATGGGCTGCGAGACCTCGTAATTCGCTCCCGGTATGGCGGCGAGCTTCTCGTCTATCTCCTGCAGAAGCTCGGCTTTCCGCTTGCGCGGGTTCGGCCAGGAGGAGCGCGGTTCGATCATCACATAGGCGTCCGAGATGCTGGGCGGCATAGGGTCGGTTGCAACTTCCGCCGTGCCCGTCCTTGCGAAGACCTCCCGCACTTCGGGAAGCTCGATCAGTGCCCTTTCGACCTGTTTCTGCATCTCCACCGATTGCGTAAGGCTCGTGCCCGGCATGCGGAGCACCTGCACCGCAACGTCGCCCTCGTCGAGCCTCGGGATGAACTCGGTGCCGAAGCGCGTCGCGCCGAGCGCGGCCACGAGCACGAGCGCCGCCGCCGCGATGGCGATTGTCTTCTGACGGCCAAGCGCGAAGCGAAGTGCTGGCTGGTAACCCTTCTGCGCCCAGCGCATGATGAGGCTCTCCTTCTCCTCCACATCGCCGCGCACGAAAATGGCGATGGCCGCCGGAACGAAAGTGACCGCCAGCGCCATTGCCCCGAGAAGCGCGAGGACGACCGTGACCGCCATAGGCGTGAACATTTTTCCTTCCACGCCGGTCAATGTGAGGATCGGCAGATAGACGACCGTGATGATGAAGGAGCCGAACATGGCCGGCGTTATCACCTCGCGCGTCGCGTCCACCACCACAGCGAAGCGTTCGTCGAGGCCGAGTGTGCGCCCCAGATGCTTCCGTTCTTCGGAAAGACGTCTCAAGCAATTCTCTGTGATGATGACGGCGCCATCCACGATCAGGCCGAAGTCGATGGCGCCGAGGCTCATCAGGTTGGCGCTGATGCGGTACTCCACCATGCCCGTCACCGCGATCAGCATGGAAAGCGGAATGACAGCGGCGGTGATGAGCGCCGCCCGGATACTTCGCAACAGCATGAAAAGGACAACGATGACGAGCACCGCGCCTTCCACGAGATTGTTACGGACGGTGGCGATGGTCTTCTGGACGAGATCGGTGCGGTCGTAGAGCGTTTCGATTGTCACGCCGTCGGGCAGGTTTCGCTCGATCTGCTTCAGCTTGCCGCGAACGGCGCTTGCCACTTCGCGGCTGTTCTCGCCCATCAGCATCACAGCGGTGCCGAGAACGGTTTCCTCGCCGTCATGCGTCGCCGCGCCGGTGCGGAGCTCCTTGCCGAAGGTCACTTCCGCGACATCGTGGATATAGATTGGCCTGCCATTATGCGTGCCGAGCAGCACCTCGCCGAACTCCGCCGCATCGCCAAGCTGGCCCGGCAGGCGGATCAGATATTGCTCTCCGTTCCGCTCGATATAGCCCGCGCCCTGATTGACGTTGTTGTCCTCGAGCGCCTTCGCGACATCGGCGAAGGAGAGATTGAAGGAGGTGAGCCGGTAAGGGTCGGGCACGACATGGATCTGCCGCTCATAACCGCCGATGGCATTTACCTCGACCACGCCCGGAACGGTGCGCAGTTGCGGACGCACCATCCAGTCATGGATCGCGCGCAGGTCCGAGAGCGTATAGGGCACGCCTTCAGCATTGCGCGCATCCGGAGCGGCCTCCATGCGGTACATGTAGATTTCGCCGAGGCCGGTCGAAACCGGGCCCATGGCCGTTTCGACGTCGGGCGGCAACTCGCCGGAAACGGCCTGAATACGTTCGCCAATCAACTGCCGCGCGCGGTAGATGTCCGTGCCGTCCACGAAGACGACCGTGACCTGCGACAGGCCGTAGCGCGAAAGCGAGCGCGTGTAGTCGAGGCCGGGCAGGCCGCCCATCGCCGTTTCCAGCGGAAAGGTGATGCGCTGCTCCACCTCGACGGGAGAATAGCCGGGCGCGGAGGTGTTGATCTGCACCTGGACATTGGTGATGTCCGGCACGGCGTCGATCGGCAGGCGCGTGAAATTATAGGCGCCGAAGCCCGCGACGAAGGCGACCGTCAGCAGCACCAGCCAGCGGTGCCTGACGCAGAAGGAGACGATTGCAGGTATCATGTTTCATCTCCTCAATGCGAATGCGCGGCGGCGTTCTTGCCCGCCTCGGCCTTGAGGAGGAAGGCATTGCCCGCGACATAGGATGCGCCTGCATCGAGCCCTTCGAGGATTTCGATGCGGACGCCGTCGCTCCGGCCGGTCTTCACCGGCGCCCGCTCGAAGGAGCCTTCCTCGCCCGGCACATAGACGAATGCCGCCGCACCGTCATGGAGGATCGCCTCGCGCTTCACCGTCACCGGCGCCGCTAAGGGTTCCTGCATCACCGAGGCCGTAACAAAAAGTCCGGGCTGAAGATGGCCCTCCGGGTTCGCGACCGTCGCGCGGGCGAGTACGCTCTGCGTGTCCTGCGCGGCGATAGGCGACACATAGGAAATCACCGCCTCGACCTCGCCGCCGCCATTCTCCGATGGAAAAACGACACGCTGTCCCTCGCGGATGAGGCCGGCATCGTGGCGATGAACCTGAAGATCGAGCCAGACGGTCGAAAGATCGGCGACGACCATCAGCGGATCGTCCGTTCCCGCGAACTGGCCGGGCACGACATTTCCGAGGATGACGCGCCCGGAAACGGAAGCGATGAGCGGATAGGCGCGCAGGCTCTCGTTGCTTTCAATGGTCGCCAGAATGTCTCCCCGCTCCACGCGGTCGCCAAGGCGCTTGTTCACACCGATCACGATCCCCGGAAAGCGCGGCACGACATGGACAAGCCTGTCGAGATCGGGCCTGACGATACCGAAAAGATTGAGCGAGGGGCGGAGCATGCCCGGCCCCGCCTCGGCGATTTCCAGCCGTGCGTTGCCGATCTGCGCAGGCGTCAGCGTTACATGACCATCTTCATGCTCGTCATGCTCGTCGTCATGGCTGTGCCCGTGGCCGCTCTCGTCATGTCCATCCTCTTCGTCGTGGCCGTGACCGTCATGGGCGTCCTCGCCATGAGCGTCGTGCTCCTCTTCGCTTTCACTCCCATCACGATGGTCGTGATGTTCCTCCACGGCCTTGTCGCCGCCATGGTCATGATCGCGGTCGCCCTGTGCCAGGGCGGGCGATATGGCGAGGGCGACAGCCAGGCCCGAAGCGAGCAACCGGCGCGCCAGGATTTCCGTCTTGATCGTTTTCATTGTGCATCTCCTTCGGCCGCTTCTTCCTTGCCGGAAAGGCCGGTCAGAATTTCGATGGAGGCCAGCGCATTACGGCAGGCGAGAAGGGCCTCCGTTTCCTGCATCCGGCTGTCGGCGCTGGTCTGCAGCGCATCGAGAAGATCGAGTACGCCAAAACGGCCCGCGAGATAGCCTTCGCGGATTGCGGCGGATGTTTTTGCCGATGTGGGGACGACCGATCTGCCAAGCCGCTCCGCTTCACGGCAACGGCTGCTGTAGGTCTGATGCGACTGTTGCAATTCGCGGGCGAGTTCCACCCTCGTTCGCCGCGCATCGAGATCGGCTTGCACGACGCGGCTCGATGCGGCGTCGATATTGCCCTGATTGCGGTCGAAGACGGAGATAGGAATGGAGACGGAGAAGAGGAACGCGCTTTCGTCCGTTCCTGCGAAATGGCGGGCGCCTGCGCCCAGCGTCACATCCGGATAGGCATTCGACTTTTCCAGGTCGAAGGCCGCGCGGCGCACACTCACGGTCTGTTGTCCGCCCAGCACCGCCGGATGGCTGTCGAGCATGGCTTCGAGTTCGTCGAGGCCGGGAAGCGGCGTTGCCGGAACGGCGAAAGCGCCCTCGGCGCGTAACGGACGATAGGCGCTCTCCGACCAGAGGGCGAGCAGTGTTTGCTGTGCCGTGCGCAACTCGGCCTGTTTCGTCCCCGCCCTGATCTCGGCGAGATCGAGTGCGAGCAATCCGCGATTGAGATCGGCTTCTGAAGAAGCTCCCCGTTCGAAGCGCTGACGCAGCGCCGGCACGAGGCCGCGGACCCGCTCCGCCGCGGCCGAAGTCGTTTCCGCTTCTTGCTGTGCGGCAAGCAATCCGTTGAAGGCATGCGTTACCGCCTCGCGCAGGCGGCGCTCCACAACATCTCTTTCTGCGGCGGCGACCGCTTCCGAAAGGCGGGAGAGACGCTTCCTGTTTTCGCGCTTGCCGCCCGTTTCGATACGCTGCGTGAGGCCGAGCGTGACATCCGCCTCCTCCGTGCCGCGATAGAGGCCGGAGCCGAGCACATTCTCGACTTCGAGGCCGAGTTCGGGATTGGGCGGAAGCCCCGCTTGCCGCGCTTCTGCGGTTCGTTCACCGATTGCCTCGAAAGCGATGCGCGCCTGCGTGTTCTGCGACAGCGCGATGGCGATGGCTTCGTCGAGCGTTACCGATGCCGTGTCCGACGCGAACACCGGCATCGCGAGTCCCGCCGACAGAAAAATGCCGGACAGGGCTCTCCGCCAAGGGCGGAATGAACCTTTCATGGATCACCTGTAGATAAAAGACATCGGGCGTCCCCGGACGGGAACGCGTTCAGGCTCAGGCGATCGCTATTTCTGGAGGGGGACCTTCGGGATAAAGCAGCCGGCTTGCAGCACTTTCGTCACCGGAAACGGGAACATGGCTCGTCGCGAGCGTCACCAGGAACTCGCTTCGGGGCACAAGCACGACATGCTGGAGAATGTGGCAGACATCGCAGATCGAGCCGGAAGTGGAATCCGCAGCGCGCTCCGTTCCTGTCGCATGAACGATGGCCTCGTTCGCCTCACCATAGAACGAGTCGGCGGATGCGCCAGCGGACAGGCACCCCCACAAAAGGCTGACGACAATGAGCTGGGCGAGGAAACGGGACATCATGCGATACTGACCAATTCTCGCGAAATTTCAACCCGTTCAGCCGAACGTTGCGAAAAGCCACATATGGAACCCGGGAGCGCGTTATCAACCTGAATGCGTGAAGGACATACCGGTGTGGGAGACTACGAGCCTGCTGTTGATAGCGACTCGATGATTCTGCAGTCGGCAACTATCCCGCATTCGCACCGATCTATAATCCTGTCGAGTTCACCCTTGAGCGCGATAAGGTCGCTTATCTTTCTCTCGACCTCGTTTCGACGTTCCCTGGCAACTGCATCGACGGCCGCACAGGACTGGCTGCGGTCGTCGGCGAGCATCAATAGCGTCCTGACCTGGTCGAGCGAGAAGCCGAGGTCGCGGGCACGCCTGATGAAGCTCAACCGGTCGAGATGTTCCTGTTCATAGGCACGATAATTGCCGTCGGTGCGCGAAGGTTCCGGCAAGAGACCGTTCTTCTCATAGAAGCGGATCGTCTCGACTTTGGTGCCCGTCTGCCGCGCCAGATGGCCGATTGTCAGGATTTCCCGGTTCATCGCTTGACCCTGTAGTTACTACAGGGTCTATCTAGTGCGTCACATCGAGTTTGTCGAGGTGACATCATGGCGGCGACACGCCCCTACAAGCTGTATATCGACGGCATGGATTGCGCCGCCTGCGCATTGAAAATCGAAAAGGCGATGTACCACCTGCCCGGCGTGAGCGATGTCGATGTCAGCCATGCAAACGGAACGCTTGCGCTGCAACTGGATGAGGATCGTACCGCATCGTTCCTCATAGAGGAGAGAGTTCGATCGCTTGGCTACATCCCATTGGCCGGTCATGTGGAGCCGGAAACGAGACAGGCACTAGGGCGCTAAATCCTTGTTTCCCAATCACATTCTTCGCCGCCGTGAGCAGCGAAGGCCTGAATTATAGCCTTGTTCTTCGCCCTCGGCAACAAAACTCATCCAACAACTTCCATCAGCGTCCAAGGACTGCCATTTCATCCCCTGACAACCGACGCAGAATACACGGCTACCAGAGGCCCGCCCCTGCAACGCCGCTCGACACTCAGGTCTCCTTGCGTCAGGAATGGCATCAGCATCGAACGTTGAGACCGCGCTTGGTTTGATGCCGTGCGCACCACAGCCCAAGGCTGTTCGTGATGAAGGCCAAGCGGCGAGCAAGGAAAGATGGGGCGCATGTTCACATCACCTGGTCAGCTGGCGACCGTGTGGGAGCGGCGCGCAACAGCCTCAAACTGGCCACAGCCCAGGATCGCTGGATGCTATGTCGATATATCAGGATGCCAGAACAAGCATCACACGCGCGGTTTTCTCTGCGTCCCTCTGGACGTTGAGCAACGACTGCGCCCCAGCGCGACTTGTGAAACCGTAGGGATATCAGACCATAGCGAATCGGTCTTGATACGCCTGACGCACCCCATGACGCTGGCACCGTGAGCGCCATTGTCGAGCGTGCTTCTTCCTTGTTACTCGACGGGCCGGCAACTGGTCGATTCTTGCACATTGAGCAAGAGAGGGCCACCTGTGGCGGATGCCATGATCTCGTCCGCCCACGTTCCGGGGCATTCGTCCCTGGCATCCGCCACAGGCATAACGACACAACAGCCCTTGGCAGGGCGAGAAAGGAGCCGGTGATGTAGCGCTTCCGAAAGGAGACGAAAACATGCACAAGGAGCCACCATTATCAAAGGTGTTCTATCGTCCCATCGAAGCTGCCATACGGTGGGCTGGGTTGTTGCGGTACAAGGCGTCGATCCTCGCCTCGATCGCATCACCGCGGTGCCTGCCGCAGACATTGGACTGCCCGCGATGGAACGAGTGTCGGCTGTACTCGGAACGCATCTACGACGGCATCCTCAACTCGGAACTGCCCTTTGGCAAGAACGGGATCACGCTCAATGACCCAGAGTTGGTGAGTTCACCCGATCTGACCATCCGCCACGTCGATCTGAAACGCTGGATGCGCACTCACTATCCTGAGCATCGACCCGGATTCCTGTTCAGCCGCAGCGAGCGCATGGCGCATCCCTCCATCACCCTGGAAACAGGACAGGCAATCCTGCTGGAACGGCAGGCTCTGCAGGCCGCGCTGGACCATAGCCGGCGTGAGATGCGCAAACTTCAAGCGCAACACGAAGCCTTGCTCAAGCAGTCCGCGGTGCTGTTGGCATCCAAGCAGTGCGCGATCAGTGATCGAGCGGAGACCACGTACCTGAACATCATCGGTGGCATGCTGACGCTGATGCTGGGTCAATCCCCATCGGGTGTGCCGTACTCCAGCTTCAAGACGCAGGAGGCAATCGTCACCGCATTGCTCGCCCACTATGGCGGCACCATGGGCATCACGGAGCGAACCTTGAACGGCAAGTTCGCCAACGCCAGGAAGAATGTGCGTAGCGCAGCCGCGTGAATTCTTCCATCTTGTATGTGCAGTCTCGGAGATTGCATTTGCAATGTCTTTTTGCAGCCATGTCTATTGAATAGAGGTCACGCCAACAAACGCCACTGAGCGTTCAGGAGTGACCGCCATGTCGCAAGTACCTGTACTGCCACCGCACGAGCGCCGCATCCTGCGGCTCGATGAAGTTGAAGCGAAGTCCGGCTTCAAACGCGCCCACATCTACAACCTGATGAAGAAGCGCCAGTTTCCACAGGCGTTGCGCCTTGGCGTGCGCGCGGTGGGCTGGGATTCGGTCGAGATCGATCAGTGGATCGCCGAACGCCTTAACAACCGCACCTGACTCGCTCCCCCTCGGACTTCCCATCGCCAAACGGAGAGCGCCATGCAGGTCGTATCCATCATTTCAACGAAAGGTGGCGTCGGCAAGACGACCACGGCCGCCAACCTCGGCGGGCTCGCCGCGGACGCGGGGCTGCGCGTGCTGCTGCTCGATCTCGACGTGCAGCCCACCTTGTCCTCCTACTACGATCTGGCTCACCGCGCGCCCGGCGGCATCTATGAGCTGCTGGCGTTCAACGAGCGCGGTCTCGACCAGCTCGTGTCCCGCACCATCATCGCGGGCCTGGACCTGGTGCTCTCGAACGACCACCGGGGTGAACTGAACACCTTGCTGCTGCACGCGCCAGACGGGCGCCTGCGGTTGCGCCACCTGCTGCCGGCGCTGGCGCCGCTCTATGACCTGGTGCTAATCGACACCCAAGGCGCGCGCTCGGTGCTGTTGGAGATGGCGGTGCTCGCCTCCGGCCTGGCGCTGTCACCCGTGACCCCGGAAATCCTTGCGGCCCGCGAACTGCGGCGCGGCACCATGCAGTTGCTGGAGGACATCGCGCCGTATCGGCACCTTGGCATCGAACCGCCACCGCTGCACCTACTCATCAATCGTGTCCACCCCGTGTCCGCCAACGCACGCATGATCCAGCAGGCGCTGCACGACCTATTTCAGGATCACACGGGCATCCGCGTGCTGGGCACCGACGTGCCGGCCATCGAAGCCTATCCGCGCGCTGCAACCCGCGGCATGCCGGTGCATCGCGTCGAGTATCGACAGCCACCAGGCAGAGTTGCGCCCGCTGCGCTCGACACCATGCGCACGCTCGCCGGCGAACTGTTCCCGCAGTGGCAAGACAGATTCGCCCGCGTGTCCGGCCGTCCTCCACGTTCTATTGAAACCGGGAGGTCCCGTGGCGAGCGCACATGAACTGTCCCGTGGCCACAAGCGACTGCGCGCCCTGATCGAGTTTGCGGTGAGCGAAGGCTGGCACGTCAAACGTACTCGGGGTGGACACCTCAAATTCACCAAGACCGGCTGCGCCGCCATCTACACCAGCTCGACAGCGAGCGATTACCGGGCAGACCTCAATGCCCGTGCGCAGATCCGCCGAGCCGAGCGCGAGGCCCGCATGGCCCGGCCCGCCAACGCCGAGGGATGCGGCCATGGCTGAGATGACCTCCCAGGACATGGCCGGCAAGCTGCTTGCCGCCGGGTTCGAGCGCAGTGGGCCATCGGCCACGGCTTTGAGTGACCCCATCGCCGACACGCCGATGGTCGTGACGCTGGACCAGTTGCGGCCCTACGACCACGATCCCCGCAAAAAGCGCAACTCGGCCTACGATGAAATCAAGGCCTCCATCCGCGAGCGCGGCCTGGATGCGGCGCCAGCCATCACACGCCGTCCTGGCGAGGCGCACTACATCATCCGCAACGGCGGCAACACCAGGCTGGCGATCCTGCGCGAACTCTGGACAGAAACGAAGGACGAGCGCTTCTTCCGCATATCGTGCCTGTTCCGGCCGTGGCCTGCGCGCGGGGAGATCGTCGCGCTGACCGGGCACCTCGCCGAGAACGAACTGCGTGGCGGCTTGACGTTCATCGAGCGCGCCCTCGGCGTCGAGAAGGCGCGCGAGTTCTATGAAGCGGAAAGCAGCACGACCTTGAGCCAGTCCGAGCTGGCCCGTCGCTTGGGCGCCGACGGCTTCCCCGTGCAGCAGTCACACATCAGCCGCATGGCCGATGCGGTGCGCTACCTGCTGCCTGCGATCCCGACCGTGCTGTATGGTGGCCTCGGTCGCCACCAGGTCGAGCGGCTGTCGGTCATGCGCAAGGCCAGTGAGCGCACGTGGGAGCACTATGCCAAGGGCCGCTCCCTGCCGCTCGACTTCGACAGTTTCTTCCAAGAAGTGCTGTCGCAGTTCGATACCCAGGCCGACGAGTTCTCGCCGCAGCGTGTGCAGGACGAGTTGATCGGTCAGATGTCCGAGCTGCTGGGCATCGACTACGACGTGCTTGCCCTGGACCTGACCGAATCCGAGAGCCGCCACCGCGCCCTGGTCAGCGACCCAACCCCGCCATCGGCGCCGCCGGCATTGCCTGAGCCTGGGGCCATCGCACGGCCGCCGATTGAACCGGCACCGTCCCCCGCCACAGCAGCACATTCTGCAGGCCACTCTGCCGCCGCGCCGACAAGGCCCCAGGACGATGCGGCCCCGCGTGAGGCATCCGCAGCCACCCCTGCGGCAGCGGCTGGCGATCTACTTGACGAGCACATCGTCTCTCCGGCACCCACGACGCAGCGGCTCCAGTCCATCCAGCGCATGGTCGCCGACCAGTTGGGCGATGCGCTTCCGCCCGACTTCTCGGCCAACGTGCTGCAGTCGATTCCCGTGCAGGCCGGTGGCCTCTATCCCATCTCGGACATCTGGCATATCGACCCAGGTCTCGACGCACCCGGCCGCCTGCGCGTCCACATCGCGCAGTTCGCGCGCGAGATCGCGGGCGAGGTCGACCTGGACGCGTGTGTCGAGGATCGTTCAGATGGCATCGGGTTCGCGTGTCGTGCCCCGACCCAGGTTTCGTCGCCGCTCGCACGTGCCGTGCTCGCGCTGCTGGTTTCCCTGGCCGGTCAGCAGTCGGCCGACGTGGGCTTGGACGGCGGGCACTTCGTCACCGACCTGCCAGCGCTGTTGCACGGCCAAGGCCAACGTCATGCCGACGGGGCCCGGCGATTGAGCGACACCGCGCTGGTCAAGCTGTTTCGTCTGCTGCGGCTGGCCCGGCGCCTGCTGGATCTGGAAGCCGGCGCTCTCGGTCCTGGGACCTGAGCGAGGGAGGCCCGCATGTCCGCACCTAACCCACTCAACCAGGCCGTCATCGCGCAGGCGCTCTACGATCTGCGCAACGGGCAACTGCGCCGCTGCAAGGCGATGGGATTCGGTGAGGAAGAATTGGATGCGCTCAAGCATCCGGCGCTGATCAGCGTACTGGCCAATGCCAGCGTCTCGTGGTGCTCTGTCTCGGTGAACCGGGAAGTGCTCCGGCGATTGCTCAAACAGGCGCAGGACGTGGAGAAGGAGATCGCCACCGTCGATCGCATGTTGCGCCTGGGGGCCAGTACGGAAATGGCGAGCCGTTTTTATGGGCTGACGCACCAGGAAGTCGCGCTACGGCGTGAAGTTCTCGGCCTGCCCAAACGCAAGGGGCGCCATCCGGTTCTGGACGAGGAGCAGGACACCGAGCTGTGGCGACGCTGGAAGGCCGTGACCAGCAGCAGGAATGTCGAGCTGGAGGATGAGACCTCGGTTCTTGATGCGGCAATGGACCTCGCCGAAGGCATGGAACTGCCGCTGTCGGTGGTCTGGGCTGCGATCAAGAACTGGATCGATCAGGGATTGGGTTGAGTCATGGCCGTGGACGACGCTGCACCACGAGCACCACGCCAAGGCCCGGTCGCCCTCGCTGATCTGTTCGACAGCGCGCTGAAAGACCTTGCACCGAAACCTCGCCCGCCCGCGTCCGCGCCAGCTCCCGCATCCGCAACATCTCCTGTCTCCGCAACCGGCGACGGTTTTCTGTTCAGCGGCAATCGGCACGAGAGCGTGCCGCGACGGCTGTTCCTGGACCGACGCCTGACGCCGCTGGAACGCAATGCCTGGCAAGTCTTTCGGATGATGCTCAACGAGGATGGGGTCACGGCGTTTCCGACGTATGAGCAACTTCGCCCGTGGCTCGCGTCAATGCCCTGCGCCGGACAGGCCTCTCACGAGACCGTGGCACGGGCGCTGACGCTGTTGCGCCTGACTCGCTGGTTGAGTCTCGTGCGCCGCAGGCGTGACCCCAAGACCGGGCGCATCCTCGGCAACCTCTACGTCCTGCACGATGAGCCCCTGACGCCTTTCGAGGCGATGCAGCTCGACCCGGACTACTTGGAGCTCGTCAGCCAAGCCCTGGGCCATTCGGCCAAGGCCGTCCAGGTCGTGGGCTTGCACACCCTCAAGGAAATCGCCGAAGACCCGTTGTTGTCTGGCCGCACGTTGCCCTCGCGGCTGCAGGTCCTTGCCGAACGCCTCGCGAGCCAGGGCATTGGGTCGCAGGAGAGTTATCCACAGAAGGATAGGGTTCACGATTCCGAAGAAGGGGCGCCGAGCCTTCTTCGGAATTCTGATGACCCCTCTTCGGATTCCGAAGCAGGGCCGAAACCCGCGTCAGACGGCGCTCTTCGGAATCCGAAGCAGGACCGTACTGTACGTAGTAGTCGTATGAATGAAGTACGTACTACCGCGCGTGAGCGTGGGCAGGCGCGTGCGATGCCAGGAGTTCGCCTGCCTGATCGCTTTCTCGGCTTGAAGGAAGAGCAGCAGGCCGCCGCCATCGTGGCATTGCAGCAGGTCGATGCTCCGCTACGCCAGGCCGTGCTGGACGAATGGGCGGATCGCTGTCGCGGCAGCACCATCCGCAACCCGGCAGGCTACCTGTTCGGCATCATCCAGCGCGCCATCCGTGGCGAGTTCAACGCCTGGGCCAAGCAAGCCGGGTCAGCACCGCCACCTGCCCCTGCACGAGATGCACCGCCTGAACCACCGCGCAATGTGGTTCCACCCGAGGTGGCCCGGCAGCACATTGACCGGCTGCGCGACCTTCTGCGCAGTAGCTGAGCGCGACGAGCGACAAGGGCGTGAAGCAGACGTCGATGGCCGTCAGTAGAGCTATCCCCAGGGGATAGATGTACTACAAGCTGTAACGCCGACAGGCACGGCATGGCACTTCGGTCCAGGGGGGCCGTAATGGCGTCGGTTGCATGAGCGCACGCACCATTTGCGCGAGCAGCGCTCCATGGCTTTCGATGGAGCTATCCCCTGGGGATAGCTCGTGTCACAGGCCACCGCTGCCACGACAACCGGGTCCCGGTTCATTTCGGTTTGTTGACTGACTGCCTTCCGTTGCGTGCCGATCCTGACCGCTCCTTTTCCCAAGCGAGCGGACGCCATGGCAACCAACGAACCTCTGCAACTCAATCTCGGCTCTTTGCGCAGCGCGATGTCGCTGACGCTTCACACCCACCACGCCTCGCGCATCTGGCATGGCCGCGCCGCCGCCGAGGGGCGACCCGGCATCGTCGGCCTGAACGGCTACATCGCCGTGATGAACAAGATGAAGCGCGGCTCGGAGCAGGACGACCCGTACAGCGACTGGTGGATGTTGCGCATCGAGGAAAAGCTCGACCAGACCAGGACCACGTTGCAATCGCTGCGCGAGCAGGTTGACCAGGCACTGGCCGGCGTGCCTGCGGCGTTGAGCCTGGGTGAGAACCTCAACGTGCAGCCGGTGAAGCTCCCCTTGTTCGTGAACGCGCAGCTCGGCTTTGCCGCCGTCTATCTGCTGGCCGACTACGACGACATCGCCCGCAAGCTGATCCTCGCCCACCACACCGCGCTGATCGATCGCTCGACGTTGGAGCGCTGGCTCAACGAAGGTGCCCACGCGCTGCGCAGCCTGTTCAGCCTGGCCCAGCAATACCGCTACTCGGGCTGCACCCGCGACGACTTCGCGGCCAAGAACGCCGCAGCTCGGGCAGCATTGGAGAAGTTCGGCGAACTGCCGCAGGACGTGCTCGAAGGCATGCGCCGCTCGAAGTTTGCGCCGCCCGTCGTGCGCCGTGGTCTGCAACAGCGTGGTGATAGCGCTGCCGCAGCCGCATCTCCCACCGACGAAGGCGCTGCCGCCGATTCGGCCGAGGCCAAGTCCACAGCCGCCGGCGAGGACGAACCGGCATGAGCGACCCGAACCGCGAACCGCGCTACTTCCGTCGTCTGGAACAGCCAGCCTTCATGCGGCTGGAACACGCGGCCTCTCTAAAAGGCCTTTTAAAGCCTTTTAAAGGTAAAGGGGACTTCGAGGCCTGGGCCAGCCAGTGCTTCGCCATGCGCGACGAGTTGATTGCCCTGGCGCAGCGACAGGTGCTGCCACAGGCGTGCGGGCATCCCTTCCACCTGCTTCCCGTCGAGCTGGCCCAGCAGACCACTGGCGCAGGCACGACCTTTCTTCGCTGGCGCAAGCACGATCGATCGGCCATGGGCGTGGCGTTGTGGCAGGAGCTGATGGCGAGCCCCAGCACGCCGGTCAACCTGCTGCACGACCTGCACGAGATCGAACTGCAGCGCGTCATGCTGAACATGCAGATCAGCCTGCTGCACACCCTGGGCAGGCAAGCACAGGAATGCGCCAGCAAGGCCGCGCAGGCGGACAACACCTACCTGCGCCGGCTCGCGTCCGTTCCTGCCGCAGTGCGCGATCGGTGATTGCGCCTGCCATCCGAGCACGCGCCCGAGCCCAACGAGGCACGGGTATTTCAACCACCACGGAGATTCCAACATGAGCACACAATTCATCGGCGAGGGCAACATCGGATCGCCTCCCGAGTACCGCGAATTCCCCAATGGCAACGACGATCCTCGCCGGTTGCTCCGGCTGAACGTGTACTTCGACAACCCCGTCCCCACCAAGGGCGGCGAGTTCGAGGACCGCGGCGGCTTCTGGGCGCCGGTGGAACTCTGGCACCACGACGCCGACCGCTGGCAGCAGCTCTACCAGAAGGGCATGCGGGTGCTGGTCGTCGGCCGCATGGAGCGCGACCCCTGGACGGACAACGAAGATCAGCCGCGTGAGACTTGGCAGGTCAACGCGCGCAGTGTCGGCATCCTGCCGTACCGCATCGAGTCTGTGGCCCTCAGCCCGAAGCCACAGGAGGCAGAGCCGAAGCCCCAGGCCACCCAGGAATCGACGGCGCCGAAAGAGACCAAGCGCAGGAAGTGATCGGGCATGGAGGGCGGCTGCCGCAGTGCTTCGCCGCCCTCCATGCGCTGCGAATTATCCCCAGGGGATAGCTCCACCAACGTCCACCGAGTTCCACGCGCGCTCCCGGAAATCGCGGCTCTCGGCCCGCACACTTCCGGCCACGCACCTTCCCCGCACTCGCCATTTCATCGGCGTGAAAGCGGTCGCTGCCGCATGCGGCTTGTTTGCTGCTGCCAGGGGCTGCGCTCGGCATCCTCGATCCCAGCAACTCCATGAACAACAGGAATCGGGATGGACGGATATGCGGCTGTTCTTGTGCGAGAAGCCCTCCCAGGGCAAAGACATTGGCCGGATTCTCGGCGCCACGCAGCGCGGTGAAGGCTGCCTCAACGGTTCCGGCGTCACGGTCACCTGGTGCATCGGCCATCTCGTGGAGGCGGCGCCGCCCGAGGCCTACGACGAGCAGCTCAAACGATGGTCCGTTGAGCAGTTGCCCATCATTCCCCAGCACTGGCGGGTCGAGGTCAAACCGAAGACCGCCACGCAATTCAAGGTCGTCAAGGCGCTCTTGGCGAAGGCGACTCACCTGGTTATCGCCACCGATGCCGACCGCGAGGGCGAATTGATCGCCCGCGAGATCGTGGAGCTTTGCGGCTACCGCGGCCCCATCGAACGCCTGTGGCTGTCGGCGCTCAACGATGCGTCCATTCGGGCGGCACTGGGCAAGCTGCGGCCTTCGGCCGAGACGCTTTCGATGTACCACTCGGCGCTGGCGCGCTCCCGTGCGGATTGGCTCGTGGGCATGAACCTGAGCCGGCTGTTCACGGTGCTGGGGCGACAGGCGGGTTACGACGGCGTGCTGTCGGTCGGCCGCGTACAGACCCCGACGCTCAAGCTCGTTGTGGACCGCGACCGCGAGATCGCGCGCTTCGTGTCCGTACCATACTGGGCCATCGCCGTGTCCCTGTTCGCAGGCGGTTCGACTTTCGCCGCGCAATGGGTTCCACCCGATGCGTGCACCGACGACGCAGGCCGCTGCCTGCGGCAGCCGGTCGCACAGCAGACCATGCAGCAGATCCGCGCTGCGGGCAGTGCCCACGTCGTGTCGGTGGAGACTGAGCGTGTCCGCGAAGGCCCGCCGCTGCCGTTCGACCTGGGCACCTTGCAGGAAGTGTGTTCCAAGCAGCTTGGGCTGGACGTGCAGGAAACCTTGGAGATTGCCCAAGCCCTGTACGAGACGCACAAGGCCACGACGTACCCCCGCTCGGACTCCGGCTACCTGCCCGAGAGCATGTTTGCCGAAGTGCCCACCGTTCTCGACAGCCTGCTCAAGACCGATCCCTCGCTGCGCTCGATCATGGGCCAGCTCGACCGCTCGCAGCGCTCGCGCGCCTGGAACGATGGCAAGGTCACGGCGCACCACGGCATCATCCCGACGCTCGAACCGGCGAAGCTCTCCGCCATGAGCGAGAAGGAACTGGCCGTGTACAGGCTCATCCGGTCGCATTACCTGGCGCAGTTCCTCCCTCACCACGAGTTCGACCGCACTGTGGCCAAGTTTTCGTGCGGGGGGCAGAACCTGGCGGCCACGGGCAAGCAGGTTGTCATCCCGGGTTGGCGCCAGGTGCTCGCCGAGCCGCAGGCCGAAGACGGTGATGGCGAGGGCGATACTGCGGTCCGCGCCCAGGTGCTGCCCGCGCTGCCGAAACTGTATGAGGGCCTGGCATGCCAGGTGGCCGACGTCGATCTCAAGGCACTCAAGACGCTGCCGCCCAAACCGTACACGCAAGGCGAGTTGGTCAAGTCCATGAAAGGCGTCGCCAAGCTGGTGTCCGATCCCCGCCTGAAGCAGAAGCTCAAGGATACGGTTGGCATCGGCACCGAAGCGACGCGGGCCAACATCATCGGCGGCCTGATCGCTCGCGGCTACCTCGTGAAGAAGGGGCGCGCCATCCGCGCCTCGGATGCGGCTTTCACTTTGATCGATGCCGTGCCTGCGGCGATTGCCGACCCTGGCACCACCGCCGTCTGGGAACAGGCGCTCGACATGATCGAGGCCGGACAGCTCACCCTGGACGTGTTCATCGGCAAGCAGGCCGCGTGGATTTCGCAGTTGATTGCGCAGTACGGCAGCGCCTCCCTGTCCATCAAGGTTCCCCAAGGGCCGGCATGCCCGCAGTGCGGCGCACCCACGCGCCAGCGCAGCGGCAAGAGCGGCCCGTTCTGGTCGTGCAGCCGCTACCCGGACTGCAAAGGCACGCTGCCAGTCGAATCCGGCAGCTCCAAGCGCGGCGCCTCGCGCCCGCGCCGTAGCGGCCGCAAAGGCTCCTGACCGCCCCCGTTCCCCGTGAGCCGTGCCCGCCTTCGGCGGCGTGGCCCCTGTCCCGCACTCCGCCGCATGCCCTGCGGGACGCCCAGCGCGCAACGCCTTCTTGATCCGTGTGCGCGTCCCGCCCAGCCGTCCCCGGCCGCGGGACCTGAAGGTAGCTTCTCTGCGAGCCGCACCACGCGCGTTCTGTTGATCTGCGTTTCTTCCGCCCTCTGCGAAGGGTCTCCCGGTGGCTTGCCAGGCTGCACGAGCCACCGGGAGACCCTTCGTGGTCAGCGGTAATCGGTGCCGGTGCCCGCCGGTGCAAAAACGGGCTCCCTTTGTGCGCGGATGTGCGCCAGACGATGCCGGCCCCAGCCACGACATGGGCCGGGTGTGATTGCTTGATGAGCAGACGGTTCTAGCGACGACCGGGCCTGCCAATCAGCCCACGGGTGGTTCCTCTTTTCTCCCGAGCCGAAGGCCGTTGGGCCTTCGGCGCCATTCTCCTGCCCATCAACGTCCCGGCCCGGCCATTGGCCTGGGCCACACGAACAGGAGAGACGACATGCACCCTCAACCTTGCGCACCGCTGCTGTACGGCAGACGGAGGTCGAGAACGGCATGCCCGCCTATCGCGCGGCCATCGCCAATGGTACGCTCGGCTGCAGCCGAGGCCGTAGCCCAAAGGCTGGACTACCTCTTTTGCAGAGGTAAACCTCGGGATGAACTGGGCGAAAACATGCCTTATGTGCCCGCCTTACGGCGAGCTGTTTCCGATGCTTCGCGCAGGATTTCCCGCCCCCCATTCGCTGCGATTGCGGCCACGATGACGCCCAGCACCAGATCCGGGATGTTCGACCCGAACCCCATCACCAGCACCCCGGACAGCACAATCGCACCATTGACGATGGAGTCGTTGCTGGTAAAGATCGCTGACGCCTTGAAGTTCACATCTTCCCCGCGATGGCGGCGCAGTAGTCTGAGGCACACTAGGTTCAAAGCCGCGTTCAGCGCGGCCATGGCCATCATGGCTGGGCCGACAGGCTCTTCCCCTCCAGCGAAGCGGCGTAGGACTTCCAACAGCAGCAGCGCGGCCAGGCCGATTAGCAAGAAACCCGACAAGCGGGCCGCGCCCACCTTGACCGTTGCCGCACGACCGACGGCATACAGGCTAACCGCATAGACCGACGCATCGGCGAGGTTGTCCAACCCGGCGCCCATCAGCGCCGTAGAGCCAGCCCAGATGCCAAGGGCAATGCCGGCGGCGGACTGCGTCAGGTTGATCAGCAACACAGTCAGAAGAATCTTTCGGTCCTTCGCATCGCTCGCATCTAGGCGGCCCAACTCGTCGTTTTCGTGATTTCTGTGGTTTTCAGCCATGCATTGTTCCTTCCAAATCGATGGATGCTGAAGCCTGTAGCGGCTGGAGAGTCAAGGCGCAGATGCAACGAACTTGCCACAGGGTCTTCCCGGACGCCCTTGACTCTACCGTAGCTAGAAGGTTTTCCAATCCAGTCAGAGCTTTAGGACAGAACAGATGAGCACCAATGCGCCCCCTTCATTGCGACTGTCATCCGATATGGCTGCTATCCACTGATCCGTGGCGCCACTGCGGTTGTGCTCTTCGGCGAGCTCGCGACCGGCCGGCCGTCTTTTCCGACGGAGCTACTCACAGTGATCGTCGCGCTCGCTTGTGCCGCCTTGCTAGAGGGCGGGCGGCCTTTCCACTCCCCGTTGAGCCAGTAGCGGCGTTCCAAGCTGTGGTTGGCCGTCGGCGCATGGCTCGGCTTCTTGGTCGTGCATCTGGCCTTCCAGCACTCCAATCTGGGATACCGGGTCGGGCCGTTGGGATTGTTGATCGGGGTGGCTGAAGCCCATCGCTGGCATCACAAGCGTGAGCACGAAGACGCCCAAGTCAACTACGGCGATTTCTGGATGCCCGGGGGCCACTTGTTCAGCGCTTTCCGGTCGCAAAAGCACACGCTGGGCGCCAAAGAGTGACACTCAAGAAAGATGGACTTTCCAATGGACTACGGCCCGCAGCTTGTCTATCCCTTCCGGAGCCGGCCAGCAGCGGCAAACGCTTGCGCTGCTGGCTATACGATCTTGCCCACGTCGCATTCTTGCGCGAGTCGGGCCTTGCGGCTTCTTGCGAAGCGATCGCGAGTTGCGTGGCGTGCCCATGAGTCGGGCCGCGTCGTGGCGCACTGCTACCTTGGCCTGCACCTGCACCTGCACCTGCGCAGCCACGCCGCGATGCTCGGTCTGGCCTGGAGAACCCGTAAGGTGGCGGAGATTGCGGCGCGCAGGTCGTCCGGCTCGCGCTGGCTCCTGTGGGCCACGCCCTCGGTCGCACGCCGTCTCAAAACGTCAGAACCGCGCGCTTTCGCATGATGGAGCGCGGCACGTGGCTCTCAGAACTGGACCCGATCACTTCCAGCACCGATGACACGCTCGAGCTTCAGGCGGGCTCGGCCAAGCTGTTGAGAATGCCGCACTCGCGCGAGGTTCGGGCGCTATCGCAGGAGCGTCGCAGATCCATTAACTCGCGCTCCAAGGCGCGCAATTCCTTCATCTTGGTCCGCACTTGCGCGATATGAGCGTCGACCAGCGCGTTCACCTCGCCGCAGCCCAACTCTGGCCGATCCCGTAAGTTCAGCAGTTGACGGATCTCATCCAGCGTCATGTCCTTCGCCCGGCAGCGGCGGATGAACAGCAAGCGCTGCAAATGGACTTCGTCATAGAGCCTGAAGTTGCCCTCGCTACGTGCAGGCTCGGGCAGCAAGCCTTCTGACTCGTAAAAGCGCACGGTCTGCACCAAGCAATCTGCCTTCTTGCCCAGTTCACCGATCCGCATCATGGTTGCTTCCTATAAAAAACTTGACTCTATATCTACTAGAGGTTTTCTAATGATGGCATCCGGGGAAAACCTTGTCAATGAAGAGCGATCTATGAACAAAGAACCTTCCAGCCCATGCGCCTGCTCCGGCGGCAATGGCCAACAGACGGCGTGCGCCAGTGAGCAGGCCAGCACTGAAACCACCGTTTTCCACGTGAGCAACATGGATTGCCGCAATGAGGAAGCACTGGTGCGGCGAACGCTGGAGGGCATGCCCGGTGTCGAGCGGCTCCTGTTCGATCTTCCGCAGCGTTTGTTGACCATTTCGCACCGCGAAGTCTCGGCCGATGCCTTGGAGCAAGCGCTGAATTCGGTGGGCATGAAGGCTCAGGCTGTCCGAGACGCCGCCGTGTCGACCACCTACCGCATCGAGAACATGGACTGCCCGAGCGAGGAGAAACTCATCCGCTCGCACCTCGGGGCAGTCGAGGGAATTCAGGACCTCGACTTCGACCTCGCTGAGCGCACCCTGTCGGTGAAACACCTCGCTCAGGCACGCGCGCAGATGGAGCAGGTCCTGGCCTCGATCGGCATGCGCGCCAAGGAGCAGACCTTCGGCCACACGGGGCCGATCGAAGCCGCGGCTGTGATCCCATCCTCGGCCCTGCAGCAGCAACCAACCGCTGCCGTTTCCGCGCCGCCGATCGGCGAGCGGGTGACGTACCGGATCGAGAACATGGATTGCCCGACGGAAGAAGCGCTGATCCGCGACCGGCTGGGCAAGCTGCCGGGTGTGACCGCGCTCGACTTCAATCTGATGCAGCGTGTGCTGGGAGTCCAGCACACGCTGGCGACCTCAGCGCCGATCGAGAAGGCGCTTGCTTCCATTGGAATGCAGGCTGCGCGGCAGGACATGCAGACAGCCACCACGGTACTTCGCATCGCGAAGATGGACTGTCCGACCGAGGAAAGTCTGATCCGCGGCAAGCTGCAAGGCATGCCGGGCGTGCAGGGAATGGATTTCAACCTGATGCAGCGCACGCTCACGGTTCGGCACACACCCGACGCGATCAAGCCGGCAGTCGAAGCCATCGAATCGCTGGGCATGGAAGCCGAGGTCCAGAGGACTGATGAGCCGCGCGATGCCCCGGTGGCCGCGCACAAGACCAATTGGTGGCCGATGGCGGTTTCGGGCGTTGCGGCGGTGGCCGCCGAAGGCGTGTACTGGGTCAACGACGGCAATCATTGGGCCGTGATCGTGCTGGCACTGGTTTCGATCTTCACCGGCGGCCTCAGCACCTACAAGAAGGGCTGGATCGCGCTGAAGAACCTCAACCTGAACATGAACGCCCTGATGGCCATCGCGGTCACCGGCGGCATGGCGATCGGCCACTGGCCGGAGGCCGCCATGGTCATGTTCCTGTTCGCGTTGGCGGAAGTGATCGAGGCGAAGTCGCTGGACCGCGCCCGCAACGCCATTCGGGGGCTGATGGACTTGGCGCCCGAGACCGCGACCGTGCGGCAGGCCGATGGCTCATGGACAGAGCTGCCGGCCAAGGAGGTCGCAAAGGGCGCGGTGGTCCGCGTGCGTCCTGGCGAGCGCATCGCACTGGACGGCCTGATCACCTCGGGTCGATCGGCCATCAACCAGGCGCCCATCACCGGCGAGAGCCTGCCCGTCGAGAAGGCCGAAGGTGACCAGGTCTTCGCCGGAACCATCAATGAGACCGGCTCTTTCGAATACAAGGTGACCGCAGGCGCCAGCGACTCGACGCTCGCGCGCATCATCCATGCCGTGGAGTCCGCGCAGGGCAGCCGTGCGCCCACGCAGCGCTTCGTCGACCAGTTCGCCCGCGTCTACACGCCGGCGGTGTTCGCGGTGTCCGTGCTGGTTGCCGTCGTGCCGCCGCTCGCCTTCGGCGGCGCATGGTTTGACTGGGTCTACAAGGCCCTGGTACTGCTGGTGATCGCCTGCCCCTGCGCTCTGGTCATCTCCACGCCGGTCACCATCGTCAGCGGCTTGGCCGCTGCCGCCCGACGCGGCATCCTGATCAAGGGTGGCGTCTACCTGGAGGGCGGGCGCAAGCTCAAGGCGTTGGCCCTGGACAAGACCGGCACACTCACACATGGCAAGCCCGAGCAGACCGACTTCGTGCCGCTGATCGGCGAGGCGCAGGAAGTTGCCGCCTGGGCCGCAAGCCTCGCGGCACGCTCGGACCATCCTGTGTCTCAGGCCATCGCCCGCAAGGCGAACCGTGACGGCATCGCGCTGCACGAGGTCGACGACTTCGCGGCGCTGCCTGGCCGCGGCGTGCGCGGCCGCGTCGCCGGGCGCATGTTGCACATGGGCAACCACAGGCTCGCCCAGGAGCTGGGCCTGAGCGAAGCGACGCTCCAGGCTCGGCTGGAGACCCTGGAGCGCCAAGGCAAGACAGCGATCCTGCTGATGGACGATGCGACCGTGCTCGGCATTTTTGCAGTGGCCGACACCGTGAAGGAAACCAGCCGTGAGGCGGTGGCCGACCTGCAGGCGCTGGGTGTGCGCACGCTGATGCTGACGGGGGACAACCAGCACACGGCCGCGGCCATCGCTGCCCAGGTCGGAATCTCTGAAGCCCGTGGTGACCAACTGCCCGAAGACAAGCTCAAGACCATCGAAAGCCTGGTCGGCGGCGAGGGCCAGGTGGGCATGGTGGGCGACGGCATCAACGATTCGCCCGCGCTCGCCCGTGCCGACATCGGCTTCGCCATGGGCGCGGCCGGCACCGACACCGCGATCGAAACAGCCGACGTCGCCCTGATGGACGACGACCTGCGCAAGATCCCCGCCTTCATCCGGCTGTCGCGTAGCACTGCGGCGATCCTCACGCAGAACATCGTTCTGGCCCTTGGCATCAAGGCGGTGTTCCTTGCGTTGACGTTCACAGGGCATGCCACCATGTGGATGGCTGTGTTCGCTGACATGGGGGCAAGTCTTTTGGTTGTCGTCAATGGGCTGCGCCTCCTGAAGTTCAAGGCGGCATGAACAATGGATGAACCATCTCTTCGCAAGACGCAGTGGTACTCACTCGCGATCGTTATATTCGCCGGCGATCAGGCAGCTAAGAGCTACATTGACGCGACAACTCCCTTGGGTTGGTCGCACGAGGTGGCGTCATTCTTCAACCTAGTTCACGCTCTCAATCCCGGCGCGGCGTTCAGCTTCCTTGCTGGCGCGGGCGGCTGGCAGCGGTGGTTTTTTCTGGCGATCGCGTTCGCAATATCGGCATGGCTCGCATGGCTGCTCTCCCGGCCGCTGCGCAAAACGGAAGGCCTTTCGTACAGCCTCATTCTGGGCGGCGCATTGGGCAACGCGTTCGACCGCGCCACGCGCGGGCACGTTATCGACTACATCGACTTTCACCTGCACGGCTGGCACTGGCCCGCCTTCAACATCGCTGACATGGCCATCGTGGGCGGGGCGATCGCGCTGGTGGCCCAGTCGTTCATGAGCGTGGAGAACCCGGCCGCCACAAAGGAGTCCCAGTGACATTGGGACGATCCGGAAATTCGCAATGCACACGGTGCAGGACACCAATCTGAAGAGAACGGCCCCCAGCATGAGCGGCCGCGGCTTGGCCCTCATGCTAGCGCCCACCGCCGCTTTTGCTGCAACGCCCTGTTGCGATGGCGGCGATTGCTGCAACGACGTCGCAATGCCTTGCTGTGAATAAACAGCACGCAAGCCAGTTGACCTGGCAATTATGAAAGTCCATCACGGCGATGCTGGCCTTTTTCGTTCCAATGAGCCGTCACGGAGAGGTGATGATGAAGCTATGCCGGGATCCTGCAAGCTTTAGGACGGTCTTCTTTACCGCATAGCGATATGCTGATGTCACCCGTTCGCCTCGCCTGGCAAGTACAAGTAGTTCGTCGCGGTTTTCTGGCCGTGTCCGCCCGCTTCGCTGGCCCTTTTGCCCCAAACAAGCGCAATCATGCCTGCGTTACCACCAAAGTTCGCCCCCGCCAGTTGCTGTTCCTAAAGGGCATCAAGCTCAACGCCATCGCCGACCGGCCAGCGTATTTCGCATCGCTGCGTGCCCGTCGGGGCCAGCCCATCGTCATCCTCGCAGAGCTGGGACCGGACGAGGCATTCGCCCTGTGGAAGCAGCATGTACTGGGCGACAGGCCTCGCTGACCCAGTTTCGCCTCATCCTCCTGACAGCCCCGCACTTATTGCGGGGCTTTCTTTTTTCCGCGTTCGCCAATCGGGGCTGTTGCAAATGCCGATTTCCGGCTGACGCGGCTCGCCTCGCGCATGAAGCTGCCCGCATGTGTCGCTGATTCGTCAGCACCATGCCAGCAGCCAGAGTTTCCAGGCTGCCGCGGATTCTTTCCGCGCTACCCGCCAGTCCGCCATCGCATCGAGTCTGCGGACGCGCGTCACCCGTGACGCCGATGCTTTTTTCTCAACCGCGTGCGGGAGCTGCCATCCCGTGAGGGACGAGGCCCCGCTTTTTCCAAGGAGCCCGTCCATGTCCCAGCAAGCCTCTTTCGGCCAGTTGGCCTTGATCCATTGCGGCAAGTTCCTGCCGCTCGAAATCCTGCATAGCGCCGCCGGCCACTACATCGGCACGCGCGATACAGAAGGTCCCGTTTCGCGGGAATCCTGCCAGTACTTCCGCAGCTATGCCGCGGCTCAACGTGCCCTCGAAAGAGGCGGCTGGTCCCAGCTCGCCACACCCTGATCCAACTGGAGGAACCACGTCATGAACCAGCTTTTGCCCCAGGAAGTCGTCGATCAGATCATGCGGGAAGAGCAGCATTTCGCCGCCGCGCCCCAAGCCTTCTTCGAGGTCTGGAAGCGCGGCGTCGAGATCGCAGGCCCGCAATGGTTTGGCGACGGCACGCGCGAAGGCCTGAACCAGGCAAAGAGCAAGTGGGATCTGCGTCCCGACATGCTGCGTGCCAACGACGCACTCGGCGTCCTGAGCAGCGGGGAACGCATGTTCCTGTCCGCCATGTTCAGCTTCTACAACGCGCGCGAGGGCGGTGCCATGCTCAAGCGCTGCCACTTCCAAGGACTGTCGGACTTCGATGGTCTCGATCTGCAACGCCGCAAGGTCATCGCCGATCTGTTGGTGAACTACAGCGGTTGGTGAGCCGGTCTGCGGCATACCACCGTCTTTTTGTTCACTGCCCATGAGGGACATGCGTCCACGCGGCCATGTCCCTCGATTTTTCTTCCGTCAGCCTGCGCCGATTGGCCCAAAGCCCTCGATCAGTGCCGCCTGACGCTTTTTCCACTTTCAACCCACCGGGGTTCAATTCCCGGTGGCGGGAATTGGCTCCATTATTCAATCTGGAGAAATTCCATGACCCAGAATCCCAATCCCTTTGTACGCGGCTACTGGAATCTGAGAGTCGTCCGAACGCTGTGCATCTGCTACGGGGACGGAAGCCCGCATGTCTGGCGATCCATCCACACGAGCCAAGCGCATCTTTCCGACAACGACCTGATCTCATCGCCTTGCATCGTCACCAGCGACTTCGCGTTGATCAAAAGCGGCACTGACGCCATCAGCGACGAGCTGATTGCTGAATGTGATGCTGTTGAAGGCATCAACGGCGAAGGCGTGGTGGGCGCCGTGGTCTATGCCATCCATGGCGACGACCTCGACGGCCGCCCGGTCCATGTCGGTGATACCTATTCGGCCGAAGCCGCGCGAGACGTGGTGCAGCGGTTGAGTTTCGAGACCGGCTATTACAGCCGGTGCTGGGAAGTCAGCAGCGCGCACATCTGCCAGGAAACCGGCCAGTACCTCGCCAACCTGGCAGACCTCGCCACGCCGGAGGCTTTTCTGTTCATCGCCTTTCGGGTTCCGTACAGCCCGGCGATTGGCGTCAAGCTGATCTCCACGCCCTGGACAGACAAGAACCTGGAATATGCCGAGGGCATCAGTGCTGAGCAGCTTCGACAGGAGCACCGCGACAAGGGCATGCCTGACGACCTGGCGAACATCCTTGAACTGGCCGGCCAGGCAGATGTGCGCATCCTCATCCTCGATGCCGACGCACCCGCGCTACTGGGCTTGCCACTGGCCGAGACCTAGCAGACACGCGACGCGCAAGCCTTCCCCTTTATCCCCCATATGCCAGCCCGCCTCCCACCAGGAGCCGGGCTGGTTCAATTCCATAGGAGCAATCTCATGTTCCCCGATCTCATCTTGCCCACGCCCGACTTCGAGAATCAGCTTGGAGCCTGCGTCAACGCCATGAGCCAGGACGACGCCATCGGCCAGATCCTGGTGTTCGAGCGCATGAGCGGTACGCTGCACATGCGCCATATCGACAGCGCCGATCTGGTGGACACCGACATTGACGACTACGAAATGGTCGTATTCGACGGTGGCAACACAAGCGGCGACACGTGGAAGCACGTGTTCTTCCCGCGTCAGCGAGAACACTACTTCGTGTACGAAGCCTGACCCCCAAGCCCCTTTCGAGGGGCTTTTTCTCGCCCGCAGCGCTGGAAAGCGGGTGCGATGGGGTGCCGTTTCCTGCAAGCGGGCCGCTTACTCCCGGGCCATTCTTGCCCCATGTTCGTCGGCGTTCCCGACACATGCCCAGGCAGCCAAGACCTTCAAGGCTGCAAGCACGGGAAGCCGTGCTGGTCGATGTTTTCCACGGACGTACCGCGTCCATCCACACCACCCACAAGGGACCTCTCCCTTGCGGGCGGGGAATCCCTTGTTTCTTCCTCAAGGAGATTCCCATGGACCGTTCCCTCATCAAATCCATGATGCCTTCGCTAGTCGCAGGCCACGTGCCCCGCAACGTGCGGTCGTTCAAGTACCGCGTGTTCGACGATCAGCCGCAATCTTCGACATTGGGCTTCGCCGTCGACCCCCAGCCCTTCGACGGGAAGGTAGTCGCCATCACCGACGATGCCATCGTCGTCAAGCTCAAGCCGAGCGAGTTCGCTGTGCTCGATTCCAAGCTGGTGACCACCGTCCCCGACGAAGGCGCCAAGGTGCATGTCCAACCCTACGCACGGCGCCGTTTCGATGGGCTGCGGGCGGACACGCCGGAAGAGCGCACCGAGATGACGTCCGACGGCATTCCCTACACCGTCAAGACGCACATCCTCGGCTCCGCGCCGGCCAAGCTGCCCATTCCCGAGCCGCAGTGCATGGAGCTGGGTCAGCTCATCCAGCAGTTGGAGGAAATGCCGGCGCCCGATGGCTTCCGGCGCATCACCCACATGCTGGTCGATGCGGGTGCCCGGGATTTCACCTGGGTCGATCCGACGCCGTCCAAGATCATCGAGACGCCTCCGGCGATCAGCTTCACGGTCTCGACCGCGAAGTTCGAGGGCCGGGTGACGGTGCTGTACGACCGAGGCGGCGACACCTACGTGGTGGAGCTGCATCGCGACGGCGAATTGGTCGATCGGCATGACGAGGTGTATTTCGACATGCTCGGCGAAGTGCTGGAGCGACTCATCGACGACGGACGTTGGCGCCTGATCGATGTGAGCGTGATCGACGCCAAGGCTACCCGGCAGCGCCAGGCGGTGCCGGCATGACGCCGGAAACTGAATCCTGCCGGTTCTACGGCTGACCCGTGGGTCCCGCCACGAAGTTTCGCCCATGGGCCATGTGCCCACAGGCCCTCCATCCATGCGGATGGAGGGCCTTTTCTCTATTCCACATAGGAGATTTCAACCATGTCACTGCGATTCAAAGGCTCCGACCTGCGCCCCGTGCTGACCGAGGCCATTGCCAGCCAATGCCGCGTCATCCTGGTCAAGGACCAGGGCGTGTACTTCCTCGCCGAGCAGGGAGAGCGCCGCCCGGATGGGCGTGTGAAGCTGCTGGCCTATGCCGTCGGCTGCAACCCGGATACCGACCCGTTCGACGACTGGTGGGAACTGGCGCGCGCCGAACTGGGCGGCGACGACTTCGGGGAGTACTTCGACCCGAAGGACGGCGTATTCACGCGCATCCTGCACACCGAAGACGACCTGATGCTGTCGGCCACCGCCACACATCTGTCGCTGGAGGTGGTGCCTCCCGCATAGCGCGGCAACCGCCACTCGACTCTCGCAGCCCCCCACACCGGGGGCTTTCTTTTGCGCTGAGCCGGGCTGCGTGGACAAAGGGAAACGCGCGGATGCCAATTGATTGCTGTCGCGCGCGCGAGGCCCGGCCATGCTGACCCCATGCCTGCTGACGCTGTCAGCGACATGCCAGGCAACCATCGGTCTTCGAGGTTGCGGCGCAGTTTCCACTGCGTGACCGAGCCAGCTCGCACCGCATCCATCCGCGAGCGGCCACCAGTCCCTGGTGGCGGATGCTTTCGCCTTATCAACCCACCGCGGGGTTACGCACCTTTCCCCGCATGCGTGGGCTCGGTGTGTCTCCGCTTTTCCCTATGGAGATTCACCATGAACACCACTTCCAACGAGAAATCGTATTTCGACCTCCACACCTCGGGCATCGGCTACCTCCAGCGTGTCCGTGAGGTGCCCGTCAGGGGCGGCCGCCGTGCGCAGCCCTTCCTGGCCTGCACCATCGCCGCGCTGGTCGGCCCCGCCAGGGACCCGAGCTACCGCTACTTCGACGTCAAGGTCTCGGGTGCCGAGGCCAAGAAGCTCGTTCAGCGCTACATCGGCGTTGACGATTCCAAGCAGCGACCGCTGGTGCGCTTTCGCCTCGGCGACCTCTGGGGCGATGCCTACATCCGCGACAAGGGCGAACAGAAAGGCCAGGCCGCCGCATCCCTCAAGGCGCGACTGCTCAAGGCCGAGCTGATCGAGCGGGCCGAACTGGCTTCGATCGAGCAGCACGAGTTGATCACCCGTGGCATCGGCTACCTCAACCGTCCGAAGGACGTCACCCCCAAGGATGGTGACCCGTTCCTGTCGTGCTCCATCGCCGCGCTGGCCGGACCTGTCGATGAACCGGAATATCGGTACTTCGACACGATCGTCGCCACCCCTGAAGCCGAGCATCTGGTTCGCCGATGCGTGCAGGCCATCGAAGGGGATCGCAAGGTGCTGATCGCCTTTCGTCTGAACGACATGAAGATCGATCCGTACATCCGCACCAAGGGCGAGCACGCTGGGGAACCGGCCGCAAGCCTGGAATCGACGCTGGTCCACATCGGTCTGATCAAGATCGACGGCACCCAGGTCTATCCGACGAGCCAGGCGCATGCCGAGGCAGCGCCAGCGGAGGACGCACCCGCGTCCGAAGCCGCCAACGCCATCGACACTGCCGCCGACGCCGTTTCCTACCAATCTGCCGAGCCCGCCGAGCGCGAGCCCGAATGTGCAGTCGAGGAGCAGGAGCCGGCATTGGCTGCTTCGTTCTGATCCGGCACGGCCCCTCACGGGGCCTTGCCTTTTTCCTATTCGTCCAAGGAGAACCATCATGGCAGCCACATCGGCACCTACGAGATCAGCCCTACCCATCGTCGTCCCGGGCCAGCTCACGTTGCGGACCATCCGGGGCAAGAACGGCCCGTTCACGGTTGGGCGCCTTTCTACCCCCATCGGCGAGTTCGCGGTTAAAGACGCGGAGTTGGAGCAGTACCCCGAAGGAAAGTACGACGGGGATTTCGTCATTCGCTACATCTTCGCGAAGTCCTATCCGGTCGCGGGCGGCGCGCGGTTTGAAGTGCGCGCAAACCTCGACGGCATGACGCTCAACGGCATCGACAAACTGAGTCGTGATGAGGCCCGCAGCTTCGCCACCCAGGAAGTCGATCCACTCGATGAAGAGCTGGGGACGCAGCCTGCGGAAACGCCGGCCAAGCCCGCCAAGGCCTCCAGACCCGCCAAGCCCGCACCCGTGCAGGCCTCGGCGGACCCGCTGGTCGATACCACGCCCTTCGGTGTGGATGCACCGACGCCCGCTGCGGCGGCTGCCCCTGGCAGCACCGAAGAGGGCGACGTTGCTTTGTTCGGCTTGCTCTGGCCGCTGGGCGATTCCGTGAAATTGGATTCGACCATCGACCGCCGCGCCCTGCGCGCGCAGATCGCCCGCCTGGGCGATCTGGGCTACGCGCTGGACTTCAAAACGCAGGAGTGGAGCCGCCAGGCCGAACTGCAACCTGCGTGATCGCAGACACCGCATGCGCGGTGTTCTTCATCCACCCGCCGGGGCTCTTTCCCTATGCGGGGAGGCCCCCGGCTTTCTTCTGGAGGTCTCCATCATGTCCACCATCGATTGCGATACACCCCGTTCTTCGCTGGGTGAACCCGCGTGGCGAGCTGTTTGCAAGACAGCCGCCGAGCACGCCCAGCGTGGTTGTGGCCTGTCCTGGGACCACTGGGTCACGCTTTTCAGTTCGGAGATCGACGCGCAAGCCAGTCGATTGCCGGAAGAGCAACGCGCACAGGCGCTGCAGATCGCACAGGAATGGGGCTACGCCACACCGGCCGAAAGGCAGGAAACCCAGGACTGGAACGCCGAAAACGGCTACTGCTCGCACGGAATCGAACTGGGTTATTGCCCGTCCGGTTGCGATTCGGACTATTGAGGTCCGGCACACGTCATCGCCGCTTGCGCGGCTTTTCTCCACCCCTTGGGGCAGCACCTGCCTCAGGGGCGGTGCTGTTTCCGATTCACCGAGGACATCACCATGAGTCGGCACTACTTCGACACCGTTCACAAGGGCTTTCCCATCACCGTCGTACTGGGCTGGGACCGGCCGGCAAATTACTTCTTCCTATTCATCGAAAAGCCGGCCGAGCTGATCGACGATACCGCGAAGGTCGAGAGCGACGACTTCTTGTACAGCAACCTGCACGAGAGCGACCCGTTCAACCACTACCTGGACTACTACCGAGTGGTCCTGCGCCATTTCCACATCGACGTGCCCGAAAGCATGTTCACCGAAGTCCAACAGGACTGCGAGGGCAACGTTGGCAACCGTGTAGTCAAGCATCAGGCCGACGGCTCGTTCACCGAACAGACGTTCTGAACGCCCAAGCGGATCGAACACCTTATCCGCATTCCTTCATCCCTAACGGGGCATTCGCTGCCCCTGCGGGCGGTGCTGCCCCTCATTTCATCGAGGACACCACCATGCACGCACACACTTCATCCACCACGCTGTTCCACATCGACGAATGCCCGGACCTGATGGCCGACGCCTGCGTCGGCGACGACCAGGGCAGCCTGATCTTCCTGTCCATCTGGGCGCGCGACACCGCCGTCCAGCAGTTCCTCGCCCGCCTGACCCTCGGGCGCGACGAGCAGGGACTGGACCAGTTCCACATCCTCACCGACCAGGGCGGCAGCGTCCCGGTGTTCATCGGCAACGTCGATCATCTGGAGAAGCGCATCACGCGGGCCTACCGGCGCACGCTGTTCGGCTCCCTCTCCAACGTGTGGCTGTTCGACCGGCGCTGCGTCAAGCCCGACAAGGCCAACGCCAGCGCACTGGCATTGCTGCCACGCGACAGCGCCCACCGGCTTGACCGCCTGTGGACGCTGGTGCGCGACACCTGCCCGTTGCCGCTACTCGACCACTGGCGCGAAACCGTGCTGGAGCTGCTGCAGACCCGCGAGATGCTGGCCCGCCTTCCGTTCGCCCTTGGGCCGTTGGAAGGCCATCGGCTCGCCATCGACGTGCCGGCGCTGACCCTGGCGCTGGGCTCTCTGATCCGCAGTGACGCACTCACCGCCTATCCCTATCCGGCCAAGATTTGGACGCCGAAAGCGGTAGCGGCTTGATCCACCCGCGGAGGCACGCCTTGGCGTGCTTCCGCCATTCCTTCCCGCCAACCAGGAGACTTCCATGGCCCGCATGTTCCCGCGGCTCGCCCGCAATTTCGCCAAGAACGGTTACTACCCGACCGACGAACCCACGCTCGAAAGAGCCCTCAACGCACTGATGCCCAGCGACGGGACGATGTGCATCCTCGATCCCTGCGCCGGCGAAGGCGTGGCTGTCGCCGAAGCCGCCCATGCCCTCGGGCGCGAGCAGACCAAGGCGTTCGCCGTCGAGTTCGACGCGGAGCGGGCACGCCATGCCCGCGGCCTCGTCGATCATTGCCTGCACGCGGACCTGATGGACACAATGGTCTCCAAGCAGTCGTTCGGACTGCTCTGGCTCAACCCGCCGTATGGCGACCTATCCAAGGATGTCAATGGCAACATCGGCTATCAAGGCCAGGGCCGTGCCCGCCTCGAAAAGCTGTTCTACCAACGCACCCTGTCGCTGCTGCAGTACGGCGGCGTGCTGGTCTTCATCGTCCCCGGCTACGTGCTCGACGCGGAGCTGGTCGGCTGGCTGACACGCCACTACACCGATTTGCGGATCTACCGAGCGGTGGAGACGCAGTTCAAGCAGGTGGTGATCTTCGGCCGCAGGGCACGCCAGCGCGAGCAGGCCCTCGATGGCGTCAAGGCCATGCGCAATCTGCTGCTGCAGGTGGGGCTTGGCGAAGTCGAAGCCGAGGAACTGCCGAGCGATTGGCCGTTCCTGCCGTACATCGTCCCCGCCACTCCGGCCGAGCCGGAGCATTTCTTTCGCGTGACGATGGAGCCCGAGCAGTTCGCCGACGAAGTTGGCCGGTTGCAAGGCCTCTGGCCGTCGCTGGACACGCACCTGGGGGCCGCGCAGCAGTCGCTGCGTCCACCGGCGCGTGCTCTTTCCCACTGGCATCTTGCCCTGGCGTTGGCCGCGGGTGCGATCTCCGGCGTGGTGCGCTCCAAGACCGGGCGTGTGCTTGTCGTCAAGGGGGACACCCACAAGGACAAGACGCTCCAGCGGGAATTCACCGAACGCGACGATGGCTCCATCGCCGAGACCCGCATCTTCACCGACAAGTTCGTTCCCGTCATCCGCGCGTGGGACATGACGCCTGGCTCCCCAACTCGGGGCGAGGTGTTGACCATTCGCTGACCTCTTTCCACCGCCGACGGTTCGGCGTTTCTTCTCCCACCACGGGGCATGCCATTGCCCCTGTGGGGGTGGTGCATGCCCCATTTTTCTTCGGAGCATCACTATGTCCCTCGATCTTGAATCTACTGCCGCAGAAGCCACTCCCGTGCAGGGTGAACTGCTCGACGCGGCACCTTCTCCTCTGACCCTGAGCCTTCAGGATTTCGTCGGTGAGTTCGGCGACGAATTGCTGGACTCTCTCAATCGGGCTAACCCGCCGGTCTATACCGGCCAGCCACAGGCGCACCGCCAGCTCATCGTCGCCAGCCTCAAACGCAAGCTGTTTGAGGCCCAGGCCGAAGTCGTCTATGCCGCCGCCGAGCTGCTGGTCGATCGTGGCGAACGCGCCGCGATCGTTAATGGCGAGATGGGGTGCGGCAAGACGACCGTCGGCATCGCCACGGCCGCCGTCCTCAACGCCGAAGGCTACCGCCGCACCCTGGTGCTTTCGCCGCCACACCTGGTTTACAAGTGGCGACGCGAGATCCAGGAGACGGTGACGGGCGCCAAGGTCTGGGTCCTCAATGGTCCGGATACCCTCGTCAAACTTATCAGGCTGCGCGAGCAGTTGGGTGTGCAGCCCACGGGCCAGGAGTTCTATGTCCTGGGGCGCGTCAGGATGCGGATGGGGTTCCATTGGAAGCCTGTCTTCACCCGGCGGCGCACCCGCCACGGAGACGTGGCGGCCTGCCCGGACTGCGGCACTGTCATCACCGACCTTGACGGCGAGCCGGTCAACCCGATCGCACTCGAAGCCGAGGAGTACCGCAGGAAGTGCAGCCATTGCGCCGCGCCCTTGTGGACGCTGATCCGTCCGAGAAGCCTGTCCGGCAGTGACCAGTCCTCGGCTGTCCTCAAAGCCTTGAAGCGCATCCCGACCATCGGGGAAGTCACCGCGCAGAGGCTGATGCAGAAGTTCGGTGATGGCTTCCTGGCCTCGATGCTGGGCGACAACATCCATGAGTTCATCAACCTCATGGATGGCAGCGGCGAGCTGGTGTTTTCCGACCGTCAGGCCACGCGCATGGAACGTGCGATGGCCAACATGGAGTTCGGCTTCGGCGAGGGCGGCTACCAGCCGTCCGAGTTCATCAAGCGCTACCTACCGCAAGGCACGTTCGACCTGCTCATCGCCGACGAGGCACACGAGTACAAGAACGGCGGAAGCGCCCAGGGCCAGGCCATGGGCGTGTTGGCGGCGAAGGCTCGCAAGACCTTGCTGCTGACCGGCACGCTGATGGGCGGCTACGGCGACGACCTGTTCTACCTGCTGTTCCGAGCCCTACCCGGGCGAATGATCGAAGACGGCTACCGCCCGACCACGAGCGGCAGCATGACCTCGGCCTCGATGGCGTTCATGCGCGATCACGGTGTCCTCAAGGACATCTATTCCGAGAGCACTGGCACGGCGCACAAGACCGCGAAAGGCACGAAAGTCAGTGTCAGAACGGTCAAGGCTCCGGGCTTCGGCCCCAAGGGCGTGTTGCGTTGCATCCTGCCGTTCACGATCTTTCTCAAGCTCAAGGACATCGGCGGCAACGTCCTGCCGCCGTATGACGAGGAGTTCCGTGAAGTCGCGATGGACACGGCGCAAGCCGCGGCCTACCGCGATCTGGCGGGTCGGCTCACCGCGGAGCTGAAACAGGCTCTGGCGCGACGCGATACGACCTTGCTGGGCGTGGTCCTCAACGTGCTGCTGGCCTGGCCGGATTGCTGCTTCCGGTCGGAGACCGTGGTGCATCCGCGCACGCGCAACACCTTGGCGTTCGTCCCGGCTCAGTTCTCTGAGTTCGAGCTGACGCCGAAAGAGCGCGAGCTGATCGACGTCTGCAAAGAGGAGAAGGCGCAGGGCCGCAAGGTTCTGGCCTATACGGTCTATACCGGCACGCGCGACACCACGTCGCGCCTGAAGGTGCTGCTGGAGCAGGAAGGCTTCAAAGTGGCGGTACTGCGCGCAAGCGTGGATGCCAGCCGCCGCGAGGACTGGATCGCCGAGCAGTTGGACCGTGGCATCGACGTGCTCATCACCAACCCCGAACTCGTCAAGACGGGATTGGACCTGTTGGAGTTTCCGACGATCGTGTTCATGCAGTCGGGCTACAACGTGTACTCGCTCCAACAGGCGGCACGCCGCTCCTGGCGCATCGGGCAGAAACAGCCTGTGCGCGTGATCTACCTCGGCTACGCCGGCTCCTCGCAGATGACCTGCCTTGAGTTGATGGCCAAGAAGATCATGGTCTCGCAGTCCACCTCGGGCGATGTGCCCGAATCCGGGCTCGATGTCCTGAACCAGGATGGTGATTCCGTCGAGGTTGCACTGGCCCGGCAACTGGTAACCGCCTGATCCTCTGTCTGCCGGCATCCCTTTTGGGGTGCCGGCGGTTTTTCTAGGAAATTGCTGCTCGGAGGATTTGATCGCCGCCCCCGTTTCCAACGCCGGGAAGGCTAAACTGATCGGACAATATCGAAATCTAAGGAGGCACTATGGCTATGGTGATCGAAGCCGCATATGCAGACGGCACTGGTGTAGCCAATGCACTGCGTATGTCTCAGGTGCAGTGGCACGAGTTGCAACGGAATTACCGCGTTGGTGATCTGCAGATGCCTTGCTGCAGCGCTCCAGCGGTCCCCAAGGTCAGTGCTAATGGCTACCCATTCTTCGCACATCTAGGAGGTGCGTGCACTACTTCCGAAGAAAGCCAATGGCATCTGGCGGCCAAGATACTTGTGCGCAGCGTGCTCGAAGACTTGGGTTGCCGCGCTTCGGTTGAAATGCCGGGTTCGGGTGACGCAGGCCGCTGGCAGGCTGACGTTTGGGGTGAGCGCAATGGTGTTAGGTTGGCCGTCGAGATCCAAAGGTCGTATCAGTCGCTCCGCGACTACCGTAAACGCCAAGGGCGGTACAGCGACGAGGGCGTCAAGTCGCTTTGGTTGTTGGGGCAGGAGCGATACAGCACTCTCGCAAAGAGCATGGGCAAGGAGCGCTTGCGCACCGAATTTGGGGGTAAGTTCCCGCCAGGCGGACACTTCGGCCCGTGCCTTCCTGATCTACCCGTCGCGATGCTTGAGCTAGAGCCAGTGCCCACGATCAAAGGTGCCGGATTCTTTACTGCGACCCTTCCAGACCTGCTTGAGGCAGTGCTAAGCAATCGCTTTCTCTGCATTGACGGTCTTTGGTGTATTAATAACCTGGACTCGATGAGTAGCGCCGCCAAACGCTCACACGAGCTCGCCGCAGCCAAGCGCGTGGCGGCAAACACGTAGTTCGGCTGTGGTGCTCCTTGTCATGTGCCGAAGAAACGCCCGGGCTCCTCAGTTCCTATGGCCAGTACTCAAATGCCGGTGGCACGCATTCGAGCCTCTAGCTCATCTAAGAATGGCGAGCGCCCAAGGCGCATCGGGCCATAGCGCCCCTCAACGAACCCCGAATACAACATGTGGACCTCGTCACGCGCACGTGTGAGACCCACGTAGAACAGCCGGCGGCTTTCTCGCAACTTCTCTGGACTCTCGTTGCGCCACGGTAGATTTCCGAGGTCGAGACCGACCATGATGACCACATCGTACTCGCACCCTTTTGCGGAGTGGAGTGTCAGCAGATTTAGATGATCAGGCGAACCGTCCCTACCGCCCAAACTCGTCATGTCCAGCGTAGCCAGTGCGCCGCCTTCGGCGAGCGCTGCCGTCATGCGATCGAGTTGTTCCTTCTGATCGGCAAGCGCCAATTCAGCAGCCAACAGACGGTCAACGATGCCGCTACGCAGCGAAGCGACAAAATCACGCGCAGGTTGCTGGTCGGAGCGTAACGCCCATAGCAAAGCGGTTAGCTCTTGTCCCTCGCGCCTAGCTTGTGCATCGTCCAAGCTCGCTCGATGAAATGCGAGATAGCGGTCGATCAGTCCGCGCAATTGTGGGCGTCCGACACGCCAGCCGCCCGCGCACCACGCCGCACAATCTTCCACCCAGCTCGTCAGGGAAACCTTGCGGTAAGGCGCCGCAGTGTCCACGCGGATGTAATCTAAACCGCCGGCGGTCACAGCTTCGGAGACGATATCGCCTGCGCGGTAGTCTTTGTACAAGATTGCGATATCACCCAGTGTTCGTCCCGGCTTAGAAGCCAATGCTGCCGGAATAATTTGCGCGACAACGTGCGCGGCTTGATCGGCCATACCACCTGGCCGCAGGACGAATTCAATGGTCGCTTGTCGAGCTGGATCGCTCGCTTGATAGCCCCGGACTTCTCCGAGCGCCATCTCCGACGCCGTCACGATCCCTGTGCCAGAGCGATAATTCAGTTGGAGCCTAACAGGCTCGATGTCTCCGCGTGCGGCCAGCTCCATGAGCAACGCGCCGTCAGCGCCCGTGAATCCATAGATCGACTGATCCGCATCACCGACCGCGAAAAGTCGGACACCCCCGTCGAAGGCAAGGCGTTTGACGATGCGATGCAGTGCCACGCCTAAATCCTGGTACTCATCCACCGCGAGCACGGGGAATTTTGCCTGAACCAGAGGTAGTACCCAGTCGTGCTCGGCGATCAAACGCTGGCCGAAGACGACCATGTCATCGTAGTCAATCAGCCCCTCGTCGCGCAGAGCGGCCTCGTAGGCCTCGGCCCACGCAGCGAGCTCCTCCTCGCTACGCCAAGCGACGCTATTTCGATTGAGCACGGAACGGCGATGCCGCCCGAGGTCAATGACCTTGTACGGATGGTTCTGCCCGAAAATTGCGTCTCCAGTTTGCTTCAACAACCGATCACTGACTCGTTGAGTGGCCACCGAAAGCGGGAAGGATATGGGCAGGCCGGCCAAGCGTCCATACGGCATCAAGAGATGACGCAGACAGAACCCATGGACTGTACCAATGAAAAGATTAGGTGCCTGCTGAAGTCCCAAGCTTTCAATTCGGCGAACGAGTTCGCGAGCGCACTCCTGACTGTACGTGATGCACGCAACGCCACGAGGGGACTCGACGTCTTCGGCCAGGATTCGGGCGAGCTTTAGGACGAGCGTCTTGGTCTTACCGCTCCCGGGACCGGCGAGTACCACACAATGTCCTTGAGAGTTGTAAGCTGCCAACTGCCCTGGATTTCCAGCCAACTCGGCAGCCTGAGCCAGGTAGGCTGTACCGACGTTACGCGACGGCATCGCGGATATGCTCCAGCGCAGAGCGAATGTAGGCCGGGCAAACGCCCTCAGACACCGACGGCGCAAGTGCCTGTGCAAATCTCCCCTTGCCAATCCGTTCAATCAACTTCAGCAGCCGGTCTTCATCGACCTGATCCGGATCAGCCACCCACTCTTGTAATGCGTCCCGGGTGACTTGCCTCAGCGGCAACTCCTGCTCGATTACCGCCTTCATCGCCTCGGCCATTCCGGCAGCGAATAGGTCGGATTCCAGCGTGCTCTCGTTGACGAAGTATCCAAACTCCGCGGCGTACTTGAGCACATCATCTATATCCAGGTCATCGTAGCCATATTCTTCATCGACCTCGTTCAAGAGATTAATTAATCGCCTGTGGGCCAGTGGAGGTTTGCCATTGACCGGGTCGCGATCTGTCAAAATTACATGTGGAATATTTAGCCCTTTAGGGCCCAAAAGCTTCACATAAGGAGTGAAGTTCGTCCCCCCGACCGAGCACACAGTGATTCCAAGTATGTCGAAAGGAATCCCGAGGGCCTCGGCGAACGCGGGGATGATGAAGCGCTCAGCGTCCCCTTCAACCAGAATCACTCCCCGGGAAAAGAATATTTCTCCGCGAGTGACGTCGATGTAGCGCTGGAGGTCGTCTTCATCCCTCTGTGTGAAAGGTGCGTTTGCGGTTGAAACCGCGATGGTTTTTCCGTCCGCTGCGTTATGGCGCAGGAGAACGATGGACCTAATCGGTGCAACGCTTGCGATATGCGGTGAGTGAGTAGTGAGAATTGTCGTCAGCGGAGGGGCTTCGTCCTCATCTTCAGCTCTTGTGCCGAGGAAGTAGCGATAGACAAGACGCTGGACATGCGGATGCAGGTGCGCTTCGGGCTCCTCGACGACGAAGAATGTGTGGTCGCGCTCCCCCTCGGAGACGAAGCGGTCGAGTTCGAGGCTCTTCAAGGCCAGGAAGATCAGATTTGCCGTTCCTAGGCTGGCATCGCCGACACCGCGAACACCGTTGTCGATGAGCAGCCGAAGGCTACGCAGCAACGCATCGACTCGCGTAGGTGCAAGTCCGAGCGATACCGGGACGGCATGCTGCCCACCGGCGATGGCGATCAACCGTTCGCTGATTCGTTCCGCTGTCGCGACCACTTCCTCATGACCGGCCAGCTCTCGCTGTGCTTCATCGACCTGATTCTGGATCTCCTCGCGGGCGTCATCATCCAGGGATGCTGCGAGATCCTCAATGAGCGGTCTCAATGGCGAATTACGCCAGCTCGCAAGGTCCTTTTCAGCGTCGCGCAGCGCTACCTGAACATCTATTGGCAACATTCGGCGAAGTGCGCCACCAATGAGCATATCGGGATCGTTACCACCGAAGATTATGTACTCATAGTCTTTCAACGATTCTGGGGCGCGCCCCAGTCCCGCTTTAGGCTGGAAGCGATAGGTGAGTCGGGCCACCATAGGAGGGCCAGGATTAATCACGCAGTCGTTGAGGTGGGCCATCAACCGGGGATCGTTTGTGAAGTCCGTTAGATCCACAGAGACCTCAATGGTCGCACCAACCTTGTCTTCGCCAAGTCCGTCCCAGAAATACTCAAGCCCCAGTTGTCGATCGCGTTCAGACAAACCTGGATCAAGGATCAACTGCAGGCCGCGAATGAAATTGCTCTTGCCAACCTTGTTCTCTCCAACGATGACGATGCTTTCCCCCGTCTCGACATCAACATCCGAGAAATTGGCGAAATTGATCAACCTGACCCGAGAAACCCTCATTTACGTCCCCATCCATTGGTGTTTTAACAAATTGTAGCAGTCATGCGGCCGGCCTCCATCCGCCGACCACGACCGAGCTTTTCCGTTACAGCCCCCCCTCGAGGCCGATTTTGTTCGACTAGACCGCTGCCGGTAAATCGGACGCAGCGTGGTCCGCATTGTTTGCTGCTGCTCCCGGCCTAAGCGGCGATGGTGAGGGCTCGATGTTTCAGGACGCCGAGCTTATGTGCCCAACTCCACCTTGGTTTCACCATCCCGAACGCCGCCTGCTGGCGGGAGTCCTCGGCCTGCTCTGGTCGGTGCTGGCTGGCGGTTGCGCGACGACGACTGCGCCACCCGCGCCTGATGTCATCGAGGAAGTCTCGGCCGCACCCGAACCCGAGACGCCCGAGTACATCCCCGTTGTGCGTTACGGTCGCTACACGCTAGTCGAGCTAGCACCCCCGGCTGCACAGCGGGACCTGCTGTTGCAGACCATCGACGTGTCCATGCCCGAAGATGCCCGCGCCACCGTCGGCGATGGGCTGCGGCATGTGCTCAAGCGCAGTGGTTACGGCCTGTGCCAGACGGCGCACGCGGTGACCGAGCTGTATGCCCTGCCGCTGCCGGCGGCGCACCTGCACCTCGGCCCCATGACCTTACGCGATGCGCTGCTCACACTGGCTGGCCCGGCTTGGGAACTGCACGCGGATGATCGCGCACGACAGATTTGCTTCGAACGGCCCGCCGACAGCGCGGCTATCGAACCTGCATCCGAGCCATCCGCCGCCGACGCGGTGCAGACGTTCCCGGTGGAGCCTTCGGTTTCGGGAGGCCAGCTATGAACGCCCCGCGGTCTGCCCGGCGCTCGGCCGCCGCCGTGGTGGTGCAGAGCCTTCTGTGGCTGTGGCTGATCGGCCTCAGCGTCTTCGTAGCTTTGGGCTACCAGACCATGAACGACCAAGCCGACCAGGAGCGGCTCGATTCCCGCCTGCAACGCCTGGAAGCGCAGGCGACGGGCCTGGCCGAGACCATCGAGGCCATCCAGCAGCGTCCGGCCGTCGCAACGGCGGCAGACCTCAAAGACACCCGCCAAGTCCTGGAAGCACGCGCTGCCCAAGTTGAGAAAACGCTGAGCGGCTATGCCGCTGCCGACGACCTCCAGGCGCTGCGCGCGGAGGTCGAGCAGATCAAGGCGCGCCAGACCGCTGCGCCTGTTCCGCGCGCCGCAGCACCCGCCCGGCGGCGCACATCGGGCAAGGCCGTTGCCAAGCCCGAACCGCCGTCGCTGCCGTTCCGTGTCGTCGGCGCCGAATTGCGCGCTGGCCAGCGCAGCGTGTCCGTCGCGCCGAGCAGCGCGGACTCCACGCCCGACCAGCTTCAGGTGCTGCTGCCAGGTGATGCGCTCGGCCCGTGGCGCTTGCGGGCTGTCGAGGGCAACACCGCCGTGTTCCTGGCCGGCGATCGGACCCGTCGCGTGGCGATTCCCTGACCGGAGCACACGACATGCAGCCGTCGATCATCCTTTTCGCGCTCCTGCTGGCATCCGCCCAGTTGCCCGCCTGGGCGCAGCAGCCGGCCACCGCCCCGGCCCGCAATGCGCAGAGCCAGGAGCGTCCGCTGGTCGCCCGAACCCCAGATGACAAGGTAGCAAGCGACTGGGGCCTGCAACCGCAGGAATGGACGCGCTATCGCGAGTTGATGGACGGGCCGCTAGGCATCTACTCGCCCAACCTGGACCCGCTGTCCGCCTTGGGTATTGAGGCCCGCACCGACGAGGAACGGCGGCGCTACGCAGAACTGCAGGTGCAAATCGAAGCGCGCCGCGTCGAGAAGCTGCTTGCCTATCAACGTGCCTACGACGAAGCCTGGCAGCGCTTAAACCCCGGCATGCAACGGGTGAACCTGCCTGACGATAAGCCCAGCGCCGGCGCAGTGCGCGGCAGCGGCCGCATGGCGGTGTTCGTCAAGGACGGCTGCGCGGCCTGCGGACAGCTCGTGCAGCGCCTGCAATCCTCGGGTACCGAGTTCGACCTGTACATGGTCGGCAGCCGCCAGGACGATGCACGCATCCGTGATTGGGCCAAGCGCGCGCAAATCGATCCGGCCCGCGTGCGCAGCGGCAGCATCACGCTCAACCACGACGGCGGCCGCTGGCTGTCGCTGGGCCTGCCCGGCGACTTACCAGCGGTCGTACGCGAGGTGAACGGCCAATGGCAGCGCCAACCCTGACGGCGCCGCTGCGCGCACTGGTGGTCGCTGCTGGCCTGTACGTCAGCACCGTCTATGCCCAGGAGGTTCCGCCGCCGGCCTACCAGCTTGCCGCCCAGCGCGCGGGCATCCCTTCGACGGTGCTCTACGCCGTGGCCCTGCAAGAGAGCGGTATCCGACGCAACGGGCGCATCGTCCCGTGGCCTTGGTCCCTCAACGTCGCCGGCCAGTCGCGCCGCTACACGACCCGAGCCGACGCCTGCGCGGGTTTGCAGCGGGCGATGCGCTCGACGCCTCATACGCGCATCGACGCGGGCCTTGGGCAGATCAACCTCGGCTACCACCAGCAGCGCTACAGCACCGCGTGCGACCTGCTTGACCCGTACCGCAACCTCGCCATCGCCGCCGAGATTCTGAAAGAACAGCACACCCCCGGTGAGGACTGGCTGGTGGCGGTCGGCCGTTACCACCGCCCCGCGGGTGGTGAGCCGGCCGCCCGCTACCGGCGCAGCGTATCCCGCCACCTCGCCCGCGTGCAGGGTGCGCGCTCAACCACTGCGGCGTCCGCCGCGCGCCAGGAGACCTCCCCATGACGAAATCCCATCTGGCCCATCTCACGTTCAAGGGCCTGCTCATGCTGCTGACGATCCTGCCGCTGGCCTCGCGTGCCGGCGTGCCGCTGATCGTGGTCGAGGACCGTGGCGGTGCATCGGCGCTGCCGTACTACGAAGCACTCAACCTCCAGCCGCGGGACAACGGTGCAGCGCGGTCGCCCATCCCGATGCCGCAGGTTCCCGCGACACCCGCGGATGAGGCTGCGATGCTGCCGGTGCGCAGCGCCAAGCTCACGCCCGGCACCGTCGCGCGACGGGTGATCGAGGCACCGGGCCTGCGGCCGTTCGTGGTCATTGGCGACGACAAGGCTTCCCGGGACTGGCTGCAGCGCCATGCGGGCTCCTTGCACGAGCGCGGCGCGGTCGGCCTGGTGGTCAATGTCGAGACCGCACAAACCTTGGCGCGGCTGCGCGCACTGGCGCCCGGCGTGCCACTGGCACCCGTGGCGGGCGATGACCTGGCTGAGCGTCTGGGCTTGAGGCACTACCCGGCGCTGATCACGGCCACCGGCATCGAGCAATGAAGCCATGTCGGGCAAACAGCCGGTTGAGGTTCTGCTTCGCCCTGCGGTGGAGCTATATACCGTCGCAGCGTGTGCAGGTGCCGCGTTTCTGTCCCTGGTGGCCCCGTGGTCGCTCGCACTGAGCCCCGGCATGGGCGTCGGCAGCGCGCTGGCGTTCGGCGCCTACGGTGCCATCCGCTACCGCGATGCCCGCGTGATCCTGTGCTATCGGCGCAACATCCGCCGCCTGCCGCGGTACGTGATGACCAGCCGCGACGTGCCGGTCAGCCAGCAGCGGCTCTTCATCGGTCGGGGCTTTCTCTGGGAGCAGAAGCACACCCATCGGCTGATGCAGACGTACCGGCCGGAGTTTCGCCGCTACGTTGAGCCGACACCCGCTTATCGGCTGGCGCGGCGTCTGGAAGAACGGTTGGAGTTCGCGCCGTTTCCGCTTTCACGCCTGCCGAGGCTCACAGGCTGGGATGTGCCTTTCAACCCCGTTCGGCCGTTGCCGCCCGTGGGGGGCCTGCCGCGATTGCACGGCATCGAGCCGGAGGAGGTGGACGTCAGCCTGCCGCTGGGCGAGCGCGTCGGGCATTCGCTGGTCTTGGGCACCACCCGCGTGGGCAAGACCCGGCTGGCCGAGTTGTTCGTGACGCAGGACATCCGGCGCAAGAACGCATCCGGCGAGCATGAGGTCGTCATCGTCATCGACCCCAAGGGCGATGCCGACCTCCTGAAGCGCATGTACGTCGAGGCCAAGCGCGTGGGCCGCGAGGGTGAGTTCTACATCTTCCATTTGGGCTGGCCGGAAATCAGCGCCCGCTACAACGCGGTGGGTCGCTTCGGTCGGATCTCGGAAGTGGCGACACGCATCGCGGGACAGCTCTCCGGCGAAGGCAACAGCGCGGCATTCCGCGAGTTCGCATGGCGCTTCGTCAACATCATCGCCCGCGCCTTGGTGGAACTGGGGCAGCGCCCGGACTACATGCTGATCCAGCGGCACGTCATCAACATCGACGCGCTGTTCATCGAGTACGCCCAGCACTTCTTCGCCAAGACCGAGCCCAAGGCCTGGGAGGTGATCGTCCAGATCGAGGCCAAGCTCAATGAGAAGAACATCCCGCGCAACATGATCGGGCGCGAGAAGCGCGTGGTGGCGCTGGAGCAGTACCTTTCCCAGGCGCGCAACTACGACCCGGTACTCGACGGCCTGCGCTCTGCAGTCCGCTACGACAAGACGTACTTCGACAAGATCGTCGCATCGTTGCTGCCGCTGCTGGAGAAGCTCACCAGCGGCAAGATCGCCCAGCTCCTGGCCCCGAACTACTCCGACCTGGCCGATCCGCGCCCGATCTTCGATTGGATGCAAGTCATCAGAAAGCGCGCCGTGGTCTATGTGGGCCTGGATGCGCTCTCGGACGCTGAAGTCGCCGCAGCGGTCGGCAATTCCATGTTCTCGGATCTAGTATCCGTCGCAGGGCACATCTACAAGCACGGGATCGATGATGGCTTACCCGGTGCATCGGCAGGCACACGCGTGCCGATCAACGTGCACGCGGACGAATTCAATGAGTTGATGGGCGACGAGTTCATACCGCTCATCAACAAGGGTGGCGGCGCCGGCCTGCAAGTTACTGCGTACACGCAGACGCTCTCGGACATTGAAGCCCGCATTGGCAACCGCGCGAAAGCCGGCCAGGTGATCGGCAACTTCAACAACCTGTTCATGCTCAGGGTCCGGGAGACGGCCACCGCCGAACTGCTGACCCGGCAATTGCCGAAGGTCGAGGTCTATACGACCACCATCGTCTCCGGTGCGACCGACAGTTCGGACATCCGCGGCGCGACGGATTTCACCAGCAACACGCAGGACCGTATCAGCATGTCCAGCGTGCCAATGATCGAGCCCTCCCACATCGTCGGCCTGCCCAAGGGGCAGTGCTTCGCGCTGCTGCAGGGCGGCCAACTCTGGAAAATCAGGATGCCACTGCCGGCGCCGGACCCCGATGAGGCCATGCCGCAGGATCTGCAACAACTGGCGGGCTACATGCGCCAGAGCTACACCGATGCCACCCAATGGTGGGAGTTCACCAGTTCCCCAGCCTTACAGGATGCGGCCTTGCCCGACGATCTGCTCGATGACGCCGAGCTGGCCAAGCCGGTCGAGTCTGCCGCGGCGGCCACCGGCGCCGACGACAGCGCCGAAAACGAGGCCTCGCCATGAAAGATGCCGCCTCGACCGCGCAGCGGGAGCAGAACCAGCGCCAAGGTCTGATCGTCGGCACCATCACCTTGCCGTTCCGGCTGCTCGGGGTGCTGATCGGCTCGCTGCTGTTCTCCATCGTGGTGGAGTGCGTCGGCATGCACCTGTTCTGGAAGGAACAGGGCTGGCGCCATTCTCAGCAGATGTTGCAGTACGAACTGGGGCACCTGTCCAATCACTTCACGCGCAGCGTGGTCGTGCAGGAGCCGGGGCGCACGGCGCACGAGCTGGTGGATACCGGCTACGAATGGGTGTTCGTGCGCTCGGGGCTGCTGGAACGCATGAGTCAGACCGCTGAGCGCGCCCGCACGCCCAGCCAGGGACAGACGCGGAACTTTCGGTACTTCATCAGCCAGGTCTATGTCTGGGCCGAGAGCTACCTGATTGCCGCCGCGTTCACGACGTTGACCTTTCTTGTGCGGCTGTTGGTTCTGGCGCTCACGCTGCCCTTGATCTTCACGGCGGCATTCGTCGGGCTGATCGACGGCTTGGTTCGGCGTGACGTGCGTCGATTTGGCGCCGGGCGTGAATCGGGCTTCATCTACCATCGTGCGAAAGCCAGCCTGATGCCGCTGGCCGTGCTGCCGTGGATCACCTACCTGGCACTGCCGATCTCGGTGCATCCGCTGCTGATCCTCCTGCCGAGTGCCGCCTTGCTGGGCTTGGCCGTGAGCCTGACCGCCGGCAGCTTCAAAAAGTATCTCTAGACCATCAATCCGGTCGCCCGCGAGTTCCTATTGTTTGCGGCCTGAAGTCGCCCTGATCTCCACGATCGAGCCATTGCTGATCACACAGGAATGGCGCGATGGTGGCTTCAACCTGGCTGCGCGCCGCGCATCGCGGCGTGCCCACTTTTCTCGTGACGGCCCTCCTGATGGGTCAGTCCCCGATGGCGGTGGCCGAGTCCCCGGCACAGCGCCAGGAACTGGCCGGCGCGCTGCGCCAGCTCGACGCGCTGGAGCGCACCGTGACCGACAGCGCCGCGCACACCGCCGTCATTCCGGGCGAGCGCTACCACTTCGACTACCCGCGGCTGCTGGCCGACCTGGCCCGCGTGCGCGCTGGCATCCAGGCCCATCTCACACCGTCGCGCGCCCAGCCGCGCGACCCCTCCGAACTGGCCGGCGACTATCGCACCGAGCGGCCGGCTGAGCCGCTGCCGGCTACGACTGCGGAGGGCAAGCCATGAACGGCGCCCAGGTCTCGGCTTTTCAAGCCAATAGCGGCATCGCGCCTTCCGCGATGGCGACCGTCCTGGTCGGTGTCGTGCTCGCGGTCCTGCTCGTCTGGGGCGTCTGGGCCATCCGAACGGCCTACGTGGGGTGGTCCGAGAGCCGCCTCAACCAACGCCAGTTCCTCGGCGTCTGCATCCGCTTCGTCGCGATGTACCTCGTCCTGACTTTCTTCCTCCTCTCCTGACCTGAAAGGCCTGACCATGCATAACCGCATCCTCACTTCCCGTTTTGCCCAGCGCGCCGCCGTGGCCCTGGGTGCAGCCGCGCTGCCTGCGCTGTCGTACGCGCAGGGTCTGCCGCAGTTGGAGAACCCGACTCGCGGCACGGGCAACGGCATCATGGAGACGATCCGCAACTACGGCTACGACATCATCATGCTCGTGGCCCTCCTGGTGGTGGCGTCGATGTTCATCGGTGTCTGCTATCACGCCTACGGCACCTACGCGGAGATCCACACCGGCCGCAAGACCTGGGGCCAGTTCGGCCTCACGGTCGCCATTGGCGCCGTGCTGCTCGTGATCGGCATCTGGCTGCTCACCGAAGCCACCGGCATCCTGTAAGCGAGGTCGGTATGTCCGAGCAGCAGCACGTCCGTGCGGACGGGACGGTCACGTTCCTTCCACACCGGCTCAACCGCCATCCCATTGTGGTGCGCGGCCTTACCGCAGACGAACTGTGGATCTGCTGCGGCTTGTCTGGCGGCGCCGGCTTGCTGATCGGCGCGCCGCTGTCCTGGGTGTCCCGCACCATTGCGCTGGCGCCCACATTCATCGTGCTGGGCGTGGCGTTTGGTGTGTTCGTGGGCGGCGGTATCCTACGTCGGCTCAAGCGCGGCCGTCCCGACACCTGGCTGTACCGGCAGTTGCAGTGGCGCATCGCCACGAAGCATCCGTTGGCTGCCGGCTGGGTGGGCGGCCACGTGCTGATCTCGCGTTCCGGCTTCTGGACCACCCGAAGGTCTGTTGCAAGGGGGACGCGATGAGCCGTTTCAAGAACGAGATCACCCACCTGCAGGCGCACATTAAGACGCTGCGCCTGGGCGCGGGCGCGCTGGTCATCGTCGCGCTGGTCATGGGTGGCGGTTGGTGGAGTGCCCCGCGCGATCTGACCATCCACGTCCCGCCTGACCTGCGCTCCGGCAGCACCCGCAAGTGGTGGGAAGTGCCACCCGAATCGGTCTATGCCTTCACGTTCTACGTGTTCCAGCAGCTCAACCGCTGGCCGACCAATGGCGAGGAAGACTACCCGCGCAACCTGCACGCGCTCTCGCCATACCTCACGCCAGCCTGTCACGCCTTTCTGCGTGCCGACTACGACTACCGGCGCAGCACCGGCGAGCTGCGCCAGCGCGTGCGCGGCATCTATGAAATCCCGGGCCGTGGTTATGGCGACGATCCCACCGCCCGCGTGCGCGTCGTCTCCGACCGCGACTGGGTGGTGACGCTAGACATCAGCGCCGACGAGTATTACGGCGCTGAGCAGGTCAAGCGCGCCCTGGTGCGCTACCCCATCAAAGTCACGCGGGTGGACGTCGATCCCTCACGCAACCCGTTCGGCCTGGCGCTCGATTGCTACGACGGCACGCCCCAGCGCATCAACGTCCCGGAGCCGACGCGCCCGACATCTGGCAGGTTGCCTTCGCAAGCGCCTCAAGGAGAAACCCCATGAAGCACTCCTTACAGCATTACTCCCTCGCCTTGCTGGGGCTGCTGGCCGTGGCCTTGGCATCTGCGGCCCAGGCGGTGGAGATCCTGCGCTGGGAGCGCATGCCGCTGGCCGTTCCCCTGAAGGTCGGCCAGGAGCGCATTGTGTTCATCGACCGGAACGTGCGCGTGGGCGTGCCGGCCGCCGTGGGCGAGCGCCTGCGGGTGCAGAGCGCGGGCGGCGCGGTGTACCTGCGCGCCAGCGAGCCAATCGAGCCCGCACGGCTGCAACTGCAAGACGCCGACACGGGCGCATTGATCCTGCTGGACATTGCGGCCGAGCCGCCCAAGGACGGCGAAGCGGAGCTGGAGCCGGTGCGCATCGTCGAGGGCAATACCGCTTCAGCGCGCTATGGCGGTCAGCCAGCGGGCGCCGATAAAGTGTCGGCACGCTCTGGTGATTCGACGGGCGCGCCGCCGGCCCGGCGCGAAACGCCGGTCGCGGTCGTGCTGACGCGGTTTGCCGCGCAGAACCTGTACGCACCGCTGCGTACGGTTGAGCCACTTGCGGGCGTGATGCGCGTCAACCTGCGCCGCAACCTGGACCTCGGCACGCTGATGCCGACGTTGTCGGTGCGCGCCGTCGCGCTCGCATCCTGGCGCTTGGAGGATCAGTGGGTCACTGCCGTGCGTCTCACGAACAGCAGTGCCGCCTGGATCACGCTCGACCCGCGCGTGCTGCAAGGCGATTTCCTCACCGCCACTTTCCAGCATGAGGCGTTGGGCCCGCGCGGCACACCGGAGGACACCACCACCGTGTACCTGGTAACGCGCGGGCGGGGCCTTGCGCAATCGCTGCTGCCCGCCATTCACCGCTTCGACCCGGCCGTGCATCTGCCGCAACCGAATGCGGATGAGAACGGCAAGGAGGCCCGTCATGCGCAGTAACGGACTCCTGAAGTGGCTGATGATCCCAGTGGCCCTCCTGGTGCTGTTCATCGGCGTCCGTCTGTTCTCGGGCGGCGGACCTTCGACACTTTCCCAAGCCGACGCGGGGAGCCAGCTCACGCCCGAAGAGATGAAGGCGCTGGGCATCGAGGGCGATACCCCGCGCGATACCGTCGCCACGCTGGTCGCGCAGGTCAAGCAACTGCGCACCGAGCTTCAGACCGCGCTGTCCGACAACAAGTCTCAGCGCGAGGAAAACCAACGCCTGCGCCAGCGCGAGAACTCGATCGATCAGCGCATCAACGCCGCGCTCGAAGCCGAGCGTTCCAACCTGCGGCGCGACCAGCAGCAAGCCGCGAGCGAGCGCCAGCAAACCGAAGGCTTGCTCGCGGACTTGCAGCGACGCCTGGAGGCGATCGGCGGTCGTGGCGGCGGCCATGCCGACCTGCCGGTGGGCCTGGGACTGCGCGACGGCGACGAGGCCGGGATGGAAGGCGGCGTGCGCTGGGTGGAACCGGACGACGCGAAGAAGGCTGAGGCGCGCGGCTCGTCCAGTGGCGCCATGAGCTTTCCGACGAGCTTTGGACCGGCGCAGCGCACGCTGGAAACCACGGCGGAAACCGTGGCGAACGCGGGCGCACGCGCCGCCGGCGTCAAGACCGCCAAGGCTGTTTATACGGTTCCGACAAACTCCACCCTCATGGGATCGGTGGCGATGACCGCGCTAATCGGCCGTGTGCCGATCGACGGCACCGTGAACGACCCGTACCCCTTCAAAGTCCTGGTGGGCCCCGACAACCTCACGGCCAACGGCATCGATATTCCCGACGTGGCGGGCGCCGTGTTCAGCGGCACAGCCTCGGGCGACTGGACGCTCTCGTGCGTGCGCGGCCAGGTGCGCAGCATTACGTTCGTCTTTCATGACGGAACCATCCGCACCATTCCCGAGGACCGCGAGGGCAACCAGCAGAACAACCAGCAACGCGATGGCCTGGGCTGGATCAGCGATCCCTATGGCATTCCCTGCGTCAGTGGGGAGCGGCGCAGCAACGCCCAGCAGTACCTCGGTTCGCAGGCCCTGATCACCGCGGCCGGTGCCGGCGTGGCCTCGCTCATCGAAAGCGACAGCGGCCAGATGTCCTACGTCGGCTCGGACGGCTCCATCGGCACTGTGGGCATCAGTGGTCAGGAGGCCGTGGGCCGGATTCTCGCCGGTGGCGTCCAGGAAATGTCGAACTGGGTCAACAAGCTCTACGGGCAGGCCTTCGCCGCCGTCTATGTGCAGCCCGGCGCGAAAGTCGCTGTCCACCTCGAAAAACCCCTTGCCATCGACTTCGACCCCGAGGGTCGCAAGGTCGATCACCGCGCAGGAGAAAGCCATGCTCTCGAACTTGACTGACTTGACCCGTGGCCTTGCGCTGGCCGTTGCCGTTGCGGTGCTCGGCGGCTGCGCCACCAGCAAGGAAAAGCTGCTGCCCCACGGTAGCAGCACGATGATGGACATTTGGCAGCAGGAAGCCGGCGACGGTGGCGGCGGTGCTGGCCAGGTAGCGCGCAGGCAATTGCTCGATGCGCGTCAAAGCCTGCGTCGGCCGCTGACCGAAGCGGACGTGCAGGCCGCACCTTCTGAGCAGATGCGCTACACGCGCACGGCGCGCAACGAAGTCTATCGCCAATTTCAGCGCCTGCCGAATCCCGACCTTGTGATGTATGTGTTCCCCCACCTGGCGGGCACCGACCCCATACCTGTGCCGGGCTACACGACCGTTTTCCCCCTGTACCAGCGTACCCAGTACGCCATGCCGGGCGAGCGCGTGGAGGATTATTGATGCGCTGGAAACTCTCTTGGCCGAAGCTGGCCGCATCCAGTGCTGGCGATGAAGAGCAACCGGACGGCTGGAAGCGCCATGTTGAGGCCTTGCGCCAGGCCGGTATTCCCGAACCCGGCTCGGCGGTCCGCGGGCGCAGGTCGGCAACGGTGGCCGACGAGCAGGCGCTGTACGACGTCGCGCCTTCGTTCGTGGAACTGCTGCCTTGGGTGGAGTTCCTGCCCGAGTCGAAGGCCATGCTGCTGGAGGACGGGCAATCGGTCGCGGCCTTCTACGAGTTGGTGCCGCTGGGCACCGAGGGCCGGGAACCCGGCTGGCTCGCACATGCCCGGGATGCCCTGGAGAATGCGCTGCAAGACAGCTTCGATGAATTGGACGAGCACCCCTGGGTACTCCAGCTCTACGCCCAGGACGAGGCCAGCTTCGACCAGTACATGCAGACCCTGCGCGACTACGTGCAGCCGCGCGCACGCGATACAGCTTTCACCGAGTTCTACCTGCGCTTTTTCGGTCATCACCTGCGCGCGGTGGCCAAGCCGGGTGGCCTGTTCGAGGACACCGTGGTCACGCGCCTGCGCTGGCGCGGCCAAAGCCGGCGTGTACGGATGGTGGTCTATCGGCGTTCCAGCGGACAGGCGAGCCGCCGTGGCCAGACGCCGGAGCAGATGCTCAATATCGTCTGCGATCGCCTGTGTGGTGGCTTGGCCAACGCCGGTATTCAGGCCCGGCGTATGGTCGCAACCGACGTTCACGACTGGCTGCTGCGGTGGTTCAACCCCAATCCCGCGTTGCTCGGGCCTGCGGTCGAGGACCGCGAGCGCTTCTATGCGTTGGCACGCTATCCCGATGAGACCGAAGACGGCGAGATCGAACTGGCGAGCGGACGGGATTTCAGCCAACGGTTGTTCTTTGGGCAACCGCGCTCCGACGTAGCGCGCGGTACCTGGACCTTCGACGGCATGCCGCACCGCGTGCTGATCACCGACCGGCTACGGATGCCACCCGGCGCCGGGCATCTGACCGGAGAGACCCGCAAGGGCGATGCGATCAACACGCTGTTCGACCAGATGCCCGAAGACACCTTGATGTGCCTGACGATGGTCGCCACACCGCAGGATGTCCTCGAATCGGATTTGAATCACCTGGCGAAGAAGGCCGTGGGCGAAACCCTGGCATCCGAGCAGACGCTCAAGGATGTGCACGAGGCCCGTTCGCTCATCGGCAGCGCGCACAAGCTCTACCGGGGCACGCTGGCGTTCTACCTGCGCGGGCGTGACGAAGCCGAGCTGAACCGTCGCGGGCTGGATCTGGCGAACGTGATGCTCAACGCCGGCTTGCAGCCGGTGCGCGAGGACGACGAGGTGGCGCCGCTCAACAGCTACCTGCGCTGGCTGCCGTGCTGCTACAACCCCAGCCAAGACCGGCGCAAGTGGTACACGCAACTCATGTTCGCCCAGCACGCGGCGAATCTGTCGCCGGTATGGGGCCGTGCTCAGGGCACCGGGCACCCCGGCATCACGATGTTCAACCGCGGCGGCGGCCCGATCACTTTCGACCCGCTCAACCGCCTGGACCGACAGATGAATGCCCATCTGTTCCTGTTCGGCCCAACCGGCTCGGGCAAAAGCGCCACGCTCAACAACCTGCTGAACCAGGTCACGGCCATCTACCGGCCGCGGCTCTTCATCGTGGAGGCTGGCAACAGCTTCGGTTTGTTCAGCGAATTTGCCAGGCGTTTGGGTCTGACGGTCAACCGCGTGAAGCTGGCCCCTGGCTCGGGCGTGACCCTGGCGCCGTTTGCCGATGCGCGCCGGCTGATCGAGACACCCAGCGACGTGCAAACGCTCGATGCCGATGCGCTGGACGAAGAGCTGCCACCCGATGCCTCGGCCATGGAGCCGGACGAGCAACGCGACGTACTGGGCGAGTTGGAGATCACCGCGCGGTTGATGATCACAGGTGGGGAAGACAAGGAAGAAGCCCGCATGACGCGGGCCGACCGCTCGCTGATCCGCCAGTGCATTCTGGATGCTGCCGAGCGCTGCGTGGCCAAGAGGCGCACGGTGCTCACGCGTGATGTGCGTGATGCGTTGCGCGCGCGGGGCAACGACAGCACGCTGCCAGAGATGCGGCGCGTGCGGCTGCTGGAGATGGCGGACGCAATGGACATGTTCTGCCAGGGCACGGATGGCGAGATGTTCGATCGGGACGGTTCCCCTTGGCCCGAGGCCGACATCACTCTGGTGGATCTCGCGACCTATGCTCGCGAGGGCTACAACGCGCAGCTCTCCATCGCGTACATCAGCCTGATCAGCACGGTGAACAACATCGCCGAGCGCGACCAGTATCTGGGCCGACCGATCGTCAATGTGACCGACGAAGGCCACATCATCACCAAGAACCCGTTGCTCGCGCCCTACGTCGTGAAGATCACGAAGATGTGGCGCAAGTTGGGCGCGTGGTTCTGGCTCGCGACGCAGAACATTGACGATCTGCCCCGTGCCGCAGAACCCATGCTCAACATGATCGAGTGGTGGATCTGCCTGTCGATGCCGCCGGACGAGGTGGAGAAGATCGCGCGCTTTCGCGAACTCTCGCCCGCGCAGAAGGCGTTGATGCTTTCCGCACGCAAGGAAGCAGGGAAATTCACCGAAGGCGTGATCCTGTCGAAGTCGATGGAGGTGCTGTTTCGGGCCGTACCGCCAAGCCTCTACCTCGCACTCGCGCAGACCGAACCCGAGGAGAAGGCCGAACGCTACCAGCTCATGCAGCAGTACGGCATCACCGAACTGGAGGCGGCCTTCAAGGTGGCCGAGAACATCGACCAGGCACGCGGCATCGAGTCGCCGGCCCTGGACCTGCCGCAATAGCCGGAGAACGCCATGGAGCCGAAACGTCCCTTCATTCCGATGCAAGTGCAGGCGTTCCGTCGCCATCGCTCGCGGAAGCGCTGGATCTGGGTCTCGGCCGCTACGCTGGTCGCGCTACTGCTGATCTGGCTCGTGTTCCAGTCGTCCGGCGAATCCTTAACGCAGTCGTCCGCCCCGCACAGCGCTGCGCAGGCGGCGGGGCCGCCGTGGCAGATGGGCAACCAGGACGGCCGCTTTACGCTGACGCTCTATGCCGACCTGGAATGCCCGTTCTGCCGGGATTATTTTCCGAGGCTCAAGCAGTGGGTGGGAGCCAATACCGACGTTGCCTTGCAATGGCATCACCAGCCGCTGGCCGCGCATGAGCCGGCCGCGTCCGCCGAAGCACGCCTGGCCGAATGCGCCGCTGAGGTCGGCGGGCAAGCTGCCTTCTGGCGGGCCATCGAATGGGTCTATGCCCATACACGCAGCGACGGCCAGGGCTTGCCCGACGGCCTGAGCTATCCAGACCTTACGCCCGCCATCGAGCACTGTCTGGCAAGCAAGCGGCCGGATGCGGTGATCCGCGCCCAGGCCGAGGAAGCCACGAAGGGCGGCGTGACCGCCACGCCATCTATCCGGCTGCATGATCGCCAGACCGGTCAGGCAATCCTACTGCAAGGGCCGATCGAGGGCGACTCCTTGCTTTCGGCCATGGACATGCTGTCGGCTGACGACTCGGCCGCCGCACCGACCACCGAAATGCCTGCCGACGTTGTCGGCGACATGCCCAGGTAGCCTGCGGTCCTTGAGGCTACGGCGCAGTCCTCTGCGCTGATCGCTACCCGTTCGCCTCGCATCCTGGCCGCGAACGATCACCGCACCCGCGGTGGTGGATGCATCATGTTCCGTTGTTCCCATCCCCAGGAGGGCTTGCCCTCCCTGGGCATGCGCCTCCGATCTCATCACCCGGAGGTTCGTCATGTCTTTCGTCGTCAATGACTCCTGCGTGGAGTCGCTTTCCGTCGTCGCAGCCCAGCACGAAGACTGGATCATCCAGCAAGCCATCGCGCTGCTGGAACAGCGGGTTTTCAAAGCCGGCCCCCGGCTCGACCGGCCAGCAGCCGTGCGGGACTACCTGCGTCTGAAACTGGTCGCCGAGCCCAACGAAGTATTCGTCGTTGTGTTCATGGACAGCCTGCACCAGGTGCTGGCCTACGAGCCGATGTTCAGAGGCACGATCAATTCGGCCACGGTGCACGCGCGTGTCATCGTGCAGCGTGCTTTGGAGCTGAATGCCGCCGCGGTCATTCTTTCGCACCAGCATCCCTCGGGAGCCACTGAGCCGTCGAGCGCCGACCGCGCGCTGACCCAGCAACTGCAGGCCGCGCTGGCGCTGATCGATGTTCGGGTACTGGATCACATCATCGTCGGCCAGGGAATTCCGTACTCCTTCGCGGAGCACGGCCTGCTGTAGCACATCGCTTCATTGATCACAGCGGGGGCTTCGGCCTCCGCTTCTTCCTTGCCGAGAAGCAAGCAGGTATGCGGGGTGTCCGCGATGCGCATTGTTTGTGGGGGCCGGACCGGGTTCGGCGTTTGACTATGGCCCTGATCAACTTCCGGGGCACGCGTCATGCCAGCATCTTTTCCCAGGTCCGCTCCAAGCTGGCGAGCCCTTGGCCTGGCCGTTGTACTGCCGGTGTCCTTGGGTGTCTTCAGTCCGGCCACATTCGCTGCCGATGTGCTGGTCATCACCGACAGCCGCCATCCGGTCAAGACCATGGGCGGCGAGCGGCTGATCGAGCTGGACGAAGCGTACCGGATTGAAGCGGAGCTTTCTGCGGAACTGCCCGCCGAACCCGAACAGGCGACCGCCCTCGTCAAGCGTCGGCTGAACAGCGGCGGCACCGACCTCCAACGCCGCATCGCTTCCGCCTACCAGGGCGTTGCCGACGCATGGAGCCTGGGCATCACCAGCATCCCGGCCGTCGTGGTGGATCAACGCTACGTCGTCTATGGCGAACCCGATGTGGCCCGCGCTGTCGCGCGCATCGAGCAGCACCGGAGGGCCCAGCCGTGACCCGCCCATTCGACCTGATGCGCCGCTTGCGTGCTGGCGTGGCATCCGTGCTGCTGCTCAGCGCCACGGGCAGCTATGCGCTCAACACCGCAACCATCGTCGGCTCGGTGGCATCGCCAGACTGCCTCGAATACCGCGTCGTCGGGATCTGCTACTGGCTGTACTGCACCTGGACCGGCTGCACGGTGCGCACGTCGGTCAAAGTGCGCCACTACATCCCGGATGCGGTCGTCTCCAGCTACAGCAATACCGGAGAAAACCCCTGGGCCGAGGTTCGGGCGATGAGCACGCCCAATCCTTCAGCTCAGGCCGGTGGTGACGGCACCACCAACGAAGACCACGAGAACAACCTCGCCAAATTCAAGAACGCGGATGTCATCGGGCATCCCGGCGTCGAGGTATTCAACCAGTTCGTCTCCTCATCGGGCTACTTCTGCGAGGGCGCGGGCACGGCGTTCATGCCGTATCTGCTCAGCACCTTGGACACGCTGGCCTGGCGCTACAACGTGCCCGAGATGGCCTACCCGGAGGCACTGATCCCCGGGACGCGCGAGATCGGCGTGCGCTCGACGTTGAACCTCTGGGGCAACGTGTATCCGCGCGGCGGCTTCCTGCATCAGACAGACGACCACAAGGCTGGTGCCGTGGTGGCCCAGCGTGCGGGCGATGTCGTCACTCGCCGCGGGCAGTTGCACGTGTACCAGCCGCTGCTCGCCAACGCCCGTGATGGCTACTGGCCGGCTGGCGAGCTGGTCGAAGGCGACGCCTCGACGGGCAAGTGGCAGGAACTCACACCCGTCCTGTCATCGTCATGCTCGGTCTTCCCGCGCAACGGCTCCCTGACACAGGCCCAGCAAGGCGATTACGCGTGGGCGCTGTGGCGGCCCTATGCGTGCTGTGAACGCCGTGGGCAGGTGTTTCTTGGCAGCGTTGATTTCCTCTGAGGTGCCACGATGAAGCGTCCTGAACCGACGAATCTCTCCACCAGGGCGTACCGCCTGCTGCGTCCGACGGCACTGGCCGGCGCGCTCGCCCTGGGCTGCGGCCTGGCATGGGCACAGGCCGGATACCAGAACAGCGGCCCCGTCGTCGGCGATGACGTCATGTACTCGATCGGCGGCGGCAGCGCAGTGTCCATGGGCCGCGCCGCCGGCATGCGTTCGATCGGGGTCGGCGTGGGGTGGAACAGCAACCTGATCTGCGGTGACATGAGCCTTCAGACCACCCTGCGCAATCAGCTCAATGGCATCACGAATGGTTTCCAGCAGATCATGGGTAACGTGATCCAGAGCGCCACGAGTGCCGTGGCATCCCTGCCGGCGCTGATCATCCAACGCGCCGATCCCGGTTTGTACAACTTGCTCACGAATGGCGTGCTGCAAGCGCGGCTGGATTTCGACCGTTCCAAGCTGACGTGCCGCGCCATGGCCGAGAAGATGGCCGAGATGGCGGGCGGCCAGCTTGGCTGGAGCCAGATGGCCGAAGGCATGGCGCTGCGCGATGCGGTGTCGAGCACGGACGCCGTGTCGGCCATCGAGCAGGCCGAGACGCGCCGGGGCAATGATGGCGTGCCCTGGGTGGGCGGCAGCAATGCCGGTGGCGCAGGCCAGCCGGCTATTCGGGTGGTCGGCGATGTCACTCGCGCGGGCTACAACCTGGTCAACGGCCGTGGCGTGACCGACACGTCATCCATCGCATCAGCCAGTTGCGTGAGCCTGTCGTGCCAGACCTGGACCTCGCCGCAGCAGGCGATCGAATGGGCCACACGGGTCCTCGGGGAGCAGGAGCAGCGCACCTGCGATGCCTGCACCAAGACCGAGACGGTGCCCGGCGTCGGACTGACGCCGCTGATCCAGGAAGAATACGAGGTGAAGCTGGAAACCTTGCAGGAGCTGATCTCGGGGACGCGCAACACGACCTTCGAGAACCTGCGCGAGGCCGGCAGCACGTCGCTGCCGATCACGCGCGGCGTGATCGAGGCACTGCGCGACGAGCCGGACCAGGACCTGCTCGCGCGACGCCTAGCGTCCGAGGTCGCGCTCTCGTCGGTGCTGGAGAAAGCATTGCTGCTCCAGCGGACCCTGCTGACGGGCAAGAAGGAACCCAACGTGGCGGCCAACCAGTTGGCGGTCGAGGCGGTGAACCACGAGAGCGACACGCTCGACCGCGAGATCCGCAACCTCAAGACCGAGCTGGAGCTGCGCCGCGAGCTGGCCAACAACTCGCCGATGGCCATCATCCAGCGCCACGGTACGCGCGCGGCGGGTTCGCGCGGCGTCTATGAGGGGGACCCGGTGCCCGACCGCCTCGACCAGTTGCAGAAGGGCAACCCGGGAGGCCGGCCATGAGTCCGCGCGCGAACTGGCTGGGCCGGCTGTTCAGCCGGCACGCGGTGAAGGCGCTGCTATGGACGGTGGTGATCATCGCGGCTGCCGTGGGGGCCAACGTCGTCGGCATCTACCTGGTCGGCAGCGTTGACGGCTGGGAGCAGTGGCTGGCCGCCACTGCGGGCTACTTCCTGGTGTGGCGGCTGTGCCTGTACGGCGCGACAGCCTATGGATGGGTCTGGATGCGCCGCCGGTTGCTGGCGCGCGAGGCCCAGAACGGCGCGGATGGGCAGGCACGGCGCCGCCTGGTGCGCAGCGAGATCGCTGGCGTCATCGCAATCGTAGCGCTGGAAGCCAGCCTGCTGATGCAGGGCTGAGGGGAGATTCAGGCAATGACGCTTTTTACGACCGACTACCTGGAGTACTACCTCACCCTAGTCTCCTGGATCGTCCATAACGGAATCTGGGCCGTGCTGGTGTCCAGCGGGGTATTCGCGTTGCCTTTCGTGGCGATCATCGTGCAGGAATGGCTCAAGGCACGCGCGGAAGGCGCGGACGAGGGCAACAAGGGCGTGCTGTCGGCTGCGCGCATTGAGAACCGGGTGTTCGTCGCCATCGTGGTGGTGATGTTCGCTGGCATTCCGTTCATCGACGTGGACCTCAACACCATCCAGTACGACAGCTCGCGCTCGGCGCAGTGCCAGGTCAGCGTGCCGCAGCCTACCGGCACGGGCTGGTCGCAGTCCTTCTCGACGCTCAACAACCAGAGCGCCAAGCTGCCGGTGTGGTGGGCCTTCATGCACGCGCTCTCGCGTGCGGTCACGGGAGCTTCCGTGGCGGCGATCCCTTGCGGCACTGATTTGCGGCAGATGCGGATGGAGATCGACGCCACGCGCATCGACGACCCGGTTTTGGCTCAGGAGGTCGCGGATTTCACGCACGACTGCTACGGGCCGGCCCGCGCCAAGCTGTTCATGCAGCGCCCGAACCTCGATGAGGCGCAGATGCACGACGTGACCTGGATTGGCTCCCGCTTTTTCACGGACACGGCCGGCTACTACGACAACTATCGGTCGAGCACGCCACGCGATGACTGGCCTTACGACAGTGACCGTGATGCTGGGCTGGCCCAAGTGTCCAGCGGCGGTGGCTATCCGACCTGCAGGCAATGGTGGGCCGACGGCAGCAATGGCTTGCGCGCGCGGCTGTTGGGCCAAGTGGACCCAAATCTGCTCACGCGGGTGGCGGGCTGGGCCGGGTTTCTGAGCCGCGCCGAGGTGGACGACTCCGTGATCCGCACCATCGCTTCACCGAGACAGCAGAAACTGAACCAGGGGAGCGTCTATACGGACTACGGTGGCCAGATCGACAAGACCTTGCCGAACGTCATCACGCGCGCGGCCGGCGACGTAGGAATGGCAGTCGGGGGAATCGCAGCGTTCCCTGCCATGGACGTCGTTCGCCAGGCGCTGCCCATGGTGCTCGCCTTGCTCAAGATGGCGCTGGTCATCTGCATCCCGCTCGTGCTGGTCATTGGCACCTATGACCTGAAGACGGTCGTTACCGTCAGCGTCGTGCAATTCGCGCTGTTCTTCGTGGATTTTTGGTTCCAGCTCGCACGCTGGATCGACAGCACTATCCTCGACGCGCTCTATGGGTGGGGCTGGGGCTGGAACCGGCCGCACAACAACTTTGATCCACTGGTCGGGTTGAACAATGCGTTCGGCGACATGCTCCTGAACTTCGTCATGGGCACAATGTTCATCGTAATGCCCACCTTCTGGGTCATGGCCTTGGCTTGGGCAGGCGTTCGCGCCGGCAACGTCCTTCAAGGCCTCGCTGGAGCCACGGGAGATGCCAAGGCTGCAGGGGGTAAAGGAGGAGGTATTGCGCTCAACGCCGTGTCGAAAAAGTGAGTGCTGCTAATCATCCTCGACATGTGGATCAACGCGAAAGCCGTCATAGGTGTACAGGCCAAATCCCGCAGGCCCGTTTCTCCATTCCGGCTCGGGTAACTCGTGATCCAGATCAGCATTGCGGGCCATCCAAGCGGCAGCTATTGCGAACACCAGCAGCAGAGCCAGCCAGAAAGTGGTGTACAGGAGCACACCGAGCACGGCCAACTTGACCAACCACAGCAGCGCGGTGGCACCAGCCACCGGCACACCCTTGGAAACCAGCCAGTTCGACACTCGCCGTTCGCTGCGGGCATAGGCCCGCCACCCGCGGCCGACGCTGCGGCCAAGCCGTTCTGCGGTGCTGATGCGTGTTGTCGTGCTCATGGTCGTCTCCTGCTACATGGGGGATGCCTACTTCAGTTTGCTCCAATCCTGCTTGCTTGCCAGTACCAATGCGTTCCAGTCGTCCGGCGGATTTCCCCGCCCCAACATCTTCTCAAAAACGGCGTAGGGGTCTGACTTGCTGCCCGACGACCGCAATGTCTGCTCATCGTTGACCCAGGCGTAAACGATGATCTTCGCCTTGGAGTCGTACCGGAAGAACAGCCGGAACCGCCTTCCGATCTTGGCCCGTCGCCAGTGGCGGTGGGCCGGCCCCAAGGTATTGCCCTGGCGGTATTCGTCGCGCGCCGGATCACTCGGCACCACATCCAGCATCAACTGACTCAAGGCCCGGAAGAGCTTGACGTTGGCGTTGGACTCGAAGCCATTCGGATCGTTCTCCTGCGCGCGCCGGGCGGCTGCATGCAACTTCTGCAACTGCTCGATCACGCAGTCATGGAATAGCAGCGTCCAGCCATGCCGTTGCATCAGAGCGCCACTTCCCCGTCGATTTCCTCGTCCAGCTTCACGCCGTGCCCCGCGTGCTTCAGCATGGCGCGAGCCAGATCCTCGGGCAGGCCTTGGACGTTCCGGCCAGCCTCGATGTCGCGGGCCAGCAGGCTCAGAAACGCACCGATGGCGGGGTCCTCGTGCTCGGCGTCGGCACGGGTCACGACGACTTCGCCGTCACGCAGGTCAAATGCGACTTTGCCGCCGGCATCGACACCGAGCGCTTGCCGGATGGGCTTGGGCAGAGTGATCTGGCCCTTGGAGGTCAGTGTGGCAACTTCATGAATGACAGGCATGGCCGTTCTCCTGATAGAGATGCCTCTATGGTAAGGAATATTCCTTACCTTGTCAATGTGATGCCTCATGGCGTTCTCCCGTCCAAGAATCGCCCATCGTAGGCCGGGAATAGCGAGCCTTCATGCATCAATCCGACCGCCCGCACCCCGCATTGGCGATGGACGATCGATGCCCGGCGTCCTATACCCAAATGGTTAAAGGCCAAAGGGCCGAAAGGGCAAGGGAATGGGGCGCAAGGGGAAAGGCCCTACCTGAAAAGGCGAAAAGGCCTCCCGGCCGGCCCGCCAACAGGACACCTACATGCTCTCCTTGTTCCAGCGAAAAAGGGTCTCTGTCGCCCCCGCTCCGTCGCCAGCACCTGCCATCGATCTCCCGAAAGGGCTGCTGCGGCCAGAAGCCGCCGCAGCGCTGCTGGCAACACCGCGCCGGCAGAAACTGCTGGAACACATCTGGCAGCGCACGTCGCTGTCGCGCAGGCAGTTCGCCACCCTATACCGCGCACCGCTGGAGCGCTACGCCGAGCTGGTCCAGCAGTTCCCCGCCTCCGAAAACCACCACCATGCCTACCCGGGCGGCATGCTGGACCACGGCCTGGAGATCGTCGCCTATAGCCTCAAGCTGCGACAGTCCCATCTGCTGCCCATCGGCGCCAGCCCTGAGAACCAGGCCGCGCAAGCCGAAGCCTGGACGGCCGCCGTCGCCTATGCCGCTCTGCTGCACGACATCGGCAAGATCGCGGTCGATCTGCACGTCGAACTGGCCGACGGCAACACCTGGCATCCCTGGCACGGCCCGTTGCACCAGCCGTACCGCTTCCGCTACCGCGACGATCGCGAGTATCGCCTGCACAGTGCCGCGACAGGCTTGCTCTACCGCCAGCTGCTTGACCGCCAAGTCCTGGACTGGCTCAGTGGCTATCCGGCGCTATGGGCGCCGCTGCTCTACGTCCTGGCTGGCCAGTACGAGCACGCCGGGATACTGGGCGAGCTTGTCGTGCAAGCCGACCGTGCCTCGGTAGCGCAGGAGCTGGGCGGCGATCCGGCGCGCGCCATGGCCGCACCCAAGCATGCGCTGCAACGCAAGCTACTCGACGGGCTGCGCTATCTGCTCAAGGAAGAGTTGAAACTGAACCAGCCCGAGGCCTCCGATGGCTGGCTCACCGAGGACGCGCTGTGGCTGGTGAGCAAGACGGTCTCCGACAAGCTGCGTGCGCACCTGCTATCCCAGGGCATCGATGGCATCCCGGCGAACAACACGGCGGTGTTCAATGTGCTGCAGGACCACGGTATGTTGCAGCCCACACCGGACGACAAGGCGGTCTGGCGGGCGACCGTGACCAGCCCCAGCGGCTGGTCTCACTCGTTCACGCTGCTGCGCATCGCTCCTGCGCTGATCTGGGAATCTGGCCAGCGGCCGACACCGTTCGCTGGCACCGTGGTAATCGACGTAGCGCCTGCAGCCAAAGATACCGATGCTTTCGTACCCCCGGCCGCGATCGCGACAAAGCCAGCCGCCGAGGGTCAGGAGCCGAAGCGTTGGGAGGAAAGCGGCGACATCGCTGCCCAGGCTCCCCCGCCCGCTTCCCCGGCCATGCCCGATGCCATGGAAGACATGTTAGCTATGGTAGGCATGGGCGATCCGCCCGACGTTTCTCACAATGAGCAGGCCGATACAGCCAACACATCTGCCGCACGCTCCGAGGCTCCTATGCCGACTATGGCTGTGACCTCGCCAACGTCGCCTGTATCCACGGCCATAGCTGCACCGCCACCCTTAAGCGCACGGCCATCCGGTGAGCATTTCATGGAGTGGCTGCGCCAGGGTATCGCTTTACGCAAGCTCATCATCAATGATGCGAAGGCGCTCGTGCATACCGTGAGCGACACCGCGTATCTGGTCAGCCCTGGCGTGTTCCAGCGGTACGCACAAGAACACCCACAAGTGGGCATGCTGGCAAAGCAGGAGAGCCAACAAGATTGGCAATGGGTGCAAAAGCGCTTCGAGCGGGTGCAGTTGCATCGCAAGCATCCCAACGGCTTGAACATCTGGGCCAGCGAAGTGACAGGTCCGCGAAAATCACGGCGCCTGCATGGCTACCTTTTGCAAGACCCCCATTTGTTGTTTACGGAGGTGCCTCCAAACAATCCGTATCTGTCGTTGATCTGATGGGAACAGCCCAAGCGCAACCGACCTGTCAAGTTGCGCCCGAAGGGTTACGCGGGTATGCACTACTGCGACTACAACTGGACCGGTGGGGGCACATCCATGGCGGTTTGTCGCCAGGCCTGCGCATCCGACCTGGTGGGGAAGACGAACAACCCCTATCGCTGGGAGTGGCCCAGCAGCTCGGCGCTTGCGCCAGTTCCTTACGTGACCTGCACGGGGCAACCCGGCTGCACCCCCAGGGCTGCGGCAAACTTCGTCTGTGGCTTCATTCAAGCGTCCTTGTCTTTGGATGGGGTAATGCCGATGACCTGGTTTTTGTAGCCGATCTCCAAACGGTCGACTTGGAGAACGATGTCTGGCAGGCCGTTGGGCTGAAGGCCGCCCTTCAGGACCTTGAAAAAGATTCGATCCCCGGTAGCGTCGCGCCCGACCCGGTTCAGCTCAGCCACGTCTTCAGGCTTCAGGCGCAAGGCAGCGTGGTAACGGCCTCCGTGCTCCACCCCAACCACCGCTGATCCCTTTCCCAGCGGGGATGCACCCACCACTGCCGTGGGCAAAAACCCTGGGGAGTGGGGATACCAGGAGTTGTCGAAGATCTTCGCGTAGGCATGGAGGATCCCGGTCTTCGGGTCGATCTCCACGTCCATGGGAGGCCGCAGGTAGAAAATGCGTATTTCGGCGAACGTGACCGCCCATTTCGGTCCATCGTGACCGGCACGCCGAGCGGTGAATTCGGCGTCATTTCGGCAACGTGACCACGCGTTTCGGTGATCGTGACCGCCCAGGTCGATGGCGGTGCTGCGCAGGGGGCAGAGTTTAGGGGCGGTCAGGTTCGCTCAGATCATTGGCTGGCCTCCTGAACTGCCCTTGTTGACTTGGCTGCCGCCCGCGCGGCCTTGCCGGTGCGACGCGACTCGCCCTCGAGATTGAAGCGCCGGCAGCTTTGCATCAATCGGTCGAGGATGGCGTCGGCGATCGTGGCGTCGCCCAGCCAGGCGTGCCAATGCTCGATGGGCAACTGGTGCGTGATGATCGTCGCGCGGTGGCCTACCCGGTCATCAATGACCTCCAGCAGGTCACCCCGGGTGACACTGTCCATCGGACCCGTCCCCCAATCGTCCAGGATCAACACGTCGACCTTGGCAAGCTGCTCGAGCCAACGTCGGAAGGTGCCTGCGCCGTGGAGGATGCGAAGCTCCTCGGCCAGACGTGGCACCCTCAGGTACAGCGCCGAGTGTCCCTGGCGACAGGCGTACTGGGCCAGCGCGCAGGCCAGCCACGTCTTGCCCAGCCCGGTGGCGCCGGCGAAGGTCAGCGTCTCGCCCCGCTCGATCCAGGTCGACAGTGCGACGCCCATCAAGGTGGACCTGTCGATGCCGCGCACCGTCTCGAAGCTGGCGTCCTCCAAGGTGGCCGTGGGGTACTTCAGCTGGGCACGCTGCAGCAGCCGAGCCCGCTTGCGGTCGCCTCGGGCGTAGACCTCGCGCTCGACCAGCAGGGCCAGTCGCTCGTCGAACGACAGGTTCAGGCAGTCGGCCTGTTCTTGCTGCTGCTGCAAGGCGTCGGCGAAGCCCTGCAGTTTGAGCGCGCGCAGTTGGGTCAGGGTGGCGTTGTTGAGCATGGCGTGTGGGTGCAATGGATTGGATGGGTTCATGGTGGGCTCTGGGCTGGTGAGGTCGGTCGTCCTCACTGGTAGTAGCCCGGTCCGCGCAGGTTGGCGTGCGTCGGACTGGTCCATTCGGCTTCGGCATCCAGCGGCACCTGGTCACGGTTGTTGGCCAGCAGGTCGCGCACATGGTGGTAGCGGAAGGCACCCAGAGCGAGGGCCCGTTCGCAGGCCGCCTCCAGCCGTGCCTCGCCATATCGGCGCGACAGGTTCAGCAGTCCCAGGCAGGAGCGGTAGCCGTGTTCGGGATGCTTGTAGGTCTGCAGCAGCCGGGTGATGAGTTCGCCGCATGCCATGCCGATGCGTTGGCCCCAATCGATCAGCCGCTGAGGCGTCCACTCCAGGTGGGCGCGGTGGGCAGCAGGCATGTGGGCCTCCACCGTGGTGTAGCCGCCGCGGCGCTCGTTGCGAGCGTGGGCGGCCACGCGCTGGCCGCGCAGCAGCAACTCCACGCCGTGGCGGGTGAGGCGCGCCTCCAGGGCCTGGCCGACGAGCGCATGCGGCACGCTGTAGCGGTGGCCCTCCATCTCGACGTGGTAGTCGATGTGGACCTTCACCGTCTTGAAGCGGGCAAGCTCATAGGGTTGGCGCGGCAGCGACATCAGTGTCGGCGCATCCAGTTCGGCGAACACGCTGGCGCGGCTGCCGGGCAGCTTCTGAAACGGCCGGTCGTTCACGCTCGATAGCAGTTCGGTGATGGCTGCATCGACCTGGGCGACGGTGTCGAAGCGATGGTGGCGCAGCCGGGCCAGCACCCAACGGGTGAAATCCGCTCTAGTGCGCAGTGGCAAGGCCGACGCCACGATGGTCCTTTACCCTGGGGGCACGCATTCCTTGGCGGGCAGTGGACGTCCGAGTCATCGACAGGACTACCACGAACGGATTGTGGATTTCCTTGAGCAAACGCAATATAGCGACAAACCGACGTAGAGGCCGCCCTGATGACTGTCGCCTTCTTAAGACAATGTTTCGCCACCGTCGCCACGCCTTCCCAAGGCGAAAGGGCGCCGCACTATAGCTACTAGTGCGGAGCGCCGCTTCTGCGCGTCAATACGACGCAAAACGACCAGTTTCAAAGAAATCCATGCTGATCGCATTTGCGCCGAATGAGCAGCGGATCACCGCTCATTCGTGTCTCGTCCCTCGTAATGCTTTTGACAACGCTGCCGTGGAGTCGCGAACTGCCTGTTGGCTCACCACTGCTGTCTGCACCATCTGAAACCCGTGTGGAGCGCCAGGGTAGATGTGCATTTCGACGGGCACCCCAGCCCGCATTAACCGTCGGGCATATTCGAGGCTCTCCTCAAGGAATAGGTCTAGTGCCCCGCACATGATGAATGTGGGTGGCAATCCCGCAAGATCTTCTGCCCGTGCCGCAGCGGCGTAGCAGGACACCTCGCGCGAGCCGGGCGCGCAATTGAGCAATGATGTCCAGCCATACAGATCTGAGGCCTGCGTCCAGATGAACTCCCCTGCATAGGGTGATACGTCGGGATCAATCGCCGTGCGGTCATCGATCATTGGGAAGACCAGATGCTGGTAGGCGATCGCATACTTACCCCTATCGCGCGCGAGCAATGCCAGCGCCGCCGCGAGGCCGCCGCCTGCGCTGTCACCGCTGACAAGAATACGGGTGCGATCTTGATCCGCTTCTCGTTGTACCAGCGGATGTACGAGTCGACCGCCTCGACGAACTGCTCAATGGTGGCGGTCTTCCAGTCCCGAGGATAGAACAGCTCATTCTTCAGCCGACCGAAGAAGCCTTCGCAGGCAGCGTTATCAGGTGAGCATGCTTTGCGAGACATCGAGCGGATGAAGTTCGCGTTGCTCATTCTTGAGAGCCAACCCGGCCAGCGGTAGTGGCCGCCCCGATCGGAGTGGACCACGGGACGATCAGCCGTGTCGGCCAACGTCTCGATGGCTGCGTCCAGCATCGTGTTGACCAACTCCGCGTCCGGACTGGTCCCAATGGTCCAGCTGACGACCATTCCGTCGAAGCAGTCGATGATGGGCGAGAGGTACACCTTGCCAGCCGGGATCTGGAACTCCGTGATGTCCGTGAGCCATTTCGCGTTGGGCACCGCGGCCTGGAAGTCGCGATCGATGAGGTTCTCAGGCGCTGGGCTGATTTCGCCAAGGTAAGACGCATAGCGGCGCTTTCTGGGCCTTGGAACAACCAGGCTTTCCTGCTTCATCAACCGCTGTACAACCTTCTCTGAGATCGTGACGTCCTGCCTGGTCAGAGATGCCTGCAGCCTGCGGTAGCCATAGCAGCGGTGGTTCGACTCAAAGATGTCGGTGATGGATTGCCGAACCTTCAGGTACTTGTCGCCCACCGCTGCGCGGGCCCGGTGATAGAAATACGAACTGCGCGCAAGATCCAACTGTGCAAGGAGCTCTGGCAGGCCATAGTGCTCCCTGAGGGCGTCAATCAGCAGTGTCTTCTCCCGGTTGGACAGGAGCTGCAGGTCGACGCCCAGGCCTTTTTTTAACAGTTCGTTGGCCTTGTTCAAAAGATCCTGCTCGAGGCGCAGTTGCCTGACTTCGCGGCGCAGGGACTCAACCTGGCGCTCGAGCTCATCGCGCTCCTGCGAAGGCGAAGATGGATTGGTACGTTTCATGGATGCGGGTGCTTCACGTCCCAGAAGTTGGTTCTTCCAGTTGTACAGCGTTGGCCGGCACACGCCGAACTTGTCGGCTACAGCCTGGGCACTTTCCTCGCGAGTGCAGAGTTCCATGACTCCTGCTTGCATCAGCTCCCCGGAATACCTTCGTCGCACCGTACTGCCGACGACACGCCTTCTGGCTTCAGGAAGGGCCTCGCGAATCCAAGCGGTTAGCGTCCCTCTGCAGGGGTAGCCCAGTGCCCTCATGGTGGCCGCAATGCAGCGGTCGTGAGCGAGGTAATGCTCGATAGCTGCCGCCTTCTGTTCCTTCGAGAACTTGGGTCTCCGGCCCGCATAGCCCGCTGGCAAGTCGAGCTTCTGCTGGTATTCGTTGTACCAGCCCTTCAGAGAATTCTTTGTTGGATAACCCAGCTGGCGGATCGTGGGCCTGACGCGCCTGCCCAGCTTGATATAGAGCTCAACCGCTCGAATTCGATCTTCGTAGGAATACATGAACTACCTCCTGGTAGTCCAAGTTTTCGTCCGCACCCCCAGATGGTCAGTTTTGGGTCGGCACTAACACCGGGACGGACCGGGAGGGCATGAAAAAAGGGGCTGGACGGGAACCCGGCCAACCCCTTGATTTTTCGATACTTTCTTACAGCTTGTTAGCTTAAATCTGGTGCCGGAAATAGGAATCGAACCTACGACCTACGCATTACAGAGGAGTGCACTACGCCCATCTGAAAGATAGAAGCTTGCCCAAATCAGCTCGGCTGCGTACAGCAGATGGCAGTTGTCTATGGCTGCATGAAATGCGCTTCCCGCAGAGCAATGTCCTCTCTCAGAATGCGCTGGATTTCCAGCACTGCCGCCGCGCTCTGTTGCACGCTGTGTCCTGAAATGATGATTTTCTCGGATTGCGCCCCGGGAAGGTGGGCGCTGCGGTAAGGCACGAGGCCGTCATCGGAATCAACGAGGGCCACTTCGGGGTCAGCCTGGGCCACGATCGAGTGATAGTTCACCTGGGCAGAGATGGGAAAGTCCGCTGCCGCGCGCACGAAAGGATCGTTCTCGTCGAGGTTGTCGACGCTATTGGGGATATGCCCCAGGCTTTCGTGGCTGCTGGCCGCCGCATTGGGTGCTAGTGTGTGGGCGAGTTCTTCGAGCACCGTAACGGGGAAGCGAATGAATCCCGCCATCCAGCGCCCCAGGCGTCCACCTGCGACCGACGTGCCCCGGTGCGGTGCTGCGATGAAGATGGCGCGGCCGACATGCGGGAAGGGCTCGAAACGCAACATCGGATCTATGCGTTTGATCTGCTGCGGCGTCAGCCGACTGCGATCCGCAGCCAGCTGCACCAGCGACTGGTCGGTTGACGACACCATCAACCGCGCGATGACCCCGCCCATGCTATGCCCCACCAGTACAAGGTCGGACGATGCCGGCGCCTGGCCGGAAGGATCGAAATGCGCCAGCGTATCCCCGAGCGCCCTGCGAATCATCGCGTGGTTCAATGCGATCGGCATATTGGTCGGGTAGTAGACCTGCCAGATTTGGTAATGCTGGCGCAGCGCCTCATCGCCCAGGATTTCGTTGGCGAGTTCCACCCAGGCTTCCGGGCTACTGGCCAGTCCGTGCAGCATGACGATGATCCGTCGGTTCGGATCGTAGGGCTGCATCAGGTAGACGTGCGGACGGTCGATTCCACCCTCGCGCCCAAGCAGGCTGCGCAGCGACTGCCGGTTGAAGTTGGCGCGGGCCAGCCACAGTCCGTAGCCGGCGGTGAAATTGGCCGCCAGCGGTACGCGCTGCCCGCGCAGCATGATGGCCGACTCCACATAGGGGTCATGCACCGTCAAACGGACAGTGCGGGTATGCAGCACGCTGTCCAGGTCGTCTCCGTCCGGGTGCAGCAGAATCGTCATGGACGGCGCGGGCATCTCGCTCCAGGGTAGAGGCTGCTGATTGCGTTTGGCCGCTGGATGGCCATCCCGGGTGGGGGCGGAAGTCAGGGGTTCGTCCGGCATGACCGCCACCAGCTCGGCGCCGAAACCGTCGCGCCGGTAGAGGCTGCGCAGTCCGCGGAAAGACAGGGACGAGGCTGGCAGGAGTTCGGCTGGCACCGCCGTACTGCCCGGCAAGCGCGCGCTGCGCATATCCAGCTGCAGCTCCCAGCCTGCAATGTTCCAGCGGGTCTGCGCTGGCAACTGCGTAGACATTTGTTGCCGAACCTCGAACATCCCGGTGGCGGCACGTTCGACCGCATAGTTATACCAATCCCGCACTTGCGTCTGGCGATCCTCGAAGGCTCGCTCCCCAGGCGTATGGTCACCGAAGAACAGGTAGGCATAGGCATAACGAATGGTCTCAAGCCAGGCGGCTTGCTGCTCTGATCCGGGCTTCATGGCCTGAGCCTGCGCCAGCCACAGTTCGGACAGTGCAGCCAGGCGTCGATCCGCGGCAACGCCGGTCACGGCGGCCAGGGCCTCGACGCAATCCGCTGAGATCGGTTTTGCGCAAGCCTGCGCATCCAATGCCGCCACCCTGATGGTCTGGGTCGTCGCATCGCTGAGTTTGCCGCGTGTCAGGATATCGCCGCGCTTGAGTTCGATGGCCTCGCCCGCATCCAGTGTATGAACCTCAACCACTGGGCCGAACTCACGCAGGATCGAGCAGCCCCCCAGCAACAGCGGGGCAATGACGAGCCACACTGCCATGCGGCAAGACTGCTGGAACCTCATGGAGATACCTCGTCGGCCGGCACGCCGGGCACACCTTGTCGAATCGACATCGAGAAGTCGTCTCCTGATGCGTCAGAGGCCAGTGCGCGTTCGTTGATGTGCCCCAGTGCCTGCAGTTCTGCGTAGCGATGGCCGGGCGTCAATCCGTGCAGGTCATGGATGTATTCCGCAAAGTGTCCGGACAGCAGCAGGCGATAGTCCGCCGGCAACGCTGGCGCAATGAGCCGAGCCAGCTCGAATACGATGGTCGTGCAGTTACTGGTCAAGGTGTTGTAAAAGCGCGGTGTGCGCCGCAGTTCATTGGCCGCGTGCAGATACTCCAGAAACAACGCGCGGACATTCGCCTGACTCATCTGCAACCGATAGAGATAAACGTCCTCGCCTCGCGCATTGCTGCGCGTACGCACAATGTCGCGCTCATCGGCGGCTACCAGGATCTGCTCGAACTGACGGAAGAATCCGCCGATCGCCGAGAAGGACTCGTGGCGCTCCTTGCGTATTTCCAGTGAGAACACTACCCGCTCGCCACCGTCGAAGCCGAACGACACCAGTGTGTGCGCAATGTGCGGCCCCATCCAGTAGGAAAGTACCAGGTCGGCACTGCGCAAGCGGTCCAGATCGTATGTGCGGTTCTCCCACTGCGGGGTGTAGTCGGTTTCGCTGCGCCACTCGAAGTTGCGTACATTTTTCAGGTGAACGTGGCTGCCGTCGATTCCGGCCTCCAGCAACTGGGCGACATCGTCAGCCCATGGGCGTTGGTGTGATGGCTGCAGCGTTCCCCACCACATGAGCAGGGCTGCCGTTGCGGCCCCGAACACGAATCCGGCGATCCTGCGTGTCCGTCTTTCAAGCAAGCCTGCCAGCGACACGGCGACGGACAGCCCCGAGGCAGACCACGCCAGAGTGGCGATCCAGCGAGCCGCTGGATGTTGCGGCATCTGGTGCCACAGGGCCAGCGCGCCCCACGCAGTCAGCAATAGCACCGCAATGCCGATCACCAGGCGCATGGGGAGGTGCCTGACTTTTTGCGTCACCTTGCTCATCGAGGCTCCAAAAGCTCAAGCAGCAGTTGCCGATGCGCATCCTGTAACTGCACCAGCGCTATGGAAGGGTTGCCCCTGGATAGCATTGACGAGCTCAGCCATAGCAGTGCGGGAGCGAGCGCCAGCGGGAAAAAGTGCTCGGTCAAGACGCCCGGACGAATGATGCCCCGTTCTATGTTGCGTTGGATGATGAGCTGCGCCCGCTCTTTCAGTCCGTGAGCAACTTCGTTGTGCCAACGCTGCACCAGCTCTGGTGTTCTGGCGCTTTCGGCCAGAAGCAGCCGGTAATCGACATCGTGGCAGGGGAGCTAAAGGTCGCGTATAGGCGATCCAGGTAGACATCTACCAGCTCTGGCAACGTCAGATCTTCATCCGGGAGCCAGCCCTGGAAATCGCAAATCTGCTTTGTCGTGCGTTCGAGCAAGGCATGAAAAATTTCTTCCTTGCTTTTGAAGTGGGCGTAGATACCAGCCTTGGACAAGCCTGCGCATTCCGCCAGGCGCTCCATTGACACGGCGTTGTACGTCCGATCCGCGAATTCGACCAAGGCCGCGTCGAGTATTTCTTCTTTTCTGGCGGCAGAGGACAGGTAGCGGCGCTTGTCGGGCGCGTCATCTTTCTTGGGTAGCATTCAAAGGCTCTGTTCAAAGATCTGAGGGGTGTTCCCACGGGCCGGTCACCGGCTCTACCAGAAATCAGGGCCTTCCTTGAACCCAAGCCGGCAGCTCGAATTGATCTGCGTCAATGACCGACGAGCCCGCTGATTGCGGTTCCCGGATTGTAACGTATAATTAAAAACAACCGTCCAGTCGTTTGTTTTCAAATTTCACGATGCAAGCCAACTCAGAGGCGCGAACGAACCCGGCACATTGGGATGTGACACAGGAAGAGCACCTCATCAACCAGCCAGGGGACACGGGGATGCACATATCAACAAGGAGATGAAGTGGGCTTGACAGCACTTGCAAGCAGGAAAGGAAGGCCTGCGGACATCGGCCACGAACTCCGCATTGCGTGGGTGGCAGCTATCCCCTCCTCTGCAACCAGCCCCTCTTCAGCCCGATACCCGTACGGAACGTGACCATGCCCCCAGCTTCCCTGTTGTTTCCTGCGTTCAGCTTGCGCACTGCCTCGTTGGCCCTGAGCGCCGTCGTCTTGACCGGCTGCATGTCGCTCGCTCCGGCGCCAGACACCCCGCCGCTGCCCGTGCCCGAAGCCTGGCCTGCGCATCTTGGATCAGGCACCGACGGCGCCCACGCGGGAGAGCTTGCCTGGCAGGCGTACTTCACCGACCCCCTGCTGCAACGCCTCATCGAGACCGCGCTGGAGAACAACCGCGACCTGCGCTTGGCCGCGCTGCGCGTCGAGGAAGCCAGCGCCACATTCCGCATTCAGCGCTCGGATCGTTTTCCTGCCGTGGGCGTGGGCGCCCAAGGTGGACGCGCGCGCGTCCCTGGCGATCTGAACATGTCGGGCCGATCGCAGGTGGGCGGCGAATATCGGGCCGAGGTGGGTTTGAGCACCTGGGAGCTGGATCTGTGGGGCCGGGTCCGCAACCTGGAAGACGCCGCCCTGCAAAGCTGGCTGGCTTCCGACGCGGCCCGCCAGGCCGTCCACCTGGCGCTGATCGCCCAGGTGGCCGACGGTTATCTTGGCTTGCGCGAGATAGACGAACGCGTGGCTATCGCCCGTCAAACCGTCGCGACCCGCGAGGAGTCCTATCGCATTTTCCGGCGCCGCGTTGAAGTCGGCTCGACCTCGAAGCTGGACCTCACTCAAGTCCAAACTTTGCTGAACCAGGCTCAGGCGCTGCTAACCCAGCTTGAGCAAGCCCGCGCCACGCAACGGCATGCGCTGGCGATGCTGGTGGGCGCCGATCCTGGCCCGCTGCCCACCAAGGTGCCCTTCGATGAAACGACGGTGCTGGCTGAGCTGCGGGCCGGTCTGCCTTCGGAGCTGCTGGTCAGTCGCCCGGACATCATTGCCGCCGAACACCAATTGCGTGCCAGCGATGCCCACATCGGCGCGGCCCGCGCGGCGTTCTTGCCGCGCATTGCGCTGACTGGCAGCTTCGGCACGGCCAGCTCCGACTTGAATGGCTTGTTCGATTCCGGCAGTCGCGCCTGGACCTTCATGCCCACCCTGTCACTGCCCATCTTCGATGGCGGGCGCCGACGCGCCAATCTGGAACTGAGCGAAGTGCGCCGCGACATCGCCGTCGCCGGTTACGAAAAAACCATTCAAACAGCCTTCCGCGAGGTGGCCGATGCGCTGAGCGCAAAGCACTGGCTGGCTGAGCAGTTGACGATCCAGAGAGCCAACCTGGAAGCGCAAAGCGAACGCGCACGGCTGGCCCAGTTGCGCTACGACAACGGCTCGGCCGCCTTCCTGGAGGTGCTGGATGCCCAACGCGATCTGCTGGGTGCCCAGCAACAACTGGTACAGGCGCGCCGCGCGCTGCTGTCCAGCCAGGTGGCGCTGTATGCCGCGCTCGGCGGCGGCACCCTCGCTGCAACCGACGGGGCGCAGGGTGCGACCTCGACGCCCGCTCCCACCCCATCAATCCGTTAAGGCACGCCGAACCCATGACCTTCTCACCCTCTCTCAAGAAAAAACTCCTGGTCGCTGCCGCCGCAGCGGTTGTTGTCGCGCTGGCCTGGTGGGGCTGGACGAAATTTGCCGACACCGGCCCCGGCGAAGGATTCGTCAACGGCAATGGCCGCATCGAAGCCACCGAGATCGACATCGCCACCAAGCTTCCCGGACGTATCGAAGACATCCTTGTACGTGAAGGCGATTTCGTCGCAGCGGGCCAGCCGCTGGCCAGGATGCAACTGGAAACGCTTGAGGCGCAGCGCGACGAAGCCTTCGCCATGCGTGAACAGGCCGAGCATTCTGTGACCGCAGCACAGGCCCAGGTGGCGCTGCGTGAAGCCGACGTGGTTGCGGCGCAGGCACTCGTCGGTCAGCGCGAGTCGGAGCTCGATGCCGCGCAACGGCGGCTGAAACGTTCGCAGACATTGTCCCAAGAAGGCGCCGCCTCGATACAAGAATTGGACGATGACCGGGCGCGCGTGCGGGGCGCACAGGCGACGCTCGCGGCCAGCAAAGCACAGACCGCCGCTGCCCGCGCCGCGGTCGAGGCCGCCAAAGCGCAGTTGGTCGGCGCAAGGTCCAGCGTGTCCGCTGCCACGGCCAGTATCAATCGCATCGAAGCCGATATCCGCGACAGCGAACTGCGCTCGCCGCGTGACGGTCGGGTGCAGGTGCGCGTGGCGCAACCCGGCGAGGTGCTGGGTTCGGGCGGACGTGTCTTGAACCTGATCGACCTGTCGGACGTATACCTCACCTTCTTCTTGCCCGAGACCGTGGCCGGGCGTGTCGGGCTCGGCTCCGAGGTACGCATCGTTCTGGATGCCGCGCCGGAGTACGTGATACCAGCCACCGTTTCCTTCGTCGCCAGCGCGGCGCAGTTCACCCCCAAAACGGTGGAAACCGCCAGCGAACGGCAGAAACTGATGTTTCGCGTGCGTGCGCAGATTTCGCAGGAGTTGCTGCGTGAGCACCTCAATCAGGTCAAGACCGGGTTGCCTGGCGTGGCCTGGATCAAACTCGACGCCAATGCCGAGTGGCCTCAAAACCTCTCCGTTCGCGTGCCGGAGTAAGGTATGAGCCACAGTGCGAGTGCGCAGCCCACGACCGTTGCAAGCGTCCGTCAGGTGCGCTTGCGTTACGGCGACGTCATCGCCCTGGATGGCATCGATCTGGACATTCCCGCCGGACGGATGGTCGGCCTGATCGGCCCCGACGGCGTGGGCAAATCCAGTCTGCTCTCATTGCTGGCGGGTGTGCGCATCATCCAGGAGGGCACGGTCGAGGTGCTGGGTGGCGACATGGCCAGCAAGGCCCATCGCAATAAAGTGTGCCCGCGCATCGCCTACATGCCGCAGGGACTGGGCAAAAACCTGTATCCGACGCTCTCGGTCGAGGAGAATCTGCAATTCTTCGCGCGCCTGTTCGGTCATGGCGCCGCAGAGCGCCGCCAGCGGATCGATGAGCTCACCCAGGCCACTGGCCTGTTCAAATTCCTGGAGCGCCCGGCAGGCAAGCTGTCCGGGGGCATGAAGCAAAAACTCGGCCTGTGCTGCGCGCTGATTCATGACCCGGATTTTCTGATTCTCGATGAGCCGACGACTGGCGTGGACCCGCTGGCGCGCGCGCAGTTCTGGGATCTGATTGACCGTATCCGCGCCGATCGCCCCGGCATGAGCGTGATCGTGGCCACGGCCTACATGGATGAGGCCCAGCGCTTCGACTGGCTGGCCGCCATCGACGACGGCAAGGTCCTCGCCACCGGCACGCCGAAGGAATTGCTGGCAAGAACAGGCAGCCCGAACCTGGAAGAGGCATTCATCCGCCTGCTCCCGGAAGAGAAAAAGCGCGGACACCAAGCGGTAGTCATTCCCCCCTTGTCGGATGGCGGCGCGGACGATATCGCCATCGAGGCCGAGGGGCTGACCATGCGCTTTGGCGACTTCGTTGCCGTCGATAGCGTGTCCTTCCGCATCCGGCGCGGTGAAATCTTCGGCTTCCTCGGCTCCAACGGGTGCGGCAAGTCCACGACGATGAAGATGCTTACCGGCCTGTTGCCGGCGAGCGAGGGTCGGGCCTGGCTGTTCGGCCATGAAGTGGACCCGCATGATCTGGACACCCGCCGCCGCGTCGGCTACATGTCCCAAGCGTTCTCGCTCTACAGCGAAATCACGGTACGCCAGAACCTGGAGTTGCACGCCAAACTCTTCAGTGTGTCCCCGGAGGACATTCCTGCTCGCGTCGATGAGATGGTGGAGCGCTTCGGGCTGGTGGACGTCATCGACAGCCTGCCGGCCAGTCTGCCTCTGGGCATACGCCAACGCCTGTCGCTGGCGGTCGCCATGGTGCACAAGCCAGAACTGCTGATTCTGGACGAACCGACTTCGGGCGTCGACCCGGTGGCGCGCGATGCGTTCTGGCGACTGCTCATCGAGCTGTCGCGGCGTGACCGGGTGACGGTCTTCATTTCCACCCACTTCATGAACGAGGCAGAGCGCTGCGACCGCATGTCGATGATGCATGCGGGCAAGGTGCTCGACAGCGACGTGCCCGCCAGACTGGTCGAGAAGCGCGGCGCCAAAACCCTTGAAGAGGCCTTCATCGGCTACCTCGTCGAAGCCGAGGGCGGCACGGCGGCGCCGGCCAGCCAGCCCGGGGCCGCCGATCACGAGGAGCAACCATCGGCGGCGACCGCTGAACACGGCGGGCACGGCTCTGGCGGTTTCAGTCTGCAGCGCATGTTCAGCTATCTGTGGCGCGAGACGCTGGAATTGCAGCGGGACCCGGTACGCGCCACGCTGGCGCTGGGCGGTTCGCTGCTGCTGATGTTCGTGATCGGCTTCGGCATCACCATGGACGTCGAGGACCTGAGCTATGCGGTGCTCGATCGCGACCAGACCACGCTCAGCCAGAGCTACACGCTGAACCTGGCCGGCTCGCGCTACTTCACCGAGCACGCGCCGATCGTAGACTACGACGATCTCGACCGGCGGATGCGTAGCGGCGAACTGTCGCTGGCCATTGAGATCCCCCCTGGCTTCAGCCGCGACGTGTTGCGGGGCCAGAACGTGCAGATCGGCGCCTGGCTCGACGGCGCCATGCCGCAACGCGCGGAAACCGTGCAGGGCTACGTTCAAGGCATGCACCAGCACTGGCTACTCGTACAGGCCAGCGAACGCAGCGGCGCCAGCGCCGCAGGCAATGCGAGCGTCGAGACGCGCTTTCGCTACAACCCCGATGTCAAGAGTCTGCCAGCCATGGTGCCGGCGGTGATCCCTCTGCTGCTGCTCATGCTGCCGGCCATGCTGACTGCGCTGGCGGTGGTGCGCGAGAAAGAAACCGGGTCGATCACCAATCTGTACGTGACGCCGGTCACGCGCATCGAGTTCCTGCTCGGCAAGCAACTGCCCTATGTCGGCCTGGCCATGGTGAACTTCCTGCAGATGACGCTGCTCGCGGTCACCATCTTTGGCGTTCCGGTCAAGGGCAGCTTTTTCACCCTGGCGCTGGCTGCGCTGATCTTCTCCTTCGCCGCGACAGGCATGGGGCTGCTGGCCTCGGCCGTCACACGCAGCCAGATCGCCGCCATGTTCTTTGCCATGATCGGCACGCTCATACCGGCCACCCAGTTTGCAGGTCTGATCGATCCGGTGTCTTCGCTCGAGGGCTCCAGCAAGTTCATCGGGCAGATCTATCCCGCCACGCACATGATCTCCATCAGCCGTGGCGTTTTCAGCAAATCACTCGGCCTGGCCGACCTGACGGGGCCGCTGTGGTCGATGCTCTTGTCGGTCCCGGTCATTCTCGGCGCCGCCGTTTTGCTACTCAAGAAGCAGGAGCGCTGAGATGCGCAGAAGAAACCTGGCCAACATCTACGACCTGGGTGTCAAGGAGCTGTGGAGTCTTTGGCGCGATCCGATGATGCTCGTGCTCATCCTCTATGTGTTCACCGCATCGGTCTACACCTCAGCGACCTCCATGCCGGAGACGCTGCACAACGCGCCCATCGCCATCATCGACGAGGATAATTCGGCCCTGTCCCAGCGGATTGCTTCGGCCTTCTACCCCCCGCAGTTCACCCAGCCGGCCATGATCGACTATAGAGACGTGGACCCGGGCATGGACGCGGGGCTGTACACCTTCGCCCTGGTTATTCCGCCCAACTTCCAGCGTGACGTGCTGGCGGGGCGATCGCCCGCCGCGCAGCTCAATGTCGATGCCACCCGAATGAGTCAAGCCTTCACCGGCAGTGGCTATATCCAGCAGATCTTCACCGGTGAAGTCAATGAGTTCGTCAAGCGTTACCGCGGCACCGACGCGCCACCCGTGGATCTGGCCTTGCGCGCACGCTTCAACCCCGCACTGGACAAGGCCTGGTTCGGCTCGGTGGTGCAGATCATCAACCACATCACGCTGTTGTCCATCATCCTCACCGGCGCGGCGCTGATCCGGGAGCGCGAGCACGGCACTATCGAGCATCTGCTGGTGATGCCGGTCACGCCCGCGCAGATCATGCTCTCCAAGGTCTGGTCGATGGCCCTGGTCGTGCTGATCGCCTCCTTCCTGTCCCTCAATCTCATGGTGCGCGGCGTCCTGGGCGTTCCCGTCGAGGGTTCCATTGCGCTGTTCTTCGCTGGCGCGGCGCTCAGTCTGTTCGCCACCACCTCGATGGGCATCTTCATCGCCACCCTGGCGCGCAACATGCCCCAATTCGGCATGTTGATGATGCTCACCATCATGCCGCTGCAGATGCTCTCGGGTGGCACCACGCCACGCGAAAGCATGCCCGAGATAGTGCAGAACATCATGCTGATCGCACCCACCACCCATTTCGTGGAACTGAGCCAGGCTATCCTCTACCGGGGCGCCGGCCTGGAGACGGTGTGGCAGCCCTTCCTGGCGCTGGCACTGATCGGCACAGTTCTGTTTTTCCTGTCGTTAGCACGCTTTCGCAAAACGATCGGCCAGATGGCCTGATCGTTTGACCGCCCGAGTGGGCACTCAACCCAGTAAGGAGTTTGACCATGAGCAATGAAACCATCCCTCTCAACCTGTTCAAGGCGAACCTGGAACTGCAGTTGCGTCTCCAGCGCCTGGTGCAGGAAAACGGCCAGCAATGGTTGGAGAACGCCACGCGCGCGGGCAAAGACGGCATTGCCGAGTCCGGCGCGGAAATCGAAAGCCTGCTCAAGGCCCAGAACTGGCAGGAACTGGCCACGCTGCCCGCACAAGCCTTCTGGCGTCAGTTTCAGCATCACGTGGGCGGCGCGCAGGCGCTGACACAAGTCGCGATCAAAAACCAGACAAGCTTCACCCAAGGCCTGCAAAAAGCCATTCAAGACTGGCAGAAATCGGTCACGCAGGCCGTAGGCCAGGGCGATGCGGTACTTCCGTTCCAGGATATATTCAAACAGTGGGGGGCCGTGTGGGCCTCGGCCCAGGACAAGGAGGCACCGGGCAAGACCGGTGGCCGCAATGCCGGCTGAACAACGCACCGCCCTGGTCACGGGCGGCAACGGTGGCCTGGGCGCGGCCATCGCCCGAGCCTTGCACGATGCTGGGCATACCGTGCTCGTCATCCACTCGCCAGGCAATGCCAGCATCGGCGCGTGGTTGGAAGCCCAGGCGGGTGAAGGTTACAACTTCATCGCCTACGGCGCGGATGTGGCCGACCATGCCTCCTGCCAGGAGCTGGCCGGCCTCATTCAAGCAGACGGTCACCACATCGACATTCTGGTCAACAACGCGGGCATCACGCGTGATGCTACGTTCCGCAAGCTGAGCTACGCCGATTGGGATGCGGTTCTGCGCGTCAATCTCGACTCCGTTTTCAACGTCACTCGGCCATTCATTGACGGCATGCTCGAAAGGGGCTGGGGCAGGATCATCAACATCTCCTCCATCAACGGCTCGAAGGGGCAGTTCGGCCAAACCAACTACTCCGCCGCGAAAGCCGGGATGCATGGATTCACCAAAGCCCTCGCGCAGGAGGTGGCGCGCAAGGGCGTGACGGTCAACACCGTCTCGCCGGGGTATCTGGATACGAAGATGGTGACGAGCATGTCGGAGGAAGTGGTCAAGCAGGTGGTTGCCGGTATTCCCGTGGGTCGTCTGGGACGGCCTGAGGAAATCGCCGCACTGGTTGCATTCATCGCCAGCGAGTCTGCGGGGTTCATGACCGGCAGCAATGCGTCGATGAATGGTGGCCAGCACATGTACTGAGTGAGGAAGGGCCGGCAAGACGATGTGCCTGCGGCCCCTTTCCATTCAATTTTTCAGTTTCATCATAGAGGGAATGCCCATCGCCATGAATCGAGACACCACGACATCACCAACGGCCGATTGGGGGCAGTTGCTGTGGGACCCGTTGCGACTATCGGCGATGGCAAGCGAGTATGCAGTGGATGCCTGGCAGCGGTCCATTCTGTATGCCGACGTTCGCCGCCAACGCGGCAACCAGTACCAGGAGCATTTGCAGGAGCAGACGCCGAACGTACTCGACTTCGCCTCTGAGGTCATCATGTCCGGGCTGGACCTTCCGCAGCCGGTCAACTATGGCCTCGTACGTATCCTGCCGCCAGCCGACACGCCGAGCGATCCCCACAAGCGACCGTTCGTGGTGGTCGATCCACGCGCGGGCCACGGCCCAGGCATCGGCGGCTTCAAACCCGATAGCGAGGTCGGCGCGGCCCTCAAGGCTGGCCATCCCTGCTACTTCGTAGGCTTTCTGCCCGATCCCGTTCCCGGCCAGACCGTCGAAGACGTCATGCGCGCCGAAGCGGCCTTCGTGCGCAAGGTCGGCGAGCTGCACCCCGACAGCCGCGGCAAGCCTGCGGTCATCGGCAATTGCCAGGCAGGCTGGCAGATCCTGATGGCAGCCGCCGTCTGGCCCGAACTGTTCGGACCGATCATCGTGGCCGGTGCGCCGCTGTCGTACTGGGCGGGCGACATGCCGATGCGCTACGCGGGCGGTCTGACCGGCGGTAGCTGGTTGACGGCATTGACCAGCGATCTGGGCGCCGGCCGCTTCGACGGCGCCTGGCTGGTACAGAACTTCGAGAACCTGGACCCGGCCAATACGCTGTGGAGCAAACAGTACAACCTGTACGCCAAGGTCGACACGGAAGGCCCGCGCTACTTGCAATTCGAGAAGTACTGGGGCGGCCACGTGTTCCTGAACGATGTGGAAATACAGTACATCGTCGATAACCTGTTCATCGGCAACAAACTGAGTACGGCGCAGCTGGTGACGTCTGATGGCGTGCGCATCGACCTGCGCAATATTCGCTCGCCGATCGTGGTGTTCTGCTCCTATGGGGACAACATCACGCCACCGCCCCAGGCCCTGGGCTGGATCACCGATCTGTACCGCAACGATCTGGACGTGATGGGGCATGACCAGACCATCGTCTACGCCACCCATGACAGCATCGGGCATCTGGGTATCTTCGTCTCCGGCAGCGTCGGGCGTAAAGAGCACCAGGAGTTCGCCGCCAACATCGACGTCATCGACGTGCTGCCGGCCGGTATCCACCGCATGCTGGTCGATGAAAATCCCGACGGGTCGCAGGAAGGCGAGCCGACCGGGAACGCCTACCTGACTCGGATCCAGCGCAGCAACATCGATGAAGTCCGTGAGATCGTCCGTCCCGACCCTGAGAACGATCGCCGGTTCGCCGCCGTTGCGCGGATCTCCGAGGTCAACCTGGCTTGCTACCGCAGCTTCGTGCAGCCATGGATGCGTGCCCTGGTCACGGACCAGGGTGCGAAGTGGCTGGAGCCGCTGCATCCGCTGCGCATGGGCTATGAATTGTGGTCTGACAGGCATCCGCTCGCCGCCGCAGTACATGAGGCTGCGCAACACGTGCGCGACCATCGTCAGCCCGTCTCCGAGGCCAACCCTTTCCTGCAACTGCAGGCGCAGTTTTCCGCCGCCGTCGAACAGATGCTGGATCAATTCCGTGATTGCCGCGACCAGATCTACGCACAGGCGTTTGACACGCTGTACAGCCTGCCGCTGGTGCAGGCCATGACTGGACAGAGCCTGCACGACGATGCACCGCCGCGACCCCATCCCAGCGAGACGCCCGAGCATCGCCAGTATCTGGCGCAAGAGTTGACACGGCTCGAAGCGGATATTCACAGCGGCGGGATCACCGAAGCCTCCATACGGGCGCTGTTCTTTGTGCTTGCAGCGCGTGGCGAGGCCGACGGGCGGCACTTCCGGCACGCAGAGGAAGTCGCGCGCCCCCATTTGGCAAACGACTTCGACATGCAGGTCTTTCGCCACCTCGTTCGTCGGCAGGCTTTGCTCATGAGGCTCGACGAGGACGCCACGGTGTCCGCCATCCCCGGATTGCTCAACGGCATAGCGCCCGATGACATCCGCCAGGTGGCGGGAATGATCGTGCAAGTGATTGGCAGCGGCGGTGTGCTGTCCGCACAAGAACAAGCCAGGCTGGAACAGGTTTCTACCTTGTTCGAGCAGGCCGAGCGCCAAGCGCAGGCGGCTTCGGCGCCCGCCGTGACAAGTCCCGCCACTGATACCTCCGCTACGGTCGTGGACGCGAAGTCGACAACCGCCATGCCACGCTCTGCCAGTGGCACATCCGCTGCGGTCGAGGATGCGAATGCGGCGCCAGCCATGCCGAGCTCCGCCAGTGACACCTCCGCTCCGGCCATAAACACGACCTCCAAGACATCCTCTCCAAAGCCTAAGGCGCCTCAGAAGAAAACTGCTGCGCAGAAAACTGTGTCCAAGACGCCAGCCGCCCCGCGGACAAGTCAAACACGGCGAGGGAAAGGCAAATGACGACGTCCTCCGCACCGGTCGATGGCGCCGCCGACGCATTGCAGGTTCTGCGCAACCGCACCTTCGACGAGATCGCCATCGGCGACAGCGCCAGCCTCGAACGCACGTTTTCGCCGCAAGACATCCACATGTTCGCGCTGCAATCGGGCGATGTGGATCCGGAATCTTCGGTGTCTTCGCCCTCGCGGGACACCACGGAGGCCATTTGTGCAAACGTCCTGATCTCGGCTGTGCTGGGAACACGCCTGCCGGGGCCTGGAACCCAATATGTCAGCCAGAACCTGCGCTTGCTCGGAGCCGTTCGGCCCGGCGACAGGCTGACCGTGCAGATGCAGGTGAGCAGCAAGGACACGGCCACCCATCACGTCACGCTGGACTGCACCTGCACCAGCCAGGAGGGGGTGGCGATTTTCCAAGGCCAGGTAGAGGTCGTAGCGCCCACTGAGCGCATTGAAAGAACGCGCACGGCGTTGCCGGAAATCCATCCGGATGCGCAGGGCCGCACAGGCCTGCAGCACCTGCTGGCGCATGTCGCGCACTTGCAACCGATTCGGGTAGCCGTCGTCCATCCGTGCGATGTCCCCAGCCTGTCCGCTGCGCTTGAAGCGCGCCACGCGGGGTTGATCGAGCCGGTGCTGGTCGGGCCACGAGGGCGGCTCGAAGCAGTCGCCACCGAGGCCGGGCTGGATCTGGCCGACGTCGCCATTGTGGACGTCCCGCACAGCCACGCCGCTGCGCAGCAAGCCGTCGCCTTGGCAGCCGCAGGTGAAGTCGAAGCCCTGATGAAAGGGAGCCTGCACACCGACGAGCTGATGTCCGCGCTGGTTTCGGCAGCAGCGGGGTTGCGCACCAAGCGCCGGGTCAGCCATTGCTTCCTGTTGCAGACACCGGCCTATCCGCGCCCGTTCATCGTCACCGATGCAGCGATCAATATCGCCCCGAATCTGGAACAGAAGGCAGACATCATCCGCAACGCCATCGAGCTGGCACAGGTGATCGGCGTGCGCGAACCCAAGGTCGCAATCCTGGCCGCAGTCGAGACGGTCAGCCCGACGATGACGGCCACGCTCGACGCGGCGGCGCTGTGCAAGATGGCCGATCGCGGCCAGATCACTGGCGGCCTGCTCGACGGGCCGTTGGCCTTCGACAACGCGATCTCCATCGCCGCTGCGCGCACCAAGGGGATCGTCTCCGAGGTCGCCGGGCAGGCCGACATCCTTGTCGTGCCTGACCTGGAGAGCGGCAACATGCTTGCCAAGCAGTTGATATTCCTGGGCGGCGCAGCCAGCGCCGGAATCGTCCTCGGAGCGAAAGTGCCGGTCATTCTGACCAGCCGCGCCGACTCGCGCGATACACGCATCGCCTCATGCGCGATTGCACTGATGCTGGCGCACCACTATCGGCTGTCACCCCCGTGAATCGACTTATCAGCAACGTATCCACCCCATTGGAGGAAACACTATGAAGTACTCATTTTCTGGCCGCGTAGCCCTGGTCACCGGTGCAGGATCCGGCATTGGCGAGGCCATCGCGCGACTTCTTGCGAGTAACGGCGTGAGTGTCGTCGTCTCGGATGTCAGCGCCGACAATGCGCAGCGCGTCGCCAAGCTCATCAGCGCCGATGGCGGCCAAGCCGTGGCCAATGTGGCCGACGTGGCACGCATCGATGAGGTCCAGGCTGCCGTGGCCTGCGCGGTCGATACGTTCGGCGACCTTCATTTTGCCGTCAACAACGCCGGTATCGGTGGCGACCAGAGCCCGGCGGGAGAACTGGACCCTGCCGCCTGGCGCCGGGTGATCGATGTCAACCTGAACGGCGTGTTCTATGGCCTGCGCCATCAGATTCCCGCCATCCTGCGCTCGGGAGGCGGCGCCATCGTCAACGTCTCCTCCATCCTGGGGGTGGTGGGCGACGCAGCGAACCCTGCGTACGTCGCAGCCAAACATGGCGTGACCGGGCTGACCCGCTCGGCAGGACTGGCCTATGCGTCCAAGGGAATCCGGATCAATTCGATTCATCCCGGTTACGTGCGTACGCCCATCCTGGATTTCCTGGATGAATCGGCCCTCCAGAAGGCCGTTGACCTGCATCCGATCGGTCGTCTGGGTACATCGGACGAAATCGCCCATGCCGTGGCGTTTTTGCTGTCGGAAGGAAGCAGCTTCCTTGTGGGCACCCAGCTCATCGCCGATGGCGGCTACACGGCGCGCTGAGTCTGAAGACGATGAGACAGCAGACACCCCCGCACACCTCGGCGAAGTCGCGCGGACGGCGCGCAGAGAGGACGACCTGATGGACGTCACCATGGCCCGCTCCGGGCGCCGCGAACACGGACTGATCCTTGTGCTGAACTGCGGTTCATCCAGCATCAAGTTTGCGGTGTTCGATTCCTCGGCCGCGCCACTGCCGCGTCAGGCATTGTGGAATGGCAAGGTGCAGGGAATCGGCGGCGCCAACCCGGATTTCGGAGAGACCGGAGTTGCGCCGTTCTCGATCGAACTGGACACGGCACATCCGTATCGCGCCGCACTGCGCATCATCCGCGATCGCGTCAGTCAGCGGCTCGACGGCCGCCGGATAGGTGCGGTCGCTCATCGGATCGTCCACGGTGGCAGCAGGTATTTCGAGCCAGTGCGGGTGGACGCCCAGGTGCTCACCGATCTGCAGGGATACATCCCGCTGGCGCCACTGCACCAGCCGTTCGCGCTGGAAGCCATCGATATTCTGCTGCGCGAACAGCCGGAGCTGCCTCAGGTGGCCTGCTTCGACACCGGCTTCCATCACACCATCCCCAAGCTCGAGCAGCTCCTGCCGTTGCCCTACGCCGCATGGGAGCGCGGTCTGCGCCGGTACGGATTTCACGGCCTGTCGTATGAGTACATGGCTGAGGCTTTGCCCGAACGCCATGGCGACGCGGCGCGCAGGCGCACCATCGTTGCCCACCTGGGCAGTGGCGCCAGCCTGTGTGCTATGCAAGGACTCAAAAGCGTGGCCACCACCATGGGTTTCTCCGCGCTTGACGGGCTGATGATGGGCACCCGCACCGGTGCGCTCGATCCAGGCGCCGTGCTCTACCTGATGGAGATCGAGAAGCTTTCACTGGAACAAGTGGGGCGTGTCCTCTATCACGAGTCCGGTCTGCTCGGCGTTTCGGGAATCTCGGCCGAGCCGCGCGTCATTGTCCGGCACGAGAACGATGCAGGCGAAACGGGGGAGCGAGCGCGCTTGGCACTGGCCCTTTACGTGCGACGCATCGTGCGCGAGATCGGGGCCCTGGTCGCCGTGCTGGGCGGTCTGGACATGTTGGTGTTCACGGCGGGTGTCGGTGAACACAATGCGTTCATTCGCGAGCGCATCTGTGCGGCGCTGGGCTTTCTGGGCATTGCCCTGGATACCGACGCCAACGCCCGCCACGCGGCGAAGATTTCCAGCGACCACAGCCAGGTCATCGTGGCGGTCGAGCCCACCAACGAAGAGTGGATAGCCGCCAGCCACGCACTGTCCTGCCTGGACAGGGAGAAGGTGCGATGAAGATCGATGCCTTCCATGGATTCACGCTCGCCATCGTGCTGTTGTTCGTGGGCAAGGGCCTGGTTGCGCGTTGGGGCATCTTGCGTCGATACAGCATCCCGGAATCCCTGGTGGGCGGCCTGGCCTGCGCCCTGGTTGTCTTCGCCCTGTACTACGGTGCGGGGATCGTCGTCAGTTTCGATCTCGAAGCGCGTGACGCGCTGCTGCTGTACTTCTTTGCGGCCATTGGCCTGAGTACCGACGCCCGCACGCTGCGCCATGGTGGGCGGCCCTTGCTGATCCTGTCGGGGTTGGCCATCGGGTTCATGGTGCTGCAGAACCTGGCCGGGATGGAGATGGCACGCGCCTTCGGCCTGGATCCGCGCGCCGGGCTGATGGTGGGATCGATTTCCCTGACCGGAGGCGTGGGCACCACCTTGGCCTGGTCCGATCACTTCGTTCAAAACCTCGGCATTGCGCAAGCGCAGGAACTGGGATTGGCAGCGAACATGATCGGCCTGATCGCGGCCTGCACCATCGGTGGCCCGATCGCAAGCCTACTCATGCGCAGATATCAACTTCGAGCCTCCGGGGACAGCACACTGGAGATTGGCACGCTGCACAGCGATGAACAGCATGCCCGTCTGGACTACTACGGTGTGCTATTGGCATTGCTCTGGCTCAACTTAGCCTTGATGTTGGGCTCCGGAGTCAATGCCTTGGTCGCGCTTACCCCTGTCACGCTACCCGCCTTTGTGGGCTGCCTGCTGGCCGGCATTCTCCTGCGCATGATTGGCGACTGGATGAGGCCGAGTGGGCGCGGGCGTCTATGGAACTGGCCGAGCATGCAGCCGGGCATCGCTTTGATCTCCGACATGTCATTGGGCCTGTTTCTGACCATGGCGCTGATGGGCCTCAGACTCTGGGAGCTGCAGCCTGTGCTTGCCTTCATCACCGTGGCAATGCTGGTGCAGATCATCCTGGTCATCGCATTCGTGCTTCTGATCGTTTTTCGGGCAATGGGCAGGGATTACCAAGCCGCAGTGATGTGCGCCGGTTTCGGCGGAATCGCGCTGGGCTCTACCGCCACCGCCATCGCCAACATGACGGCGATCACTCGGGAGCATGGCGCTGCGCGCGAGGCGTTCATTGTGGTGCCCCTGGTGTGCGGGTTCGTCATCGACATTGCGAACGCGCTGGTGATCAGCCTGATGGCCGGTTAAGACGAAAGAATTAACGGAATGCGCCGGCAGGCGGAGACATCTCTAGCACGCTGGCACGGTGTCATCGCAAAAGCGCTGATGACATGAGTGCCGGTGTGCATGAACACAAGCGAGCACAACTACCCCCGTGTTCAAACGAGGGCGCTCCATCTATTTGAATAGCAATTGAGGTAATGCGTTTTGACAAAAAATAAGAAAGGTAATACTTCATCGACAATCGTTCCGGCACTGGATATGCAAGCGCATATGGCTTGGGCCCAGGCTTGGTCCTCAATTTCACCTGAATCGTCGCTGTTGGCTTGGACTGATTGGGCAAGCCATTTAGCGAACAGCCCCGGAAAGCAATCGGAGCTTTTGGCTTTTGCAGGCTCCTTGTCTGAGCAATGGATGTCTCTGCTGAAAAAGAGCTTGGTCAGTCCGGACCAGGAAGTTGCATCTCCTGAACCATCACCTACCAATGACCGTCGTTTCAACGATCCGGCATGGGATCAATGGCCCTACAACCTTTTCCGCAGTTCCTTTCTTATTCAATCCAAATGGTGGGAGCAAGCCACGCAAGGTGTATGGGGTGTTGATCCACAACACGAACGCCTATTGGCGTTTGGCGCAAAGCAATGGCTGGAAATGGTATCGCCGACCAATTCTGCGCTTTTTAACCCCGTTGTCCTGAAAAAAACGATAGAAGAACAAGGCGCCAACCTGGCGCGTGGCATGTCCAACTTTCTCGATGACCTGCGCCGACAACTATCCGGTGAGCCTCCTGCGGGAACCGAGAACTTCGTCGTTGGGCGCGACGTGGCGGTGACGGAAGGAAAAGTCGTACTGAGGAATCAATTAATCGAGTTGATTCAATACACGCCCACTACCGAGAAAGTCCATCCTGAGCCGATACTGATCATTCCTGCCTGGATCATGAAGTACTACGTACTCGATCTATCTCCCCATAACTCGCTGATACGGTATCTGGTTGCGCAAGGCCATACGGTTTTTTGCATCTCCTGGAAAAATCCGGATGCTGGTGATCGAGACTTGGGCATGGATGAGTATCTTGAGTTCGGCTTGCGTGCGGCGCTGGACGCCGTGACATCCATCGTCCCCGAGCAGGGAATCCACGCGGCTGGTTATTGCCTGGGCGGAACGCTACTGGCCATTGGTGCTTCAGCCATGGCGCGTGATGGCGATACGCGGCTGGTGTCGGTAAGCCTGCTTGCCGCACAGACGGACTTCAGCGAACCGGGCGAGCTGAGTCTTTTCATCAACGAGAGTCAAGTGGCGCTGTTGGAAGCCAGCATGGCTCAAACCGGTTATTTGACCTCCGACCAGATGAGCGGAGCTTTTCAGCTACTGCGCTCCTACGATCTCATATGGTCTCGCATGATTGACGAATACCTATTGGGCGATCGCCGGCCAATGACCGACCTGATGGCTTGGAATGCCGATGGGACTCGCCTGCCCGCGAAGATGCATTCGCAGTATCTCCGACGCCTTTACCTGAATAACGATCTCAGCGCGGGGCGTTATCCCGTCACGGGTCGCCCCGTTTCAGTGGGAGACATCGCTGTGCCGGTGTTTTGCGTCGGCACTGCCTCGGATCATATTGCGCCTTGGCGCTCGGTTTACAAGCTGCATCTCCTGTCTTCGGCCGAGCTGACTTTCGTGCTGACCACTGGAGGACACAACGGCGGCATCGTCAGCGAGCCCGGCCGAGGTAAGCGCCAATATCAAATCCATACCCGCGCGGCCGGTGATGGATACATGGCGCCGGACGAGTGGCAAGCCACTGCACAGACGCATCTAGATTCGTGGTGGCCGGCATGGTCAGCATGGCTTCGAGAGCGCTCTGGTGAAGGTGTTGCGCCTCCGCTCATGGGGGCCGAATCCCGTGGATATCCCACTATTTGCGACGCCCCGGGGAAATATGTACGCAGCTGAATACGCGCATACCGCGTCCGCTATTGCGACACGCTATGCGCAATATCTATTCGACACCCCACCTACTTTGATAACTGGAGACATTCATGTACTCAAGACTGCTGGTTCCGCTCGACGGAAGTTCTACCGCCAATTTGGCCCTCCACCACGCCGCGGTGCTGGCACGCCTAAGCGGTGCAACCATCATCTTGCTGCACATTATCGAGGAAATGAAGCACAGCAACGGCTTCGAGAGGCCGAGAATTTACCTTGAAGAAGTAAGGCCAGGCTTCCTGGCGGCCGGGCAGAAGCTGCTCGACGAGGCGGCGCTCTGGCTGAGACAGGAAGGCTTGACGGTAGAGACCGTCCTTCTGGAGAGCAAGGGCGAGCGCGTCTCGGTACTTATCGCGCAGCAGGCACTGGCTACCGGATGCGAGCTGGTGGTGCTGGGCACCCACGGACGTCGGGGCGTGGACAGGCTGCTGCTGGGAAGCGATGCCGAGCAGCTCGCTCGGATCGCACCGGTTCCCGTGATGCTGGTACGCCAGCCCCATTCTGTCATTGCTACTGCAACCCCTGGGCACGGTGGCATGCCAGCGTGACGAAAGTTCAGCCCACTGACCTCGCTGAATGGAGGCTCAGAGTCGCAGCTACCTTGCTGCTGCTGTCGCTGAGTGCCTGCGCGCAGGCACAGTCCTGCCACCGTGACAATCCGCTGCGCTCGACCGGAACGCTCAATCTGCGGATCGACAACGACATGTTCGGCGGCATGGGACAGGATCAAGGGTACTCCAACGGGTTTCTCGCCAGTTGGGTTTCCCCCAACCTCGTGGACTATAGCGATGACCCTTGTCTACCGCGTCTCGTCCGTGGGCTGAATCGCTTTCTCACGATGCTCCAACCCCAAGGCTTCGACGAACAGAACATGACCATCGGCTTCGGGCAGATGATGTACACCCCGAACGACAAAACGCGCAGCGATCTCATCAAGGATGATCGTCCTTTCGCGGGCGCCTTGATGTTGAGCCTTGGCTATAACGCGAGGCGGGGCGATACGCTGCGCACTTCGCAACTCCGCGTGGGGGTGGTGGGGCCCTCCTCCCAGGCCAGGCAAGTCCAGAACTGGTGGCATGACACCGTCGGAGTGGACAGATTCAATGGCTGGAGACATCAACTGCGCGACGAACCCGTGCTGCAGTTGCTCCACGAACGCCGAACACGAGTCATCAGGCAAGAAAACGTCAGCGGTTGGGGTTGGGATCTGACCCGCCACTGGGGCGGCAGCTTGGGCAATTTCGCCACCTACGCGAATGTCGGCGGAGAACTGCGCTATGGCCTACGCCTGCCGGACGACTTAGGCACCGCACCGCTGCGCCCGGCTGGAGAAAACACCTCGCCCGTGCGTAAGACCGCTGGCAGCAACTGGAACGGGCACCTGTTCGTGGCACTCGACGGTCGCTGGGTTTTGCACGACATCACGTTGGACGGCAATACGTTCAAGTCCAGTCATAGTGTTGATAAACGGCCATTCGTGGCCGATGTGGGCTATGGCATCGCGATGACTCAGGGCAACTGGCGCATCGCGATAGCCCGCTACCACCGCACCCGCGAATTTCGTGGACAAAAGGAAATCCCGGTCTACGGAACGATCACCGTAGGACGGCGATTCTGATGCAGATCGATTCCTTGAACGCCATGCAAGCCACTCTGTTGCTGTTCATGACAAGAGCCTGGTTGCTTGTGGAGCTACCACGTCGACGCAGTACTGCCAATGCCGTCGTCATTAGCCAGTTGGCAAGGTGAACACAGCGAGCTGAACGATAAGGCACCCGCGCTCGATAAGAGACCAAGGACAACAAATAAGGAGATAAATGGATGCAACGACTCACCCTGGCCCTACCCGGCAATGAAGATCTGGCCCGCGGCATCGCGCAGGCATGCGGCAGCGAAGCCGGCCGCATCGAAACGCGCCGATTCCCCGATGGCGAGAGCTATGTCCGGTTGCATGGCGAACCTGCCGATCGGATCGTGGATGTGATTTGCACGCTGGCCCATCCTGATCCGCAGTTCCTGCTTCTGGCTTTTGCCGCTGACGCGGCGCGCGAACTTGGCGCGCAAGAGGTGAACCTGATCGCACCGTATCTGGCCTACATGCGCCAGGACAAGCGATTCCATGACGGAGAAAGCGTGACGTCGCGGTCCTTCGCACGTCTGGTCTCATCGACCTTCGACAAGCTGCTCACGGTGGATCCGCATCTGCACCGCTATCCGACACTATCAGCGGTCTACACGATCCCCACCATCACCTTGCATGCCGCACCACTGCTGGCCGACTGGATCGCGAATCATGTCGAAGAACCTTTGATCGTGGGCCCCGACGAGGAAAGCGAGCAGTGGGCCGGCGCCATCGCGTCCCGCATCGGCGTACCGCACGCTGTGCTTCGCAAGACACGCCATGGCGATCGCAGCGTGGACATCGATGTTCCCGACCTGTCGATCTGGCGCGGCAGAACGCCGGTGCTTGTGGACGACATCGCATCATCAGGCCGCACGCTCGCCGTCGCGGCGCGCAAGCTCGCCGAGCAAGGAATGCGCAAGCCGGAGTGCGTAGTGGTGCATGCCCTGTTCGCCGAGGATGCCTGGGCCCAATTGACACCGTTGTTTGCCCGAATTACGTCCACCGACGCAGTACCGCATCCGAGCAACCGGATTGGTCTCGCTTCGCTGATTGCCGACGCTCTCTCTAGCGGGAAAACCGATCCGCGAGGCTGATCTTTTTATCGATCCAACTATTTTCAAGGAGACCTGAAATGTCCTCTCAAGCTAACCTCGCAACCGATTGGCGTGCTGGTTACGGGCCCATCGCGCACAGGTCTGAAACCATCGAACGTATGCAGGCCCTAGTGCAACGTCTGGTCGCGCAAAGGCGTATAGCAGACGAAGCCTCGGCCCATGCGCTGCTGGCTGCAGCCGACCGGGTGGCCTGCACGGCCATGAGCGTAGTGGCGCATATGACCTATGCCCGGCGCATCGACCGAAGCGGCTGCCCACTGGGCTCCGATGATTTCAAACAAACGCCCGAAGGCCACACCGGCGGCTCGCTCAACATGGTGCCAGCCTTCGTGGGTTATCTGTTGGCCAACGCGCTGACCGGGACGACACGCGGCTGGCTCATGGGGCAGGGGCACTGCGTGGCCGCGATCGAGGCGGTGAACGCACTGACCGGCGATGTATCCGCCGCCCAGCGTGGACGCTACGACCGCAGCGAGGCGGGCCTGTCGCTCCTCATCGCGGACTTCTACTCCTATGCCATCGATAAGCAGGGTCGGCCCGCGGTACCGCTGGGTAGCCATGCCGGGCCGAACACGGCCGGCGCGATCTCCGAAGGCGGCTATCTGGGGTTCGCCGGGCTGCAGTATGTGCACACGCCGTTGCCGGGAGAAAGCCTGGTGGCATTCCTCAGTGATGGCGCTTTCGAGGAACAACGTGGCTCGGACTGGGCGCCGCGCTGGTGGCGCGCCGAGGACTGCGGCTTCGCCATCCCGGTCATGATTCTCAACGGACGGCGCATCGAGCAGCGCACCCAGATCGTGCAGGAAGGTGGCGCTGCCTGGCTGGCCGAAGACCTGCGCCACAACGGCTTCGATCCCGTCATCGTCGATGGACGCGATCCAGTGGCGATCGCATGGGCCATTGTTGAAGCCGAAGACACGCTGAGCGCCTTCGCTGCACGCTCGGATCGGCGCTATCCGGTCAAGCTGCCTTACGTGATCGCCGAGACGGAGAAAGGTTTTGGCTTCCCGGGCGCGGCGACCAATGCCGCCCACAACCTGCCGCTGAACGGCAATCCGCGCGAGGATGCGCAGGCACGCGAGGCCTTCAACGCAGGGGCTGCGGCGCTGTTCGTGCCTGAGAGCGAACTGGCAAACGCGTTCACCGTCCTGGCGAATCACGGCCAGAGCCAGCGCTCGCGCGAAAGCGAGCACCCCATGGCCCGACGCCATCCAGCGAGCCCTCATCTGCCGATGCCGGCCTGGGTGCCAACCGAGGTGTCGGGCAGCGCCATGTCCGCACTGGACCGTTGGTTCGTGGAGCTAGTGCAGGCAAATCCACAGTTGCGCATCCGGATCGGCAATCCCGATGAACTGGCCAGCAACAAGATGGGTGCCACGCTGGCGCTGCTCAGGCACCGCGTCAACGTGCCCGAACCCGGCGCCCCGGAATCGACGGATGGCTCGGTGGTCACCGCACTCAATGAAGAAGCCGTTGCGGCCGCCGCCCTCGCCAACAAAGGGGGGCTGAACCTGATCGTCAGCTACGAGGCCTTCGCGGTCAAGATGCTTGGATTGATGCGCCAGGAGATCATCTTCGCGCGTCGGCAGAAGGAACTGGGCCAGCCGCCAGGCTGGATCTCCGTCCCGCTGATCGTCACATCCCACACCTGGGAGAACAGCAAGAACGAGCAGTCACACCAGGACCCGACCATTGGCGAAGCATTGCTGGGGGAGATGTCGGACACCGCACGCGTGTTGTTCCCGGTGGATGCCAACACGGCGTGCGCCGCGCTGCGAGCGGTCTACGCCAGCCGGGGCCAAGTGGCTTGTGTTGTGGTCTCCAAGCGCGACACGCCGAATCACTTCAATGCCGCCGCCGCTCAATCGCTGATCGAGCACGGCGCAGCCCATGTAGCCGGCGATCCGGCTACAGCACAACTGCAGTTCGTGGCGATTGGCGCCTACCAGTTGGAGGAAGCGCTCAAAGCCCACGCCCGCCTGGGGCACCATGGGTTTACGTCGTGCGTCACCGTGGCGATCGAGCCCGGCCGTCTGCGCATTCCACGAGACGACCTTGAGGCCGCCTTCGTGCTCGGTGACGAAGCACTGCAAGCGCTCTTCCCGCCTCACCTGCCGCGCGTGTTGATGAGCCATACCCGCCCTGAGCCGATGCTGGGCGTGCTGCGCCGCATTGACAGCGGCCCCTCGAAGACGCGGGCTTTGGGCTACATCAACCGCGGCGGCACACTCGATGTGGCTGGAATGCTGATCGCCAACCGCTGCACCTGGGCGGACGCCATCTATGCGGCTGCGCAAGTGACCGGCTGGAACAGTTCGCAGGTTGCTGCGGCCGCGACCGACGCGCGAATTTCAAGTGGTTCTGACGCGGTCCGCGGCGACCGCGCCGGTTCCTGATTTCACAACCCACCAACAAGAGAGGAGACAAATACATGCTCTCATTGACCAGCCTGGGTGGTGCCGGCACCGTCACCGGCTCCAAGCACCTTATCACCCATGGCAATACCCGCATCCTGATCGACTGCGGACTGTTCCAGGGATTGAAAAACCTGCGCGAACTTAATTGGCAGCGCCTGGCCGTTGAACCCAAGGACATCGATGCGGTCGTACTGACGCATGCGCACCTGGATCATTGTGGGTATCTGCCCCGATTGGTGCTGGACGGGTTCCGCGGGAAGATTTTCTCGACCTCAGCCACGCGAGATGTCGCCGAACTCATCCTGCTCGACAGTGCCTGGTTGCAAGAGAAGGACGCCGAGTTCGCCAATCGAAAAGGATTTTCCAAACACAAGCCAGCCCTTCCGCTGTATCGGGTTCGGGATGCAGAACGTGCGCTCCTGCAGTTCAAACCGGTGCCGCTGCATCAAGAGACGGAATTGCCGGGCAATGCCCGTCTACTGCTGCGCAGCGCTGGTCACATTCTTGGGGCGGCGACGGTTCAGATCGACATTGGCGGCAAGCGTTTGGTGTTCTCCGGCGACCTGGGGCGCTATGACGATGTGGTCATGCCTGATCCTGAACCCGTCACGGCAGCGGACTACATCATCATCGAGTCCACCTATGGCAATCGTCGTCATGACCGTTCCGATGCCGTCGAAGCGCTGGGCGACATCATCGAGCGCACGACTCGCCGCGGAGGCACCGTAGTGATTCCCGCTTTTGCCGTTGGACGCGCGCAGTCGTTGATCTATGACCTATGGCTGTTGCGACAGCGCGGTCGGCTCCGCACCGTGCCCGTCTATCTGGACAGTCCCATGGCCACCAGCGCAACTGCGCTGCTGCACCGCCATGCCGACGACCACAAGCTCGCACAACACGATTTCGAGGCGGCATTCTCAGAAGTCACATACATGCGCGACGTTGAAGAGTCCAAGGCGCTATCGGCGAATCGCTACCCCAAGGTGATTATTTCCGCCAGCGGCATGGCCACCGGTGGCCGCGTGCTGCATCACATAGAAGCGTTTGGCGGCAGTCATCAGAACACGCTGCTGTTCTCTGGATTCCAGGCAGCAGGTACGCGCGGACGCAAGCTGCTTGAGGGCGCTCGCGAAGTCAAAATTCATGGGCGCTGGATGCCGATCAAGGCGGAGGTCGCCGAGCTTGCGATGTTGTCGGCTCATGCCGACAGCGATGAACTGATGCGTTGGCTGGGCGGCTTTACCCGGGCGCCGGAAGGGGTGTTCATTGTTCATGGTGAATCCAATGCCTCCGAGGCGCTGCGCGAACGTATTCAGCGCGAACTCAAATGGCACGCATCGGTGCCCATGCAAAACCAGGAGTTCGCCCTGTGAGTGCCCGCATCACTCCCCAGACACCCGCCTTGCAAGCATTGCGCATGCGACTGCATGCCCAGCATCAACCCGTCGTCTTGATGCGTACCGATTGCCATGTCTGCCGTGCCGAAGGGCTGGCACCGCGGTCACAGGTACTGATCATTGCCGGCGACCGCACTGTGCAAGCGCTACTGTACCAAATCGACAGCGATCTGCTCAAAACCGGACAGATCGCTCTGTCCGAGGCCGCCTGGGATGCCCTGGACATTCATGAGGGCGATCTTGTGCAGGTTCGGCATCCTCCGCTGCTCGAATCGTTGTCGGCCGTGCGTGCGCGAATTCACGGCCACCGACTGCAAACGACGGAGTTGCAGGCGATCGTCCGTGATGTGGTCGATGGTCGCTATACCGATGTCGCACTTTCGGCCTTCCTGACCGCAACGGCGGTACTGCCTCTGGATATGCAAGAGACCATCCATCTCACCCGTGCGATGGTCGATGTCGGAGATCACCTGCAATGGCAGGCTCCGATTGTTGTGGACAAGCATTGCGTGGGCGGATTACCGGGAAATCGCACCACGCCGTTGGTGGTTGCCATCGCCGCAGCCAATGGATTGGTGATGCCCAAGACCTCATCACGCGCCATCACCTCTCCCGCTGGCACCGCGGACACCATGGAAACGCTGGCTCCTGTAGACCTGGACCTGGATACGCTCAGAAAGGTCGTGGAGAAAGAGGGTGGATGCGTGGCGTGGGGCGGCGCGATGCACCTCAGCCCCGCGGACGACATCTTCGTGCGTATTGAGCGTGAACTGGATATCGACACGCAAGGACAACTGATTGCCTCGGTGTTATCCAAGAAGATTGCAGCAGGGGCGACCCACATCGTGATCGATATTCCGGTTGGGCCAACCGCAAAAGTCCGCAGCCGGGAAACTGCCGAGCATCTTGCGCATCACCTTTCGGAAGTCGCCGCGTCATTTGGCCTTGTATTGCGTTGCCTGTTTACAGACGGGAATCAGCCTGTCGGCAGAGGTATCGGCCCGGCGTTGGAGGCGCGCGACGTGTTGGCCGTATTGCGCAACGAGGCGGATGCGCCGCAAGACCTATGTGACCGCGTGGCGTTGGTCGCGGGTGCGGTACTTGAGCTTGGCGGCGTCGCCAAAGAAGGGGATGGAATTCGATTGGCTCACGAGACGATCAGCAGTGGCCGCGCCTGGGAAAAATTTCAGAGGATCTGTGCCGCTCAGGGGGGATTTCGTGAGCCACCCCAAGCTCTTTACGTCGAACCGCTTTTGGCAACCACTTCAGGCCGAGCAGTACACATCGACAACCGTAAGCTGTCCCGTTTAGCCAAATTAGCCGGAGCGCCTGAGAGTCCAGCCGCAGGGATTCAATTGCAAGTGCGCTTAGGTGACGAGGTAACACGCGGACAATCATTGATGTTTTTGCATGCGCAAACCTCTGGAGAGATGGCCTATGCACTCGCATACGTGCATGACATTGGTGACATCGTAAAGATTGAACCTTAGCGCCGTAGATAAACAGGGCTCTTGAATGCTCAGTCAAACACAGCCCGGCCTCTCGTTTGGAAAAGTTGAACGCCTACGACTCGTGCTCAAAGAACATATGCCACATACATCGCTTAAAAGCAGTTTTCAACCTGCATAGCGTGGAGCAAATAGAAGGAGGTCGTCAGCGTCTGAATAGGAACATTGCTCATGGAACTGCGACACCTGCGTTGCTTTATCGTTTTGGCCGAAGAGCTTCATTTCACACGGGCCGCCGAGCGCCTGCATATCGAGCAACCCCCTTTATCTCGCGCCATCAAAGAGCTTGAAGACGAACTGGGGGTGGTACTTTTCGACCGAAATCGCCGTGGAACCGTTCTGACCGCAGCAGGTGCTGCCTTCTTGCAGGATATTCGACGCCTGCTCACCGTCCTGGAGCAGGCACGAGAAAACGCCAAGGCTGTCGCCTCAGGCTTGCGAGGCAGCTTGCGCATTGCAGTGTCCGATGGTGCGATCGATCCTCGACTGTCAGCATTTCTGGTCCGCTGCCGCGCAGAGGAACCGGAGATAGAGATACGCCTATCCGAGGTGCCGTTGGCCGAGCAGCTACGCGGCTTGCGGTCAGGCGACTTCACGATCGGATTCGCGCACACGGCCGAAGTCGGTGACGACATTGTTGCCGAACCCATCTGGCGGGATCCGTTGGTGATCGCCGTGCCAGCTCGGCACGCGCTGCTCGTCCACAAGAAGGTCCCACTTCATGAACTCCGGGGGCATCCGCTTGTCTTGTGCGACCCTCACGCATGCGAGGGGTACTGCCGCGAATTGGGGCGGCTCTTGCAGGTGCTGGAGCACAAGCTGAACATCGTCGAGGAAGTGTCTTCGCTGGACATGATGCTCACGCTGGTCGGTGCAGGATATGGCGTCGGCTTCATGACGGCGACCAAGATTCCGGTCTGCCAATGGCCGGATGTGGTGATTCGTCCCTTGGCGATGGATTCCGCGGTGATCACCACCTACTTGCTTCGGCCTGAAAGCAACAGTTTGTCGGCTTCGCTGGAGCGGTTTATCGCTCGGTTACGCGACTCGTCCGACGGTTGACGGAGTCCTGCCGGCGGACATCCTCAAGGATCGGTTTCGGCACGCAGATTGCGTTCGGTCGCCGTCATCAGTTCAGCCGCGCTTATCCTGAGCGCCGTAGAAATTCTCAGTATGAGAGGCAGTGTGGGCACGTGCTCACCGCGCTCGATCTTGCCCATGTGCGAGCGCGAGATGACTGCCCGAGACGCGAACTCGTCTTGCGCGACTCCCTGAGCGACGCGGGCAGCGCGCACGGCCTGTCCGAAGGCCAACGCCGACTCGGATTCATACGTTGATGTGCCAGTAGGGCGGCCTGGCTGGATTGTTGATTTCTGCATTAGCAGAAGCGTCAAACAATCTTCCAAAATTAACCACGTTATTTTTAACGACGTTAAACTTCACTCTTAACCACGATGTTGGTTCGCCTTCCTGGCCAGATCGCTTCTTGGGGGTCCTCATGCATGCCACCAGCCAGTTTTCTCATTTCAGGCTTGCTATAGCACCCGGGGTGCCGTCCTCATGCCTCTCCACGCTTCTCGCCCTGCAGCGCACGGAAGAGCCGGACACCCCCATCGCCTTCTTTGAAGCCTCGGGTGACGACCTGGTGATCGGCCTTGAAGAAGGCCGCTATGACGCAGGAATATCGCTTCGGCACGTGAGTGCTCCGTTCCTGAGAAGCCAGCCTTTGTGGATCGATAACATGGCTGTCGCCATGCCATTGCGGTCTTCCTTGCTTGGCCGGGCAACGCTCACGACCGCCGAGGTTCTGGACTACCCCGGGTTTCGCTGGCAAGCAGAGACCTGCCCGCTGCTGGATCAGCGGTTGTCCTCCTTCCCGCCGCTGAGCGAGCAGAGCATGCAGCATGTCACTTCGTTTGAGATTTTGGCGCTATGGGTCGCCGCTGGCTATGGCGTCGGGATCTCTGCGCAATCGCGTATTGAGCGCGCCCATGCCTGGGGCATCACCATGCGGCCGCTTTCTGATGCTCCCTACGAGGTCGTGACACATCTGCAGCGGCCCAGGGAGCGAGCCAGCGCCATTTCTGAGCTGTTCGAGCGCAGGGCGATGCAGGTTGCCAAAGATAGCGCGGCCTACTCGAATACCCGATAGCTCACTCGCGCTGCGTGCTCTCCACTCAGATGCCGACGCCAGGCATCCGTAATCGGCGCGGGAATTCACTGCTTCCTGGTAATTGCAACGGCACGCGCTGTCAATGCGCCAGCATCGCGTTTTCATCTCTGGCAACATGACGAATTAAACCGGCCTTATGGAGATGCCAATGGTTGGAAGTAGTTGGGACCGAGTACCCATCGACTCGCAAAGCATCGATGCGCCACTGTCGCGCGCGGCGGTGTTTCTCACATTGACGGTCGCCGAGGGCCGAGAGTCCCTGCAGGCGGTCGCCGGCGTCCTGGACGGCCTGGACGACCTGATCAAGACGGTGGGCTTTCTTCGCGATCTCAACGGCCGGCTGTCGTGCATCACCCCCCTGGGATCGGCGCTGTGGGACCGTTTCCAGGCCGGAAGGCGCCCGAAAGAACTGCGTCCCTTCGCACCCATCAAGGGCGCGAAGCACACCGCGCCGGCCACGCCCGGCTCATATCCGGGCCGAGGGCGAGGACCTCTGCTTTGAATTCGAGCGCCTGCTGTTGGACCAATTGGGCAGCAGCGTGACGGTGGCCGACGAGGTGGCGTGCTTTCGCTATTTCGACTCCCGCGATCTCCTTGGCTTCGTCGATGGCACAGCCAATCCGACCGGGCACGAAATCGGCGCATCCACGCTGGTCGGCAGTGAGGATCAGGAATTCGCCGGCGGGAGCTACGTGGTGGTGCAGATGTATCTGCATCAAATGCAGCCGTGGGCTCGGCTTCCCGAGGACCAGCAAGAGCAGATCATCGGCCGGGAGATCGTCAGCAATATCGAATTGCCCGATGCGACGAGCGGCCAGAAGTCGCACAAGACCCTCGCCACGATCGTGGGTGCTGACGGTACCGAGCACGACATCCTGCGCGACAACATGCCCTTTGGCCGCCCCGGCCAAGGCGAATACGGCACCTACTTCATCGGCTACTCCAGGCATCTGTGCGTCACGCAGAAGATGCTGAAGCGCATGTTCCTCGGCGATCCGCCGGGCATGAACGACCGCCTGCTCGATTTCTCGACGGCGCACACTGGTGCCGTGTTCTTTGCGTCCGCCCCGCGCACGCTGAGCGAACTCGTGCAGGCTGTACAAGCGTAGCGCGGGGGCCGCAAGGCGCCCGCAAGGGCTGGTAGCCCTATGCGCCGTCCAGAACCACGGCGCTGTCCACCATTCGGCGAACGCTCTGCCGCACCTCCTCTGGGATAGGCCGCGGTGGGACTGTCTCTGGCGCATTCGCATGGAACTGGCCGCTTGCGATGACCTGGACCACCATGCCCAGATTGCTTGGCGTCACCAAATCGATGGCCGCGCGATCGCCCAGGTCCGGGTGTGGCCGGGTCAGCATGCGGTAAAGCTCCCACGAATCCGCTTGCGGACACTGGCGCATGAGCACCTGGGCCAGCTTGTGCTTGAGCGGCACCAGTTGCCAATCGGGAACTCGCTGGCCCCGGTTGCCCAAGCTGACGGATAGCAGTTTGCCGGCCTTCAACTCGCGGTTGATCTGGTCTTTGGACTTCCCGGCCAACTTGCCGAACAGGGGGACCGGCAGGCTGCTCGGCGATTCATAGATGGCCAGCATTTCCTCGCGCTCGCGCTGGATGGCAGATACTTCCGGTTCTGGCGCATGCGTCGGAGGCGGCGGCACCTGCGACAGCCGCTGGAACGTGATGCTCCCGTCGTTCGGCGTCACGACGATGGGAGCGGTCACCATCGACGGAACGGGTGCCGCAGAGGACGCTGCAACGATGGCGTCGGGCTTGTCCTCCTCTGCCATGGCCGGCACGCCCTCGATGTGAATGGTGAGGTGCGCGCTGGCCGCCTCCACCTGGCCCTGTTCGAGCAGGTCGAGGCGATCCGCCCAGTCCTGCATCATCCGGCGGCGCGGCTCAACGTACTTGGCATGGTTGTAAGCCGAACTCACCTTGTTCGGGTCGGAGTGCGAGAGCTGCGCGTCCACCCAAATCTTGGGGTAGCCGATCTCGTTGAGCGCCGTCGAAATCGTTCCCCGGATGCCGTGGCCGGTCAGTTGGTCCTCGTAGCCCATCCGCTTCAAGGCGGCATTGAGGGTGTTCTCGCTGATGCGCTTCTTGAGTTCGCTGCGGTGCGCCAGCAGGTGGCGCTGGGCCGGCCGTATCACCCCCAGAAGGTAGCTCACGATCTCGATGGCTTGAAGGGACAGCGGTACGATGTAGGGCGGCACATCCTGGGGGCGCTTGCCGGCCTTGCGCATCTCATCCTGAAGCTGCTTGACGATCTGGGGCGGAATGATCCAGAGGCCGCGGTCCAGGTCGAACTGATCCGGGGTCGCCAGCCGCAGCTCGCCGGTTCGCACCCCGGTCAGGAACAGCAGCCGGATGCCGAGCTGGGTCTGCCAGCCACGCGGGTTGTAGAGCCGGAGCTTCTGAAGGAATTCCGGCAGCTCGGGCAAATGCAAGTACGGGTTGTGGTTCACCGGAGGCTTGGGCTCCGCCACCACATCCAGGTCAGAAGCCGGATTGGCCTCCAGCCCCTCGACGATCACGAGGGCATAGCGGAACAACTGGCTCAACCAGGTGCGGACCTTTTCTGCCGTGGTGAAAGCCTTGCGTTCCTCGATTCTTGCCAGGACGCCCAGAAGCTGGGGCCGGCGAATGTCGTAGATCGACATCTTCCCGAGGGCGGGCAGCACGTCCTTGCCGAAAATCCGCAGGATCTGCGAGAGGGTGCTTTGACGGCCTTCCTTGAGTTCCTTGCGCCGATGCTCGACCCAGGCATCGAAGACCGCCTTGAACGTGTAGTCGGCCGCCAGCTTCACGGCATGGCGTTTCTGCTTGCGGTCGGTGTGAGGGTTGATGCCCCTAGCCAAGAGTGCGCGGGCTTCGTCGCGCAAGGTACGCGCTTCACGCAGGCCGATCTCGGGGTAGTTGCCCAGGGAGATGCGCTTTTGCTTGCCGAGCCAGTAGTAGCGCAGGTGCCACGATTTGCCGCCGGTAGGGGCGACCACCAGGCCGAGGCCATCGGTATCGGGGAGGCTGTAGGTTTTGTCAGCGGCCTTGGCTTGCCGCACAGTCAGATCAGAGAGTGCCATCATCGAAGCTCCTAAGTCTTGGACTTAGGCCCGATGCTGCTGGTCATCCCGATCCAACCCCAGCAACAAACCGGAACCGGCACCGCCCGCATTCTTTGGCCTTGTTTTTGGCCTCAAAAACGCTGGCTGTCGGTGGATTCCAGTGGCTTTTGCTGGAATGAAAAAAGGAGCCGAAGCTCCTCTTTTCAACGACTTACAGACCCCAGTGGAAGTCTGTAGATCATAATTTGGAGCGGGAAGCGAGAATACCCCGAAAGCGCGCCAGGGAGCCTTTGTGGAAGGGGCGCAAGAGCCGACTCGTCCTTTTGACCGGCGCCCTCTTCGCACTTGCCTTCGCGATGGCGCAGATCTTTCCCGAACGGGAACAATGGCTTTATTCGGGCGCCGCGCTTTTAAGCGTCATTCCCTTTGCGAGGCGCGCTGTTGCCGGAGCAATGTCCGGCTCGCCTTTTACTATCGAGACGCTGATGACGATTGCGGTGCTCGGTGCGGTCGTCATCGGAGAGGCCGAGGAAGCTGCCGTCGTCATTTTCCTGTTCGCGGTCGGAGAGCTGCTCGAAACCGTCGCGGCCGGCCGGGCGCGAGCGGGCATCAAGGCGCTGATCGACCTCGTGCCGCGCGTGGCGTTTTGCGAGCGTAACGGCACGGTCGAAAAAGTCGCGGCGGAAGATCTGGTTGTTGGCGATGTCGTCGTAGTGCGGCCCGGCGACCGTGTTCCTTCCGACGGCACGGTGATCGACGGCATATCGGAGGTCGACGAAGCGCCAGTGACCGGCGAGTCCGTGCAGGCACTCAAGAAAGCAGGTTCGACGGTCTATGCCGGCAGCATCAACGCCAATGGCGAGCTGCGTGTCTCGATCGACCGTGTCACGTCCGACAACACGATTACACGCATCATCCACATGGTTGAGAAAGCCCAGGAATCAAAGGCGCCGACCGCGCGCCTGATCGACCGCTTCAGCCGGTGGTATACGCCGGGTGCAATGGTTGTGGCGGCTCTGATCGTCATGGTTCCACCACTCGCCTTTGACGGCGACTGGATGACGTGGACCTATCGGGGACTTGCCACGCTGCTGATCGCCTGCCCCTGCGCACTCGTCATCTCGACGCCCGCGGCAATCGCCTCGGGCCTTGCCGCCGGAGCGCGGCGGGGATTGTTGATCAAGGGGGGTGCGGCGCTCGAAACGCTTGGCAAGGTCAGGACCGTTGCTTTCGACAAGACCGGAACGCTGACACGCGGCTGCCCGCAGGTAACGGATGTCGTGCCGGTCATGGGTAGTGAAGATTCGGTGTTGGCGGTAGCGGCAGCGGTCGAGCGCAACACCAGTCACCCGCTCGGTCGCGCGATCGTCGAGGTGGCGGTGATGCGCGGGCTGGACATGCCGGCTACCTTCGGCGGCGGCACCGCAACACCTGGCAAGGCAGTGACGGTGCGGCTAGAAACCGGCTTTGCTTCTGTCGGTTCACCCCGTTATGCTGCGGAGCAGACTGCCATCGCCGCCGAGGTCGCAGAGAAGATCGCGACGCTGGAAAGCGAGGGCAAGACGGTTGTCGTGCTCCTGTCGGAAAAAGCCGTCGAGGGATTGATTGCACTTCGCGACGAACCGCGTGAAGACGCGATGGAGGGCGTGAAGAGGCTGACGGAGCGTGGCATCCGTGCCTTGATGCTGACCGGCGACAACCTGCGCACGGCCAACGCCATTGCGGGTCACCTCGGCATGGAGGCGAGTGCCGAGCTTCTGCCGGACGCCAAGCTCGCCGAAATCAGCCGGCTTAAAGAGGATGGCCCTGTCGTCATGGTGGGAGACGGCATCAATGACGCGCCCGCGCTCGCTGCGGCCTCGGTCGGCGTTGCCATGGGTGTCGGCACCGATGTCGCGCTGGAGACGGCGGACGCCGCACTCCTGAAAAATCGGGTAACGGGCGTCGCCGATCTCATCGACCTGTCGCAGGCGACCCTTGGCAACATCCGGCAGAACATCGCAATCGCGCTGGGATTGAAGGCCGTCTTCCTCGCAACGACTCTTCTCGGCGTCACAACGTTGTGGATGGCGATCCTCGCGGATACGGGTGCTACTGTGCTTGTTACAGCCAACGCGCTGCGTCTTCTTGTTCGCGAGCCATCGAAATAGGTGAGTTAGGAGCTGTGGAAGCCCAGGCGTCCTGCAAGAGACGACGTGCAACAACAGGAAGACATGAGGATGATACCGGAGGTTGTGCATCCCGATGATGGCCGAACGGCGGAGCTTTGGGCGAAGACGTTCGATGTGCTGGTCATCGGTGCCGGGCAGGCGGGCCTCGCCGCGGGGTATCGTCTTGCCGGAACGGGATGCTCCTTTCTGATTGTAGATCGCCAAGCCCGTATCGGAGACAGCTGGCGCGGACGCTACGATTCACTCACCCTGTTTACGCCACGGGCTTTCAGTATGCTCCCGGGGCTCTCTCTCGATGGTGCGCCGGATGGCTATCCAACACGCGATGAGTTCGCCGACTATCTTGAGACCTATGCAGATTATTTTGATCTGCCCGTCCTTTCCGGCAACGGGGTGAAACAACTCCGGTTACGGGCCGGGCGCTTCGAGGCAACGCTCGACGATGGACGGAAAATCGCAGCCAGAGCCGTGATTGTCGCTACGGGTGCCTTCCAGAAGTCCCGGATTCCGCCGGTTGCCGCCGATTTCGACAACACCGTCAAGCAACTGACACCGGACACCTATCGCAATCCCGGTGATGTTCCGCGAGGCGCTGTCCTGGTGGCTGGAGACGGAGCGTCGGGGCGCGATATTGCCGCCGAGCTATCGGTGACCCACAATGTCGCGCTTGCAACGGGCCGGAGACGCCGGCTGTTTCCCGAACGCATCCTCGGCAAAAGCACATGGTGGTGGTTGAGGATTCTCGGATTGATGAAAGCGAAACCGGGCTCGCTTGCGGGCCGCCTGATGCGCCGCACCGACCCCTTCCCCGACCGGGGGCGTAGTCTCGACGATTTACGGGTCCTGGGTGTCGCGGTTGTCCCCCGCCTCGTCGGTGCCGATGGCCGGACCGCATTCTTTGCCGATGGATCGACGCGGGAGTTGAACTGTGTCATCTGGTGTGCCGGCTATCATGGCGACAACGCATGGCTTGATATCCCCGGCACGAAGGATCCACACGGCCGCTTCCAGCACGAAGGCGGACGAACCTCCGTCCCCGGTCTTTTTCATCTTGGCTTGCCCTGGCAACGCAACCGTGCCTCTGCGCTCGTGATGGGAATAGAAGAAGACGCGGCGGAAATCGTCGCATTCGTTCGAGACTATCTGAATGTACCTATGACCCAAACTCAGGTTATTCGACCGGGTTGAGGTGACCTGTTTCTATGTCTTGTGGGTCTTGGGGTGTGGCTTTCCCATAGCAATTGCACGAGCACTCCGAGTCTCTGCGTAAACTTCGGCATCGATACCCGCGCCATCAAATCCCCCTGGCGAGACTGGCGACGGCCTGAGGATCCCGTCCCTCGATCAGCCACTGCCTCGGCGTCATGGGTTCTTCGGATTCGTCGACGAGATCGGGTTGTTCGCTCTCGAAGAAACCGGCGATCTCGATCGGCAGGGCCGTTTCCCGGATTGCCTTCAGAACGATGGCAAGCCCGGGCAACTCGCTTTCCCCGGCAAACTGGAATGACGGAATGAGCCACGCGTTCGCTCTTTTGACACCGATCAGCGTCCGCTCAGAGAGGTGCTGGCGCAGCCGGCGGCCGGAAATACCTAGAACCCTCGCCGCCTGCGCCGGCGACAGCGCTGTTGCGAGGAGAGTGCCCTCGAGAATGGCCGTCCGCACGATCGGACGATAGAACGTCCCGGAGCGATCGACCGATACACCGACGGATTCGAGAGCTTTCCGTTCGGCATCGGTCAGAGGCTTGTTTTGCTCGCGCCCCGGATCGTATCGCTCCGCTATCGCCTCTGCGGCATCGGCAAAAGACTCCATCAGAACCCTCCGGATATCCGCGGGAAGCCTGTCCAGCTGCTCAGCCAGTCTGGCAGCGGCCTTTTGTTCGGTGCTGGATGCCTTTGACATGGAAGCGCTCCTGCGGCGCTGGGGAATGACATTGCCGGGTTCTTCATGGCCTGCCATTCGGGTGACGGGATAGCGGCGGCTTCTGCGCGCTTGCCGTGCCGATTGCTGTTTTACCGGCGTTCTCCGCCTGCTCTGCGCTTTAATCTGCGGTTCCGGACATATTTTGTCCGGAACCGCAGATTAAATCCCGCCCGGCATCAGGCCTGTATCCATTTCGCCATTGCCGGAGATGGCGATCCGAGCCTGTAGAAGCGGGAGAGAGTTCGGGCCCATCCGAGGTCGGGGGCGAACACACAGAGGTCCGACGTCATGGCTGTCGTCGCTCCGAGAAGGGGATGACCCGTGACCTTTCCCTGCAGCGCGACCACGCCACGCTGGACGAATGAATAATCGTCGATGAAGGGAGCGTCCTCGAGGTCTTCGAATGACGGCAGGACGCCGGCTCTCAGCCATTCGAGATCGACGCAGAGCTCTTTCAGCCGCGCCAGTTCCTCATTCAGGTGGTTCGTTCGCAGAACACCTTCCCGTCCTACATAGATGACCATGTCCGTCCTCCTTGTTGATCGGAGGCAGGCTAAGGGCACCATTAGAACATAACAAGAACAAAAACATGTGCGATATCCCGAGTCAAGAAGCTTCTTCGATGGAAACTCTAAGGATCGCGCCGCTTCCCCAGATGGCGAGGCAGGGAATTTCTTGTCGAGCGCGAGGCTCGGGAGCATCTCTCCGGCAACCAACCCGTCACGGAAACCCGGCCCGCACTGCAACGAAGTGCGGGCCAAGGAGAGAAGTCTCCCCCAGCGTGAGCATGAACGAGTGGGCGTCCCGTCTTTCTGGGGAAACCTTGATGGTCTAAGCGACGATGACGGATTCTCTATCCGATCCGGTGCTGCTCAATCCTTGGGCAAGGCGTAGCGCAGCACCCGAAGCTCAATCCCGTCCTCCAGAAAGATTTCAAGAACCTGGTTGATGAGATCATCGTCGGCACTGAGTTCGACCAGCGCCTGCTCGAACAGCTCGATGTGCATGTCGAGATTCATGCTGGGTGGGCCGTTGAGACAGATCAACCCGGCATGGATGGCGACGTCGGCATACTGGCCCTTGGTGCCTGGCTTATCTTTCGGACCCCGGAAATCCACCGAATTCCTGGTGACGAACGTCCAGTCTCCGCCGAGAATGATCGGCTTCAGCTCCCAGTCTTTCAGGCCGGCGAGCTTCATCCAGACAACGTGGCTGGTCTCGTTATATCCTTTTTTCAATGCCAGCTTCGCCAGTTCGGGACTTAGGCACTCGTCGATCAGAAACTTCATCCCGCCTTCCTGGCTCGAGGAATGCGGCGATCCGTGATAATGACCGAGCCTTCGCAAAGATCGGCGGGAGCGCGTGGGCGACCGCGCAGCGGGTTTGCCTCCGCGTAGATTGTGGCAAGCCTGACTTTTTCGGTATCTAGGCTGGGCCAGGTCGCGAGGATGCGCTCCGTCGAATGGCCGGCGGCTACGGATGCCGCGACATCATAGACCGGAACACGGGTGCCCCGAATGACGGGTGTGCCGCCGAGAATGTCGGGTGAGGTCGTGACCATCTCCCGCGCGGTGGCGAGATCGTCCAGCCGCTCGCTCGCGCCCTTCATGAAGGGCAGCAGGTCGATGGTCAGGAAATCGTCGCGGACGGTCCAATCCTCACGCAACAGCGCAGCCCAAGGCAGGGCGCGGGACCGCGCAAGCCGAGGCTCTGCGGTCCTGATGGCCGACAGGCGCTCTTCCGAGGTCAGGCGCCGGGCGCTCGCGAAATAGAAGGTGATGAGCGAACAGGCGCCGGCCAGGACGTAACGGCCATTGTCGAACGAGACGAAGGCGTCCGGCAGGATGTGTTCGTCGAGAGCACGATTGACGTCGCGCAGGCTCACGCGCGAGACAACGGCGACCTCGCTGACCTTCAGCATTTCCGCGACTGCGGGCATGGGAACCTCCTGATTAAATATTCCGACGCATCGGAATGTATATCAGAGAGTCCGAAATTTCAATCCCTAATCCGGGCATTGTGAGACGAGATGACGAGCTGGCCCGACATCACGTCGGCGAGCATGCGGGCGAACGCCGCCGGTCTCCCCGGCAAGGGTATCACCGCCTTAACCGGGACAGGTATATACGTGGGAGCAAGACGATCCTGATTATCAAGAAAAACATGTAATATATTATATAATTGTCGTTTTGTGGCGGGGGTTGCAAATACTACGCTGCGGCACGAAACAATCCGCTACAGCTCTCTTGGGCAAGCTGGTCGAGTACTGGCCGGCAGGTTAAGAGGAGCCACAAGTTGAGACGGTTGCCTCCACCGTAACCAGATCACACAACAAAAACCCCGCAAAACCAATCGGTTATCGGGGTTTTGTTTTGCATGCACTGTCCCACTTCAACAAAATCAACCGCCTTGCAAGCGGAGGTTCAAATCGGATTTCTGAAATCCCGCAACCAGTTGTGAAACGTAGCGGTGTGCAGATAAGCACCCTGCAGAGGGCAGAAAGGGGACGCTGGCGTTAGAAGGCTACGACAATTCGGGGACCAAAGGGGCTGGGGAACCGGCCTCACAGCCTTTCAACATTTATCATAGGGGCTGGCTCCTCGGGGGCGCCCTTTTTGCTGGAACTCCCTCATGCCGCAAGCGTTTCCCTTGCATCGGGCGGAGGATTAACTTTAGATATATTCCAGAAAGCCTTCACGCGCCGCCGCTCTCCCCCCAAGCGACGGGCCCATGACGGTGCGGAAGATCTGAAGTTTCAATCCTCGCTACAGGAGGGTTCGATGTTTTTCAGCATGCTTCTCAGCCACGTCGTTCACCGCGGATCGCTGACCGTCATCAGCGCGAACGGCCGCAGACGCGAATTCGGCGACGGCACCGGCACACCGGTAACGGTGCGGCTTCACGACAAGACCGTGGCGCACGAAATGGCGTTCAACCCTTACCTGAAGCTCGGCGAAGCCTATATGGACGGCCGGATGACCATCGACCCGCCGGCGACGATCTATGATCTGCTCAATGTGCTGACGGGAAATCTCGGGACCAAATTCGCGGGGCCTGCGTTCGAACTCTATGGCGCGCTGCGGCGCGCGAAGCGGCGGATCGACCAGCACAATCCCGTCGGCAAGGCGCAGAAGAACGTCGCTCACCACTACGATCTCGACGGCGGCATCTACGATCTCTTCCTCGACAAGGACAAGCAATATTCCTGCGCCTACTTCCAGCGGCCGGACATGACGCTTGAAGAAGCGCAGCTTGCGAAGAAGCGCCACATCGCCGCGAAGCTGCGCATCGAGCCGGGCATGCGCGTGCTCGACATCGGCTGCGGCTGGGGCGGCATGGCGCTGACGCTGGCGGAGGAAACGGGCGCGGATGTCGTCGGCGTGACGCTGAGCAAGGAGCAGCACAAGGTCGCGACGCGGCGCGCGGAGGAACGCGGGCTTTCGGGACAGGTTGAATTCCGGCTGCAGGACTATCGTTCGCTGAAGGAAAACTTCGACCGCGTGGTTTCCGTCGGCATGTTCGAACATGTCGGCGTGGGTCATTTCCGTGAGTATTTCGACGGGGTGATGAAGCTGCTAAGTCACGATGGCGTCGCGCTTATTCACACGATCGGGCGGCTGGACGGGCCGGGCTCGACCAATCCCTGGATCGCGAAATACATCTTTCCCGGCGGCTATATTCCGGCACTGAGCGAGATGTCGGGCACGGTCGAACGCTCCGGCCTCTTCATGACCGATATCGAAATCCTGCGGCTCCATTATGCCGAAACGCTGCGCGAATGGCGGCGGCGCTTCATGGAGAAACGCGACACGGCGGCGCGCATCTATGACGAAAGATTTTGCCGGATGTGGGAGTTCTATCTCGCGGGATCCGAAACCTCGTTCCGCAACGAGGGCATGGTCGTCTTCCAGATGCAGCTTGCCAAGCAGATCGCGACGCTGCCGCTCACCCGCGACTACATGGTCGAGGACGAGCGGCAACTGAACGCGGAACCGCAGGCGCAACGACGCCTGCTGGCCGGCGACTGAAACGCAACCGTTGCTTATGCCGCAGCGACTGCCGGCGCGCCGCGCCTGCCGTCTATGCTGTAGGCACCGGCGCCGAAGGCGAAGACATAAAGGAAGCCGCCGGCGAGCGCGAGGTTCTTCAGGAAGGACGGATCCGACAGGCCGGGGTGAAAAATCAGCGCCGTCATCACGCAGAAAACCGCGAAGGCGAGACCGACAAGACGCGCCTGGAAACCGACCAGCAGCAGGATGCCGCCGCCCAGCTCAAGCGCGACAGTCAGCACATAAATCACCTGCGGAAGCGGCAGACCCTTGGATTCGATGAAGCCTATCGTGCCCTCCGCGCCCAAGGCCTTGTTGAGGCCGGCGAGGATGAAAAGAGCGGCGAGCAGGACGCGGCCGGCGAGCATCACGATATCGTTGGAAACCTTCATGGTTCTCCCCCCAAATGATTGCAACGGCGCAAGCTTAGGCTCGCTTCAGGCGGGGATAAAGCGGCGTTATGGAACCGACTGTCATCGAACTGTCATCAAACCGTCATGACGCAGAAACGGCATGCGCGGGTGCCCTCCCCGGCTTGCCAAAACGGGGATAAAGGTGCCTGCCGGGGATAAAAGCCGCGACTCGGGTTAAACTCAAACCGCCCACAGGTCTTTGCAGCCGAAAGTCCTTTTGTACCAAGGGACTAGCGCCGGGAGGCCGACTTATGCACAGGGCCGGGACAAAAAACCTGTGAAATCTTGTCCCCGCCCCCGGAATCGCGCCCCCGCGCGCACCCGTTTCGACTAGAACCAACGCCATGGAAAACAGCCAAGCCGCCTATTCACGAGAGCCCGAGGGAGACGCCGTGAGCGACTACCGGGTGCAGCCCCACAATATCGACGCGGAGCAGGCGCTGCTCGGCGCGATGCTGGTCAACAATGAGAGCTACGACCGGGTGGCGAGCTTTCTGGAGCCATCGCATTTCTTCGATGCCGTACACGGACGAATTTACGAGGCGGCGGCGAAGCTCATCACGCAAGGCCACCTCGCCTCGCCCGTGACGCTGAAGAATTTCTTCGAGCGCGACGCGGCGCTGGCCGAGATCGGCGGCCCGCAATATCTCGCAAGGCTCGCGGGCGCGGCGACGACGATCATCAACGCGGAAGAATATGGCCGCACCATCTACGAACTCGCGATCCGCCGCGAACTCATCAATGTCGGCACGGAAATCCACAACCGCGCCTATGACGCGCCCATCGACGACACGCCGGCGCAGCAGATCCTCGATGCGGAGCAATCGCTCTACCAACTGGCCGAACGCGGCAAATACGAAGGCGGCTTCCAGAGCTTCCACGAGTCGCTCAACATCGCCATCGACATGGCGGCGGAAGCCTTCAAGCGCGACGGCGGGCTTTCCGGCATCTCGACGGGATTGCGCGACCTCGACCAGCGGCTGGGCGGCTTGCAGCCTTCCGACCTCCTGATCCTTGCCGGCCGCCCCTCGATGGGGAAGACCGCGCTTGCGACCAACATCGCCTTCTCGGCCGCGAAGAGCTACAAGGCGGAGCACCACGCGGACGGCACGGTGACGGCGACGGATGGCGCCATTGTCGGTTTCTTCTCGCTCGAAATGTCGGCCGAACAATTGGCGACGCGACTGCTCGCCGAACAATCGGGCGTGCCGTCGGAACGCATCCGGCGCGGCAATATCCATGAGGACGAATTTCACCAGCTTGTCGACGCGGCGCGCGAGCTGCAGAGCATTCCGCTTTACATCGACGATACGGGCGGCCTCACCATCGCGACGGTGGCCGCCCGCGCACGCCGCCTGAAGCGGCAGCGCGGCCTCGGGCTGCTCGTCATCGACTATCTGCAATTGCTGGCGGGCTCGGGAAAGAGCGGCGAAAACCGCGTGCAGGAAGTGACGCAGATCACGACGGGGCTGAAGGCGCTGGCGAAGGAGCTGAACGTGCCGATCCTCGCGCTGTCGCAGCTTTCGCGCCAGGTGGAAGCGCGCGACGACAAGCGGCCGCAACTATCGGACTTGCGCGAATCCGGCTCGATCGAGCAGGACGCCGACGTCGTCATGTTCGTGTTCCGCGAGGAATATTACGTCTCGCGCCGCGAGCCGACCGAGGGCACGCCGGAACATCTTCAGTGGCAGGAAGATATGAACAAGGTGCATGGCCTCGCCGAATGCATCATCGGCAAGCAGCGCCACGGGCCGACGGGGACGGTGAAGCTGCAGTTCCAGGCGGATGTGACGAGGTTTTCGGATCTGGATCAGGTGCATACGGAGGGGTTCGAGTGAGGGGGACAACCTCACTGTATGAGACTGTATGAGGGACGGAGTTCCGGAGAATCCGCAAAGTTGTCTCCGGATTGCCGGGGCCTATCGATACCCCCGACGAAACGGGGGCGAAGCGTTTATCTCCCCTCCGCCTCCCTTAGATAATGGATCGTCATGTCGCGCAGCGTGACGAGACCGACGAGATCGCGGTTATCGAGCACGAGGCAGTGAGACATGCCGAACTGCGACATGAAGCGCACGGCATATTTTATGTTCATCTCCGCATCGACCGTCGGGGCCGGTTTCGTCATGATCTCATAGATATTGGTGCGGGAGAGCGGACGATTCTTGCCGATCGCCTCGCGCGCAATATCCGCAGCGAGGAGCAGACCAAATTCGTCGCGCTCGTCGCGCCGGTCCACCACGAGCGAGGAGATGCCGCGATTTTCCATACGGGCGAGCGCCTCCCTGACCGTGGCCATGCCATCGATGCGCTGCGGGTCACGCGTCATTACCTCGCGGACGGGCAGGAAAAAGGACTGGTTCATATTTCATCTCCTACCTTGCTGGCCAACTCGCGGATTTGCGAGGTGAGGCCTACGGCATCCTCGATCGATATCTGGACGGCGATGCCGGAGCCCGGTTTCTCATCGAACTGCCCCGCTTCGGCAACCCGCTCGAGAATACCGCGGCTCAGATGCTCCTCCACGACGAGCAGAACGACATTGCGATGCTGCGAGAGATCGAGCCCCAGAAAGGTCTTTTCCTGTTTCAACCCCTCGCCGCGCGCACCGGTGATGACCGTCGCGCCGGTCGAGCCCGCCTCGCGGGCGGCATCCAGCACCGCGCCCACGCGCGAGTCGTCCGTCAGCACGAGAAGCAACTTAAACTGCATCTTTTCCTCCTTTGCCTCCGCTCACCAATCTGGCCTGAATTGAGGCGAAGGCAAGCAGCAATACAGCCGGCGACAACAGCGCCAGTACGATAAGTCCGAACCCGTCGGCGGCGGTGGCCTCGTTCGGCATGGCCTCCGCCACCGCCACTCCGTAAGCGGCGATCATGGGTACGGTGACCACCGAGGTCGCCATGCCGCCGCTGTCGAGTGCGAGCGGCACAATCTCCTTCGGCGCAAGCGCGACCGCCACAATGAGCATCGCGACAAAGCCTGCAAGAAGCCACGCAAGCGGAATACCGTCCACGATCCGCAGAGTACCCATGACGAGGCCGATCGCCACTCCGCAGGCGATGACGAGGCGAAGCGCAAGAGCACGGAGCGTGCCGCCCGAGAGTTCCTGCACGCGGTCTCCGGCGGCAATAAGCGTCGGCTCGATCAACGTGACGGAGAAGCCGATGAACCCGGCAAAGACGAGAAGAGGCAGATAAGCGGCCACCCCTCCTCCGCCCTCCACGAAACCGCGGATCACCAGAGCGCGGGCAATGTCTCCGCCTATCGGAATGAGCGATTGCTCGAGTCCGATGCGAAAGAGCGTGAGCCCAAGCGCGACATAGGCGAGACCGACGAGGATAGCCTTGAGATTACCGACCGGTTTGCGGACGACAACAAACTGGAAAAACCCGATCACCAGCACCAGCGGCGCAAGGTCCACCAGCGTGCGGAGCGTTTCGCCGGCAAAAATTCCGAGAAATTCCATCCGTCAGCCTGCGAAGAGCGAAAAGACCAGAACGACGAGCATCGGCGCAAGGCTTGCCATAGCAACGAAACCGAAACCGTCAACCACAGGATTGCGCCCGCGAATGGTAGTGGCAAGCCCCACGCCGAGCGCGAGCATCAGCGGAATGTTGATAGCCGAGGTGGAGGCGGCGCCCGCGTCGAACGCGATATCGCCGAGCGCGGAGCCGCTGGCGAGCGCGAAGACCGTCGCCAGTGTGTAGCCGGGAAGGATGAACCAGACAATAGGCCATCCTTTCACGAGGCGGAGTACGGCAAGCGCCACGCCGGCACCCACGGCGCAGGCAACAACATAGCGCAACACCGTCGCGAAGGCGCCGACCGCGCCGTCGCCTGGCGCCGGGCCGCGCGTATCCGCAAGGGCGCTCGACGCCTGGAGCGCGACGATGCCGAGAGCAGGCTCGGCCACCGTGCTGCCGAAGCCGATGGCGAAGCCAAAGCCGACGAGAAGGAGCAGGCTGCCGCGCCGGGCGACGAGATCCGCCAAATCCTCGCCCAGCGGAAAGATGCTCATGGCAAGGCCGCGCACGAACAGCGTCATTCCGACAAGAAGGAGAAGAATTCCTGCGAACCTGCGGTAGAGGTCAGGCATCTCCTCGCCGAGAACAAGGAACTGGAACAAGGCCACCACGCCGAGTACAGGCAGAAGGTCGCGCAGATTGCCCGCGATCTCTCTCAGGAACAGTATGGCCCGACCGTACACCCGCCCCCTCGCTGGAAGTTTGAAATGCTTTTCGTATAGAATAATGAGGTGGACAGGATTTAAAAGGACGCAGTGGCCCGCCTGACGGAGAAATAATGAAACATCTTCTCGCGGCAACGGATTTGTCGCACCGGTCGGACAAGGCGCTCGACCGGGCAGCGCTTCTTGCAGGACAGTTCTCCGCCTCTCTCGACGTGCTGCATGTCGTCGACGACGATCAGCCCGCGGACATCATCGAGCGGGAAATGCAGCAAGTGCGCGCGCTGCTCGAGACGCGCGCGGCGGCACTTGAAAAAGCGGCGGGCACGGCACCGGCGATGTTCGTGGCGAAAGGCGATCCCTTCCAGGAAATTTCCCGCGCAGGCGAGGAGAAGCACGCCGACCTTATCGTGATGGGCGCCCACCGCCGCCGGATTCTCAAAGACGTCTTCACGGGAACGACCGTCGAACGCGTCATCCGGACGGGCCGCCTGCCCGTTCTGGTGGCAAATTCGGAAGCGGAGGGTCCCTATCGCAACGTCGTCGTCGCAACCGACCTGTCCGACGCCTCGGTCCGGGCCCTGCGCACGGCCAGGGCGCTCGGAATCCTCGACGGACTCAAGGTCACGCTCCTGCATGCGTTTCTCCCACTGGCCAAAGGCATGATGGTCTATGCGAATGTCGAACCGGACAAGATCGCGGATTACGTGGCGCATGAATCCTCGGAAGCCGGACAGGCCATCCAAACCTTCATCGAGGGGCTCGACCTCGCGCCGAACGACTATGAACTGAAGTTGGAGGAAGGCGCTCCCTTCGACGTCATCGCCAGGGCGGTGGCGGAAAGGAAGGCCGATCTGCTCATCATCGGCACGAAGGGACTTACGGGCGCCAAGCGTCTGCTGCTCGGCAGCGTGGCGGACGCGGTTCTCAAAAGTGTGGATTGCGACGTGTTGGCGGTGCCGATCGCATTGCAGGCAGGCGCATAAAGGATTTTCATTCGCGGAGCGAGGCCCTCGGCTTTCCTGTTGCGCCGCGTTGCGGTCTCGGGCGAGGCGCCCCTTACCCGGCAGCGCAGGCGAGGTCCGGGGCGGAGGGCAGGCAGCGTTCGCGCGGGAGGGTAATGGTGACCGTGGTGCCGCGGCCGGGGGTGCTTTCGATGGCGAAGTGGCCGCCATGCTGTTCGGTCAGCACCTGGACGATGGGCAGGCCGAGGCCGAGGCCTTCGTATTTGCGGCGGAACTGGTCTTCGAGCTGACCGAAGCGGGCGAGCGCCTTGGGGATGTCTTCGGCGACGATGCCGATGCCGGTGTCGGCGACGGCGATGCGGTAGCCGCTCTCGTCCCGCGCGAGCGTGACCGCGACCGTGCCGCCGGGGACATTGAACTTGATCGCGTTGCCGACGAGGTTCGTCAGTATCTGCCTGATCTTGCGCTCGTCGGCGAAGACCGGCGGGAGGCCGGCATCCGCATCGAGGCGGCAGACGACTTCCGCCTTACCGGCCTGAGCGGCGGTGGCGGCGAGCACCGCCCTTGCCACGCTTTCGATGCAGACTTCCTCTTCGTTGAGCGCATCGGTGCCGGATTCGACGCGGGAGATGTCGAGGATGTCGCTGACGAGATCGAGAAGATGGGTGCCCGAATTGTTGATGTCCTTCGCATATTCCGCATATTTGCCGTGGCCGAGAGGGCCGAAGACTTCGAGCTTCATAGTTTCGGAAAAGCCGATAATGGCGTTCAGGGGCGTGCGGAGCTCGTGGCTCATGGTGGCGAGGAATTCGGATTTGGCGAGGGATGCCTGTTCGGCGGCCATGAGGGCGCGGGTGAGCTCGTCGGCGCGCGCCTCGAGAACGGCGTTCGCATCGCGCAGGGTCCGGTGGAGGGTGTCGCGCTCGCCCTCCACGCGGCGGTATTTCAGCATGAAGGCGCGGATGTGGAGCATGGTGACGAAGACGATGAGAAGGTTCGACAGCTCCATCGAGGCGCCGATGATCTTCATGCTCGTCAGCACTTCGTAGGCGAAATAGACCATGGCGGCGAGAAGGACGGCGAGCGCATCGCGGCGCGCTTCCTTTTCCATCAGCAGCGTACGGAGGATCGTGACGCCGACGGCGAGGATGATGACGGCCCAGAGAAGCTGGAACGGCTCGCGCAGCAGCGTGACGGTGCCCGGCGCCATGAAGGGCGCGACAAGAAGGGCGAAAAGGCAGAAGACGGCCGAGACGCCATAGATCAGCTTGTCGACCCAGACCACCCTGCCCTCGCGGAAGAGATAGCAGATGAAAGCGTAGTAAGCGGGGGCGACAAGGAAGAGCGAGAAATATTCGAGGTCGTATTTGCGCGCTTCCGGGAAGGAGGGCAGATAGTCCCAGATGAGATTGCTGACAAGGACGACACGAAGCGCCGAGGTGGCGCAGAGGGCGGCGAAGATCAGATGGCCGCGCGGGTTGCTGGTGGAACGGCCGACGACGAGCGTGAGGATCGCGACAAGGACGAGGACAAGTGCGAGCGCCGTCGGCAGCGCGCTGGCGCGGCGCTCGGCGGAATCCATTTTTTGCAGGAAGCCGATCGAGGGCACGTCGACGATGCCGCCCTGCTTGTGAACGTAATTGGCGAGCTGCACGACGAGGCGGAACTGCCGGAGATCGTGGGGCAGCGGGATGACGGGCGCGGTCGGGTTGACGGCAACGATGCCTTCCGCGCGCGACGGATCGCCATTGCGGTGCAGGGACTGCACTTCCAACTCGCCATAGCGTCCTCTCGAGACGGCATAGATCGCGTAGACGGAGCGCGTGGTGCCGAGGGAGAGGGCCAGCGCCTGCGAGGTTTGCGGCAGGGCGAGATCGAGGCAATAGGTGGCGGTGCCGTGGCCTGTGGAAACGCGGGTGGTGAGCGCGGGGCCCCAGATATCGGGAAGTGTCACGTGCTCGGCTTCGAGACCTGCGAAGGAGAGGGAGCAGCCGCCGCCGAAGCGCGCCGCAGGCACAAGGGCGTCGCGATAGACGGTCCAGCCTTCCTCCAGCATCAGAGGATCGCCATTGGCGAGGCCGGCGGCGGATGGCGGCCGCAGGACGGTTTCGCCCGATGCGGGCAGCGGCGCGGCCCAAGCCAAAAGACAGGCAAGGAGAAAGGCCGCCATGCCAATCATCGGCTTGTGTCTGATCGAGGTCCGGTCCATCGCGGTCGCTCCAAGGGCGATGGCGAGTGTGGAGCAATACTCTTAAGAAGTTCTCACGCGTAAAGGAGCTTTTGAGCAACGGGCATTAACCATTCCTGTCCAAATATAGTGAAAGACAGATTTTCTTTTCGCCTCATCTCCGAGGGTTCAAGTATTCGCTGTCTCAACCCGGGTCAGCGATGAAGGACGGTTTCCCCGGCGCGGCGATCCAGTATGATCGCGCGGGCCTTTCTCCGATTCACGAAGCGAGCACCAGTCATCGGTACCGATACAGATCTTGCTGCCGCGGGCGGCCTTCTCACCATCGATCTCGATGCTGTGGCGGCGAATTACGACATGTTGCGGGCGGAGGCGGCCGGCGCCGAGGTTTCGGCGGTCGTGAAGGCCAATGCCTATGGACTCGGCATGGGGCCGGTGGCCCGGCGGCTGGCGGCGGAGGGCTGCCGAAGCTTCTTTGTGGCGGAGGCAAATGAGGGCGCGGCGCTGCGGGCGCTGCTGCCCGACGCGGAGATTTATGTTCTGAACGGGCTTTTTCCGGGAACGGCGGGGTTTTATGCCGCGCATGGGCTCGTGCCCTGCCTCGCCTCGATGGCGGAAGTGGCCGAATGGCGGGAGGCGGCGAAGGGCGGGAGCCTGAAGGCGGCGCTGCATTTCGACACCGGCATGAACCGGCTCGGCATGAGCGAGGCGGATGCGGCGGCGCTGGCGGCGGAGGGCGCGCTGACGGCGGGGATCGAGGTGCGGCTCATCATGAGCCATCTTGCCTGTGCGGACGATGCGGCGAGCCCGATGAATGCAAGGCAACTGGCGCGGTTTCGCGGGCTGCGGACAATACTGGCCGGGCGCTTTGCCGGGGCGAAGGCGAGCCTGGCCAATTCGGGCGGTATCTATCTCGGGAAAGACTACCATTTCGACCTGGTGAGGCCCGGCGTGTCGCTTTACGGGGGGAGCCCCTTTACGGGGCGGGAACACCCCTTCCGCCCCGCCGTGACCGTCGAAGCGCGGGTGCTGGCGGTGCGGGAGATGGCGGCGGAGGAGACGGCCGGCTATGGCGCGACCTGGAAGGCGCGCGGAACGGCCCGCATGGCGGTGCTCGCGGCGGGATATGCCGATGGCTATATGAGGGCGCTGAGCTCTCCCCGGCCAAACGGCGATGGCGGCGACGATTATGGCGGACAGGTGCGGATTGCGGGTTACACTGCGCCCGTCGCGGGGCGAATCTCCATGGATATGCTGATCGTCGACGTGAGCGGGCTACCCGAAGGGGCGGTGAAGCGCGGCGACATGGCGGAGCTGATCGGCCCGCATATCACGGTGGACGATGTGGGCCTCAAGGCGGGAACACTCGGCTATGAAATTCTGACGAGCCTGGGCGGCAGATATATGCGGATCTATGTTTCGGGCGGCAAGGCCATGACTGAAGGCGGGGGACGGGTTTGAATTTTTTCGCGGTTATCGGGCGGGTCGTGCTGGCGCTGCTTGGCGAGATCGGACGGCTGTCGCTATTCGTCTGGCTGTCGGTTTCCCACATCCTGCGGCCGCCCTTCTTCTGGCGGCTGACGGCGCAGCAGATGCTGCGGATCGGCTATTTCTCGCTGCCGGTGGTGGCGCTCACCGCCTTCTTCACGGGTGGCGCGCTGGCGCTGCAAATCTATTACGGCGGCAACTCGTTCAATTCGGAATCGATCGTCGCGACCATCGTCGCGCTCGGCATCACACGCGAACTGGGGCCGGTGCTTGGCGGCCTGATGGTGGCGGGGCGCGTTTCGGCGGCGATCGCGGCGGAACTCGGCACGATGCGCGTGACAGAGCAGATCGACGCGCTGACGACGCTTTCGACCAACCCGCATAAATATCTGGTGGTGCCGCGCGTGGTGGCAGCCGTCATCACGCTGCCGCTGCTGGTGCTCGTTGCCGACATCATCGGCATCATGGGCGGCTATGTGGTGGGCACGGCGTCGCTCGATTTCAACGGCGGCGTCTATATCAAGAATACGGCGGACTTCCTGAAGCTCGACGATGTGACGTCCGGCCTCATCAAGGCGGCGGTGTTCGGCTTCATCATCGCCGTCATGGGCTGCTTCCACGGCTTCAACTCGAAGGGTGGCGCGCAGGGCGTGGGCCGCGCGACGACGAACGCGGTGGTGACGGCCTCCATTCTGATCCTTGCGGCGAACTACGTCATGACGTCGCTGCTGTTTGCGAGCTGACATCATGAGCGACGCCAAGATCGAACTCAGGAACGTCCACAAGCGCTTCGGCAAGAAGGTGGTGCTGGACGGCATCAACCTTACTGTGCCGAAAGGCGAGTCTCTTGTCGTGATCGGCGGCTCGGGCACCGGCAAGTCGGTGATGATCAAATGCGTGCTCGGCATCATCCGGCCGGACAGCGGCGAAATTTTCGTCGACGGCAAGAACGTGCTGAAAATGGATAGCGGCGAGCGCGAGAAGGTGCTCCGCAAATTCGGCATGCTGTTTCAGGGCGCGGCGCTGTTCGACAGCCTGCCTGTCTGGGAGAATGTCGCCTTCGGCCTGATACAAGGGCGGAAGATGAAGCGCAAACAGGCGAAAGACATTGCCATCGAGAAGCTTGCCAAGGTGGGGCTCGCGCCGGAAGTGGGCGAGCTTTATCCCGCCGAGCTTTCAGGCGGCATGCAGAAGCGCGTCGGACTTGCGCGCGCCATCGCGACGGAGCCGGAAATCATTTTCTTCGACGAACCCACCACGGGCCTCGACCCGATCATGGCGGACGTCATCAACGATCTGATCGTCGACAGCGTGAAAGACCTTGGCGCAACGACACTCTCGATCACGCATGACATGGCGAGCGCACGCAAGATCGCGGACAAGGTGGCGATGATCTACAAGGGGAAGATCATCTGGTCGGGCAGCCGCGCGGAAGTGGACAATAGCGGCAATGAGTATGTCGACCAGTTCATTCATGGGCGGGCGGAAGGCCCGATCCAGATGGAAGTGCTGAAGCCTTAAGGGTTTTCACTCCACGGCAGTCATTGCGAGCGAAGCGAAGCAATCCAGGGGCGGCTTGCTCCTGTGCCTGTAGCCCCTGGATTGCTTCGTCGGCTTCGCCTCCTCGCAATGACGAATTTTTGAAAGGCAAACACCGCATCATGGCGCGCGCATCACGCACATTTGTCTGTCAGGCTTGCGGGGCGGTGACGGCCCGCTGGGCGGGGCGGTGCGAGAGTTGCGGCGAGTGGAACACCATCGTCGAGGAGGCGCCCGACAGCGCCGGCGTCGGCGGCGGGCCGCAGAAATCGCTCGCAGGCGCGCGGGCGAAGGGGCGGAAGATCGAACTCGTCGCGATGAGCGGCGAGACGGCCGACCCGCCGCGCCATGTGACCGGCGTCGGCGAATTCGACCGGGTGACGGGCGGCGGGCTGGTGCCGGGCTCGGCACTGCTGATCGGAGGCGATCCGGGCATCGGCAAGTCGACGCTGCTTTTGCAGGTGATGGCGGCGCTGGCGCGGAAAGGAAAATCCGTCGTCTATATTTCCGGCGAAGAGGCAATTGCGCAGGTGAGGATGCGGGCGCGCAGGCTCGGGCTTGCGGATGCCGAAGTGCAGCTCGGCGCGGAGACGAACCTCAAGGACATCATCGGCACGCTGGAAAGCGGACAGGCGCCGGACGCGGTGGTGATCGACTCCATCCAGACGATGTGGACGGATGTGCTGGAATCCGCGCCCGGCACGGTGGCGCAGGTGCGCGCCTCGGCGCAGGAGCTTGTGCGCTTTGCAAAGAAGCGCGGGTCGGCCGTCATTCTCGTCGGCCATGTGACCAAGGAAGGCCAGATCGCGGGGCCACGAGTCGTCGAGCACATGGTCGATGCGGTGATCTATTTCGAAGGCGAGCGCGGACACCAGTTCCGCATCCTGCGGGCGGTGAAGAACCGCTTCGGACCGGCAAACGAAATCGGCGTGTTCGAGATGGGGGAAATGGGGCTCGCCGAAGTGCCGAACCCATCGGCGCTCTTTCTCGGCGAGCGCGACGGGGAGACGAGCGGCTCGGCGGTCTTTGCCGGGATCGAGGGGACGCGGCCGGTGCTGGTCGAAATCCAGGCGCTGGTGGCGCAAAGTTCGCTCGGCACGCCGCGCCGGGCGGTTGTCGGCTGGGACGGGGGGCGGCTTTCCATGATCCTCGCGGTGCTGGAGGCGCGGTGCGGCCTCTCGCTGGCGGGGCAGGATGTTTACCTCAATGTGGCGGGCGGATTGCGAATCAACGAGCCGGCGGCGGACCTTGCGGTGGCGGCGGCGCTTGTTTCATCCGTTTCGGGGATGCCGCTGCCGCCCGATTGCGTCATTTTCGGCGAAATCAGCCTTTCGGGCGCCGTGCGGCCCGTGAACCAGATGGATGCTCGGCTGAAAGAGGCGGAAAAGCTGGGCTTTACGCGGGGCATCATTCCCGCCAGCGCGGCGCGGACAAGGCCTTCCACGGCGCTGAAATTTACTGAAATTTCGGACCTTGCGGGGCTTATAGCCCATCTCACGGCGGGGGACGGCAAGGGCAAGGGCGACCGCCGGGCACGCGATGTGTGATAAAGTGCGGCAGGTTTCCGGGAGAGAGTTTTGACGCTTTTCGACCTCTTCGTCATAGGTGTGCTGCTGGTTTCGAGTGTGCTGGCGCTGTTGCGCGGGTTCACCAACGAGGTCTTGTCGATCCTTGCCTGGATCGTCGGCGCCCTTGCGGCGCTGTGGCTGTTTCCCTATGTAACGCCCATATTGAGAGACGTGATCTCGCCGCCCTGGCTTGCCTCGGTCGTGGCGGCGGTCGGGATTTTCGTCGTCGCCTATGCGATCGTCGCGGCGCTTACCGCCCGCTGGTCCGGCGGATTGATGGATCTGCATGAACGGGCAGCCCTTCTCGACCGGACGCTTGGCCTTATTTTCGGCGCCGCGAGGGGATTGCTGATCGTCACGGTCGCTTATCTTTTCTTCGCGTGGCTGGTGCCGAACCCCGACGACCAGCCAGGCTGGATCAGATACGCAAAGACGAGGCCCCTGGTCGAGGATACGGCCGCCCTGCTCTTTTCGCTCGCGCCGGCCCCCGGCGGACGCGAGGTCGCGCCGCGATCCCCGGCACCGGCGCGGGAAACGATACCGGCGCCGAGCTACCGCGAGACGCCGCGTCAAGAGGCCGCGCCGGCACCGGCCCAAGCGACCCCCGCGCCCGCCAATTCGGGCGCTGACACGGGAAATGGCCCGGGGTATAACCCGTCCGAACGGAGGGGACTCGACCGATTGTTCGAGAACACGACCGGGGATTAGTACCCGTTTCTTTTGGAGTCCCAGCGATGTCCGACCAGATGCAGCTGCCCTTCCCGCTTCCTTCTCAGGCGCCCGAACCGGCGTATTTTCAGGATGACGGGATGGACGACGACAAGCTGCGCGAGGAATGCGGCGTATTCGGCGTGTTCGGCCATAACGACGCGGCGGCGCTGACGGCGCTCGGCCTGCATGCCCTGCAGCATCGCGGGCAGGAAGCGGCGGGCATCGTCGCCTATGACGGCGAACATTTTCATTCGGAGCGGCGACTCGGGCTTGTGGGCGACCACTTCTCTTCCGCCAAGGTCATCGACCGGCTGATCGGCGACGCGGCTATCGGCCATGTGCGCTATTCGACGACGGGCGAGACGATCCTGCGCAACGTGCAGCCGCTGTTTGCCGACCTGTGGGGCGGCGGTTTTGCGGTCGCGCATAATGGCAACCTCACCAATGCCATCACACTCCGCAACGAGCTGGTGCGCGACGGCGCGATCTTCCAGTCGACCTCCGACACAGAGACGATCCTGCAGCTTGTGGCGCGGAGCCGGAAGCCGCGCGTGGTGGAGCGCTTCGTCGAGGCGCTGTCGCAGATACAGGGCGCCTATGCGCTGGTGGCGCTGACCAACAAGAAGCTGATCGGCGCGCGCGATCCGCTCGGCATTCGGCCGCTGGTGCTGGGCAAGCTGGCGGGGGCGCCGATCCTCGCTTCGGAAACGGTGGCGCTGGACATTATCGGCGCGCAATTCGTGCGCGAGATCGAGCCCGGCGAGATCGTGGTGTGCACGAAGGAAGGGATCGAATCCATTCGCCCGTTCCCGCAGCAGAGGGTGCGGCCCTGCGTGTTCGAGTACATCTATTTTGCGCGGCCCGACAGCGTGGTCGGCGGCAAGAGCGTCTATAATGTGCGCAAGCGGCTCGGGCAGGAACTGGCGCGTGAAAGCGCGGTGGAAGCCGATGTCGTGATACCGGTGCCGGATTCCGGCGTGCCTGCCGCCATCGGCTATGCGGCGGAGAGCGGCATACCGTTCGAGCTCGGCATCATCCGCAACCATTATGTGGGGCGGACCTTCATCGAGCCGACGCAGCACATTCGCCAGCTCGGCGTGAAGCTCAAGCACAATGCGAACCGCGCCATTGTGGAAGGCAAGCGCATCATTCTCGTGGACGACAGCGTGGTGCGCGGCACGACCTCCATCAAGATCGTGAAGATGATGTATGAAGCGGGCGCGAAGGAAGTGCATATGCGCGTCGCCAGCCCGCCGATCACGCATTCGGATTTCTATGGCATCGACACGCCGGAGCGCGAACAACTGCTCGCCTCCAATTACGACCTCGAAGGAATGCGCGCCTATATCGGCGTCGACAGCCTTGCCTTCATTTCGGTCGACGGCCTTTACCGCGCGATGGGTTTCACGCATCGCGACCAGCAGAACCCGCAACTGACCGACCACTGCTTCACCGGCGACTATCCGACACCGCTCACCGACCGCGACGGCGAGCAGCGGACGCGGCAATTGTCGCTTCTGGCGGAAATCGCCTGAGCCCTTGACGAGTTTGGACTTCTGACATGACCGGACGATTGCAGGACCGCCTGGCGGTTATCACAGGCGCTTCGCGCGGCATTGGCAGAGCGGTGGCGCTCGGCATGGCGGCGGAGGGGGCGCATGTGATCCTCGTCGCGCGCACCGTGGGCGGGCTTGAGGAAGTGGATAATGAAATCCGCAAGGTGGGCGGCAAGGCGACGCTGGTGCCTCTCGACCTTACCGACATGCCCGGCATCGACCGGCTGGGCGCGACGATTTTCGAACGCTGGGGGAAGCTCGACATCCTTGTCGGCAATGCGGGGCTGCTCGGCACGCTGACGCCGATGGCGCATCTCGAACCCAAGGACTGGGACAAGACGCTGGCCGTGAACGTCACCGCCAACTACCGCCTCATCCGCTCGCTTGAGCCGCTGCTGAAACGCTCCGATGCGGGGCGCGCGATTTTCGTGACCTCCGGGGCGGCGCAGAAGTGCAAGCCCTATTGGGGCAGCTATTCAGTGACCAAGGCGGCGCTCGACGCGATGATGAAGACATGGGCGGCGGAGGTCGAGACATCGGCCATCCGCGTCAACTCGGTGAGCCCGGGGCCGACGCGGACCGCCATGCGCAAGAAGGCGATGCCGGGCGAAGACCCGACGACGCTGACGAAGCCCGCCGACCTCGTGCCGCTCTTTATCGAACTGGCCATGCCCGGCTGCACCCGGCATGGCGAGATCGTGGAATATCAGAAGGTGAAGGCGTAAGGCCTTAGCCGATCGCCAGATGCGCTATGCGGCCGCCGGCAAGGGTGAAGTCATAGCCGAGCATGGCGGGGCTGCCGGGGAAATTGCCGGAGACGAGCGCCTTCACTTTCACGTTCTCGCCCGCGACAGCGACCTCCCGGACGTCCACGGTGACGGCGTATTTCCGCGTCGTTTCAATCATCCAATCGCGAATGGCGGCCTGCCCCGTCATCGTCGCCCCTTCATCCTTCACCACCGCATCTTCCGCGAAGGGCGCGAGCATGGCATCGATCTCGTGGCGGTTTTTCGCGGTGAAATAGGCGGAGAGAGGAGCCGGGAGTTTGTCGGTCACGGTGTTTCCTTTCGGTTGCGGATCGTCCAATTGCCTGACACCAGAAATGGCGGCATGCTTCCGCAATGACAAGAACGCACGAAAAAGTGGGTGACTTACCGCCGGGTAAGCCCGAGGCGCATACGCCGGAAAGCGCGGCGGCGGGGATCGACGCCGCGTTCGGCATGCTTGGCGGCCGATGGAAGCTCATCATCCTGTTTCATCTTTTCGGCGGGCAGGTGAAGCGCTTTTCGGAGCTGGAGGCCGCCATTCCCGCCGTCTCGCAGAAGATGCTCGCGCAGCAATTGCGCCAGATGGAGACGGACGGCCTGGTGCTGCGTACGGTCTATCCCGAGGTGCCGCCGAGGGTGGATTACCGGCTGACGGATTGGGGGCAATCGCTCTGCCCGGCGCTGGACGCCTTGCTTCAATGGGCGGAGGACAAGCAAGGCGCGAGGTAGCGAACCCCACGCCTTGCCCCAGAAGGCGCAAACGGGCGGACAGCGGCGGTGCTTGCGTATAAAGTGGTTGGGGATGAGGGCGACAATTGAATAGTTGCGGGTGAGGATCGGGGCGGGGATGCAGAGCGGAGAAACGCCGTTCCTTCTGGCGGGCAGCGAAGCAAGCGACATCATCGCCTCGTTCGATTGGGCAGCGACGCCTCTCGGGCCGATGTCATCCTGGCCGAGCAGCCTCAAAGCCACGATTGGCCTTATCCTGCGATCGCCCGTTCCCATCGTCACGCTGTGGGGCGGAGACGGCATCATGATCTACAATGATGCCTATTCGATTTTCGCGGGCGGGCGGCATCCCGGCATTTTCGGCTCGAAGGTCCGCGACGGCTGGCCCGAGGTCGCTGACTTCAACGACAATGTGATGAAGGTCGGCCTTGCGGGCGGAACGCTCGCCTATCGCGACCAGGAGTTGACGCTTTACCGGAATGGCGAACCGGAACAAGTGTGGATGAACCTCGACTATTCGCCTCTTCCCGACGAGACCGGCAAGCCGGTGGGCGTGATCGCCATTGTGGTCGAAACGACGCGGCGCGTGGAAGCGGAGAGACAGCTCGAGCGGGGCTTCGAAACGCTGCGGCGGATGTTCGAGCAGGCGCCGGGCTTCGTTGCGATCCTGGCGGGGCCAGAACACACCTTCGTCATGGTCAACAACGCCTATATGCAGCTTATCGGCCATCGCGACACGCTGGGAAAACCCATTCGCGAGGCGCTGCCGGAAATCGTGGATCAGGGCTTCGCCTCGCTTCTCGACCGCGTGCGCGACACCCAGCAACCCTATATCGGACGCGGCATTCGCGTGTTGCTGCAGCGCGAACCGGGAATGGCGCCGGAAGAACGCTATCTCGATTTCGTCTTCCATCCGGTAGCAGCCGCCCGCAGCGACGTGCGCGGCATTTTCGTGCAGGGGCACGACGTGACCGAGCGGCGGCTTGCCGAGATCGCGCTGCGGGAAAGCGAAGAGCGGTTCCGCCTCGTTGCCGAAAGCGCGCCGGTGATGCTGTGGATGGGCGACGAGACCGGCAAGTGCATCTATCTGAACGATGCGCTGCGCCGGTTCTGGAATGTGACGGCCGAGGGCGTGGCCGATTTCAACTGGGCGACGACGGTTCATCCCGACGACAGCGATACGCTCCACGGCCCATTCAGTGCCGCCATGGAAGCGCACACCGCGTTCTCCGTGGAAGTGCGGTTTCGCCGCGCCGATGGCGAATACCGGATCATCAGGACGAATGCACAGCCGCGCTTTGGGCCTGACGGGAAGTTTTCCGGCATGATCGGCGTGAATGTCGACGTGACCGAGATGAGGCGAGCGGAAGAGGCGCTGCACGCCGCCAATGCGAACCTGGAGCAACGCGTGGCACGGGAAGTGGCCGAACGCTCGAAGGCCGAAGACGCCTTGTGGCAGGCGCAGAAGATGGAAGCCATCGGCAAGCTGACCGGCGGCGTCGCGCATGACTTCAACAACCTGCTGCAGGTCGTCTCCGGCAATCTGCAATTGCTGCTGAAGGACCTGGACGGAAACGAACGGGCGCAGCGGCGGATAACAAACGCGCTTGCCGGTGTCGACCGCGGCTCCAAGCTTGCGAGCCAGCTTCTCGCTTTCGGGCGGCGGCAACCGCTGGAACCGAAGGTCGTCAACATCGGGCGGCTGGTTTCAGGCATGGGCGACATGCTGCGGCGAACCATCGGTGAAAATGTCGAAGTTGAAACCGTGGTGTCGGGCGGGCTGTGGAATACATTCGCGGACCCTGCGCAGCTCGAGAATGCACTGCTCAATCTGGCCATCAACGCGCGCGACGCGATGAACGAGCAGGGACGCATGACGATCGAGGTGGGGAACGCCTATCTCGACGATGTCTATGCGCTCGATCATCCGGAAATTGCGCCCGGCCAATATGTGGTTCTGGCAGTGACAGATACGGGCTGTGGCATTCCGGCGGATGTGTTGCCGCAGGTATTCGAGCCGTTCTTCTCGACCAAGCCACAGGAGAAGGGCACGGGTCTCGGGCTTTCGATGGTCTATGGCTTCGTCAAACAATCGGGCGGGCACATCAAGATTTACAGTGAGGTCGGACACGGGACGACCGTGAAGCTCTACCTGCCGCGCGTGAACGAGATGGAAGACATAAGCGCGCTGCCGGGGGTTGGCGTTCCAACCGGCGGAACGGAGACCATTCTGGTGGCGGAGGACGACGAGGCCGTGCGCACGGTCGTGGTCGAGATGCTGAACGATCTCGGGTATCGGGTGCTGACGGCGCGGGACGCGGCGAGCGCGCTGACCGTGCTGGAAAGCGGGGTGCCGGTGGACCTGCTCTTTACCGACGTGGTGATGCCGGGACCGCTCAAGAGCACCGACCTTGCGAGGAAGGCGCGCGAAAGGCTGCCCAGTATCGGCGTGCTCTTCACATCGGGCTATACCGAAAATTCGATCGTGCATGGCGGACGGCTCGATCCCGGCGTCGACCTTCTGTCGAAGCCCTATACGCGGGAGGCGCTGGCGCGGAAGCTGCGCCAGGTCCTGGACGGCAAGGAGCCGAAGAAGGCGACAGTGACAATGGCGACGTCGTCCGCCGCGAATGCGCAGGAAGCGGGAGCAACGCCCGCTGCGGGTCTGACGATACTGCTATGCGAGGACGATGCGCTGATCCGCATGAGCACAGCGGACATGCTGCGCGAAGTGGGGCTGATCGTTATCGAGACGGATACGGCGCAAGAGGCGCTCGACATAATCGAGAATGGTGCGGTCGACCTTCTTATCACCGATGTGGGACTGCCGGATATGTCGGGCGTGGAACTTGCGCTGGCGTTGCGGAAATCCAGGCGGGACATACCGGTAATCTTCGCGACCGGCCATGCGGAACTCGACGGCGCTGACGGCATATTGCGCAGTGCGGTTGTATCGAAGCCTTATGCGGTGATCGAACTGAAGCGGTGCATCGACCAGCTGATGGCGCTCGGCGCCTAGGCTTGCCCGTTCAGGACCGCTTTTTCCGGTCTGCGTAGGGATTGTGCGTTTTGCGCATAAAGAGGCGTATGGGAACACCCGGCAGATCGAAAGTTTCGCGCAGGCCGTTCACCAGATAGCGCCGATAGGAGGTCGGCACGTCGTCTGCGCGGCTGGAGAAGACGGCGAAGGTGGGCGGGCGCGACTTCACCTGAGATATATATTTCAGATTGACCGGGCGGCCATGCGCGGCGGGCGGCTGGTGGCGGGAAACGGCTTCCTGCATCCAGCGATTGAGCCGCGCTGTCGGGACGCGCGCATTCCAGAAGGTATGCACACGCTCGATGGCGGGCATGAGCTTGTCCGTTCCCCTGCCCGTCAGCGCCGACAGCGTGACGATGGGAACGCCACGTATCTGCGGCAGAAGACGCTCCAGCTCTTCCTTCAGCACACGAAGCACTTCCTGCGGCTCCGCGACCATGTCCCATTTGTTGACGACGATCAGGAGGCCGCGGCCTTCCTGCTCCACGAGATCGGCGATATGGAGGTCCTGCCGCTCGAAAGGCTGCGTTGCGTCAAGAAGGATGACGACGACCTCGGCGAAGCGGACGGCGCGGAGTGTGTCCGCCACCGAAAGCTTTTCGAGCTTTTCGGTAACGCGGGCGCGGCGCCGCATGCCGGCAGTATCCCAGAGCTTGACGCGGCGGCCGCGCCATTCCCATTCGATGCCGATACTGTCGCGGGTGATACCGGCTTCGGGGCCGGTGAGCATCCGGTCTTCGCCGAGAAGCTGATTGACGAGGGTCGACTTGCCGACATTGGGACGGCCGATGATGGCGACACGGAGAGGGGCTTCGAGGTCCGGCTCATAGGGCGCGTCCGGATCGAAGCCTGCGTCGGCATCCTGCTCCTCGGCGAGCGCATCCTCGACCGCCTGTCCGGCATCGTCCGCTTCGAGGCCCTTCGCGAATTGGGCGAGCGCGTCATAAAGGTCGCCGAGCCCTTCGCCATGTTCAGCCGAGAGCGGAAGCGGCGCGCCGAGGCCGAGCTCATAAGCCTCCATCCGGCCGGCCTTCCCCGCGCCACCTTCGCATTTGTTGGCGGCTAGGATGACCGGCGTCGGCGACTTGCGGAGAATTTGCGAGAAGCTCTTGTCGAGCGGCGTCACGCCCGCGCGTGCATCGATCAGCAGGAGACAAAGATCCGCATCGGCAATGGCACGCTCGGTACCGATGCGCATGCGGGCTTCAAGGGTGCCTGTGGCGGCTTCTTCCAGCCCGGCCGTATCTATGATGGTGAAGGACAGGTCGCCAAGACGCGCCTCTCCCTCGCGACGGTCGCGCGTTACGCCCGGCGTATCGTCCACCAATGCGAGCTTCTTGCCCACGAGCCGGTTGAACAGCGTGGACTTGCCGACATTGGGCCGACCGACAATGGCGACCTTGAATGACACTTCGTGTGGCCTTTGTATGCGCTATTTCAGGGCAACGAGCTCGGCGTTGCGCGTCAGAATATAGAGCGTTTCATTTGCGACGACCGGCGCAATCAACGTACCGCGCGGCAAGTCGATGCGTCCCAGCATTTCGCCTGTATAGGGCGAAATCGAGACTGCGTCTCCTTCCGACGAGACGAGCACCAGGCGATCGCTGACGAGAACCGGGCCCGACCATTCAATCGGCCCTTCCCTGTCTTCCGGGTCCTCGAAGCGCGGCAGCGGCGTGATCCAGCGGATGCGCCCGTCGCGACGGGAAATCGCCAGGACTTCCTGATTGTTCGTGACGAGGAAGATGAAATCGCCCGCGAGCCACGGCGTCTGCACGCCACCGATCTCACGCGTCCAGACGCGTTCGCCGGTGCGCAGGTCGATCGAGACCATGCGGCCCGAATGGCTGATGGCGAAGACGCGGCCACGGTCGATGACCGGACGGCCGGCGATGTCGTTCAACTCACCCAGCGAGGTGACGTTGCCCGTGCGGGTGAGAGAGTCGCTCCAGACGGGGCTGCCGTTTTCCACGCGCAGCGCGACCAGCTCGCCCGACGAATAGGGCGCGATGACGATTGCGCCTGCAACGGCGGGGCTGGTGGAGCTGAGGATGCCAGCGCTTTCGGCGATGCCGCGATGGCGCCATAGCACGTCGCCGGTTTCCTGCGCGAAGGCGATCATCTGATTGTCGGAGGTGATGGCGAAGACGCGGCCGCCATTCGCCGTCGGCGCGGCGCGGAAGGGCTCGCCCAGCTTCTGGGTCCATATCACCGTGCCGGCCGCCGCATCGAGCGCGAAGGCAGTGCCGAAGCCGGTTACCACGAAGACGCGGCCGCCATCGAAGGCAACGCCGCCGCCGCGCCCTTCCCTGCCGTCTTCCCCATCGGGGACGAGCTCTGCGGCCCAAAGACGCTTTCCCGTCGCCTGATCGAAAGCGCGGACATTCGTTTCGGCATCGAGAACGAAAATCTTGCCATCGGCGATGACCGGCGACGCAACGAGCTGCGCGACGCGGCCGGAGCCGGCACCGGCATCGACCGACCAAATGCGCTGAAGCGAGCCGGGCGCCGCGAGATGGTGCATCACATTGTCGGCTGTGCCGCCCGGCTGAGGCCAGGCTTCGTTGACGTAAGGCTGCGGCAACACGACCGCTTCGTCGGCGATTTCCGGGTCCACTTCGAGGGCCGCACCCAGCTCCATGACGGAGAGGCGCTTGCCGGGAAGCACCGTCTTGTTGTCATCGGACGAGAACATGTTGCCCACGGTGTCGCAACCGGCGAGGCCGATGACGACAAGGCCGAGCAGTGCGATACGAAGGGCCGATCCGATTGCCGATCCGGCTTTCGCGTTCTCAGCCGGCATGAATTCCGTGGTCATTCAGGATTACTCCGTCTCGGCCGGGGGCTCTGTGGCTGGGGCTTCTTGTGTTGTCTCGGCAGGTTGCGCTTCTTCTTCGGCCAAGAGGTGCGGCGCGACGAGGGCCTGTATGACGTGAGCACGGTCGCGCAGACCGGCGGGCGTCGCCTGATTTGCGATGATCGCCGCCGCATTCCGGTTTGCATCTTCCCATTCGCCGTCGCGCATGGCGGCGAGCGCCAGCAGCTCCAGCGCATTTTCACGCCAGGGCGAGGCGCTGTCGACGAGCGGCGACATGCGCGCCTTCATATCGTCGTAGCTTGCGGTATCGACGAGGAGGAGGCCTTCCTTGATCCGGGCCATGCCACGGACAATGGCGGGGGCGCCGCCATTTGCCACTTCGCCGTAGACCGCCAGCGCGACATCGCGCTCGCCGGCCGCGAGGCGCTTGTCCGCTTCGTGCAGTCGGGCGAGGACGGCATAACCGCCGCTGGTGCTTTCCGCGAGTTCGGCGAAGGCGGCGGCGGCTTCCGCCGGCGCGGCGTCCTGAGCCTTTATGACCGTCTCCTCGAAACGGGCGGAAGCCTCCACCCGCTGCGAATGGGACCAGGCGCGCCAGCCGACAATGGCGGCGACAACGAGAACCAAGGCGACGACGGCGCCGATAAGCCAGGCGCCGTACTTATCCCAAAGCTTGCTGAATTGTTCGCGGCGAAGGTCTTCTTCGACTTCGCGAAAGAGATCGGTCAAAACAATACTCCGCGGAGAAAATCAATGGGCGCGGGAACAAGGGCCCCACGCCCGGCACCTGCCCCCTGCAGGCCGCGTAAAATAGCCCGGCAACCGGCACAAGGCAAACCCGTCCGGCAGGACGGCAAAAGCCCGCAACGGCTTGAGCTATTTTGCCTTTTTCATGCTGTAGGTGTGTTCCGCCGCCGGGAAGCTGCGCTCGCGGACGGCGCGGGCATAGGCCTCCGCCGCACCGGCGATCTGGGCCCCCAGAGTGGCGAATTCGCGGACGAATTTCGCCGGGCGGGGCGAGAGGCCCAGCATGTCCTCGAGCACCAGAATCTGGCCGTCGCAATTGGGCGAGGCGCCGATGCCGATGGTCGGGATGTCGATCTGACCGGTAATGCGGGCGGCGAGCGGCTCGGCCATGCCCTCCAGCACGACGGCGAAGGCGCCAGCCTCCGCGACGGCCTTGGCATCTGCCTCGATGGCGGCCCATTCGCCCTCTTCGCGGCCTTGCGTCTTGAAGCCGCCCATGACCTGGATGTTCTGCGGCGTGAGGCCGATATGGGCCATGACGGGGATGCCGCGCAAGGTGAGATAACGGATCGTTTCGGCAATGCGGGTGCCGCCTTCGAGCTTTACCGCCGTGCAGCCGGTTTCCTTGATGACCCGGCAGGCATTTCGGAAGGCAATTTCGGGGCTTTCCTCGTAGGAGCCGAAGGGCATGTCGACCACGACCAGCGCGCGCTCGGTGCCGCGCACCACGGCGGCGCCGTGAGCAATCATCATGTCGAGGGTGACGCCGAGCGTCGTCTCCATGCCGTACATGACCATGCCGAGACTGTCGCCCACGAGGAGGAAGTCGACATAGGGGTCGATGTAGCGCGCCGTATGCGCGTGATAGGCGGTGAGGGAGACGATGGGCTCCGCTCCCTTGCGGGCGCGAATTTCAGGCACGGTGACGCGCTTGATCTTGGATTGTACAGACATTCGGATCATCCCTTACGCGTGGCACGGACACTTACCCAAAGATGGGGTTTTGTCCGGGAATTGCGACAGCGGCCGGATGCCGCGACGAAAAGGGCTTACGTTACAAGCCCTTAGGTGCCTCCCGGCACCTTTCCTGATCCTTACAGGCGGACCCTACAAAAAACGGGGCGGGAGCGCAATCAGAGGGCTCAGAAGTCCTCGTCGCCACTATCCGGGGCCTGGGTACCGGGCGGCCCGACCAGTTCGCGATAGGCAATGGAGAGGACCGCCACGTTGACGACGGCGAAGAAGATGGAGACGAGCGCAATCGCGATCAGGGCGGCAATGGCGGCGGCGGGCCCTTGCGTGACGAGGCCGCCGAGGAGGCCCGCGACGACGAGGACCGGCAGGACCGCTAGTACGAGCACCGCAGCGAGGCGCCAGAAGTTCCCTCGTGTGCGCTCAAGCACGAGACGCGGATTGACCGGGTCGTCCACGGAGACGGCCGGCAGGAGAAGCGACAACCGCACAAAGAAGTAGAGAGAGACGAAAAGAAAAAGCAGACCGAAAAAGCTCAACAGCGACGTCGTCATTGTCTGCGGCATGGAGACGGCGATGACCATAAGGATGCCGCCGGGCATGAAGAGCAGGACAAGGAATATCGAGAACAGCAGAAAGCGCGCCTCTCGGCGGCCGAAGGACAAATTGAACCTTCCGGCAGGCGCATCGCCCAGCAGGATGAAGCGGTGCCAGGCGACGGCGATGATGGGCCAAAGGAAGAGCGAGATGAAGTCGATCAGCACGGCAACGAAAAGCTGCTCCCCGCGGTCGACAAAGGCGCTGGCGACCGACAATACGAGATACAGCAGGCCCGGCAGCCAGATGAGGCGCAGCATTTCACCGAAATGCTGCCAGGCGCCCTTGTAGGCCTCCCTGACAGTGGCGACGACATCGAGCTTTGCGTTCATTCCGCGTCCAGTCCCAGAATTTTGTCTTTATACGCCTCGTTGTCCGGCTCAAGGCCCAAGGCCGTCATGTAGAACTTGCGCGCGGACACCTTGTCTTCGCGCGCCTCCATGATGGCGCCGCGCACATACCACGCGGCGGCACTTTGCGGATCGAGAGAGATCGATTGTTCGATATCGGCGGTGGCGGCGTCGTAGTCCCCCATCTCGCGCAATGCGTTGGCTCGATTGCGGTAGACGAGCGCATCGCGCGGCGCGATACGCAGCGCGGCGGTGTAATCGGCGATGGCGGCTTCGAGATTGCCGACATTCTTGTAGGCGACGCCGCGATTGATGAGGGCGGAGATGAGGTCCGGCTCCGAAAGCTCTCCGGAATCGATCGCCTTCGTGCAGTAGCCGATGGCGGCCTCATTGTTGCCGGTCGCGAATTGAGCGTAGCAGAAATTGTTGTCGTCTATCGCATCCGCGCGCAGAGCGGCAGGCGCCATGAACGCGAGCGCCGCCAGCAATGCCGCCATGTACTCTCTTACCCGCATCTCTCCACCCGGTAGTTGTGTTTCGGGAGAGACTAGCCCTTACCGCGCTCAGGAGAAAGCGGCGACCGCGACGGATGTGTTCATGAAATCCCTGAAGCGGAGCCATTTCCGGTCTTTCAGGGTGATGACATGCACGAAATCGGAGTCGATGGAGCGGCCTGTCGAGCGGGCTGTCAGGTTCAGATGTCCCGTCACCACGACCTTGTCACGCTCGGCAATGAACTCCTCCGCGTCGAACTGATGAATGTCGACGGAACTGAGCACCCGCTCGAAGAAGCGCTCGCATTTATCCTTGCCGCGATAGATGCCTGCATAGGGAATGGTGGTCGGCCCGTAAAACTCGATCACGGCTTCGGGGTGAAGGAACTCCAAAATAGCCGGTATGTCCTTTGCGCCGAAGGCGAGGAAGAGAGCCTTGGTGACGGCGATGTTGCGCGCGGTGTCGTCGAGTTGCGTCGTTGTCATTGCGTTTCATCCTCCCGGGCGGTGAAGCGGAGCGTGAGACTGTCGAAGCCGTGATTGAGAAGACTGGCGCGCTGCGGCACCGGCGGCAGCGCACCGAGAGAGACATCGTCCATCCGGTCGAGGATCGCCTCGATGAGGGCCCTGCCCTCCATGCGGGCGAGAGCCGAACCCAGACAGTGGTGGATGCCGACGCCGAAGGTGAGCTGCTTGTTGAGGTTAGGCCTAGAGATGTCGAACTTTTCCGGATCCGGGAACATGGCGGGATCGTGGTTGGCGGCGGCGAAGAAGAGCGCCACCCAATCGCCCTTCGAAATTCTGGCGCCGCCGACCTCCACATCCTGCGTCGCGATGCGGAAGAGGCGTTGCGGCGGACCGCTATGGCGAAGGCTTTCGTCGATGAAGGGACCGATGAGAGCGCGGTTCGCCGCAAGCTGCGCACGAATGTCCGGCATGACAGCGAGATTGTGCAGCAGGTTGCCGAGGAGAAAGGTTGTCGTTTCCGAGCCTGCGACAACGAGCGTGATACAGAAGCGGATCACTTCATCGAGGGTCAGTTGCTCGCCATCGACTTCCGCCTTCAGGAGTGCGGCGATGAGGCCATCCGGAACGGGATCGCCCGCCTCGAGAGCGCCATAGAGGCTATCCACGGTTTCGGTGAAATAGCGGACCAGTTCGGCATTGCTCGCCTCACGTTCGGCGGGATCGAGATCGGCGGACAGCATGAAGGCCGTCGCCCAATGACGAAACCGGTCTACCACTTCCTCGGGGAGACCCAGCAGGCCGACCATGATGCGGGCCGGGATGCGGGCGGCGAGCGCCTCCATCACTTCGGTATCGCCATCGCCAAGGCCTGCCACCATGCCGCCGACGATTTCGCGCACCCAGGGATCGAGCGCCTCGATACGAGGGCGGGAAAAGGCGAGATTGACGATGCTGCGAAGGCGGTCGTGCTCGGGATTGTCGTGGTTCACGAGCATCAGCGTCGGCGCTGAGGACTGCTCCTGCAGCGGATCGCGCGAGGAAAATATGCGGTGATCGCGCGCGGCGGCGGAGACATGGTCGTAATTCAGAAGCACCCAGGCCGTTACCGCCTCGTCCGCATCCGGCACGGTGCCGGGCGGGTAATCGCGGTAGCCATAGACGGGGCCATAGGGCCGGAGCCTGTCATAGAGCGCATAAGGCGAGGCGATGGTGTCGCCTGCGGGCAAAGCCGCCACAAGCGCCGCGAGATCGTCCGCCCGGTCGGATTTCCGGATTTCCTGCATTCACTCCCTCCCCTTTTTGGACGCCTCCCAGCGCCTCATGGATTATGCATTTCATAAATTGTTTCTTTTGTAAATAGTTTAGGCGCTCCCTCCCAAAAGGCCGGCGCGATAGACTGCGGGAGAGATTCGCGCCGTTCGACGCGCGAACAAGGAGGCGGCGTGGCGGCGAAAAAGGCGGGAAACAAGGGCAAGGAAGCGGTGCCGCAGGCGGCGCTGCGCTTTCTCGAATATTACTATCCGATCCATTACAAGGCCGGCATCGGCGTCGAGGATGCGTTGCGCGGGGGGCAGCTCAGCCGTCACCAGGTGGCGATGCTGTGGCTCATCCATTCGGAGGGGGCGAACGGCCGGGAGATGAACCGCAAGGCCATCGAACGGTCGCTGGAGACCTGGTTCGAAATCTCTGGCGCGGCTATTACCAAGGCGCTCCGGGCCATGGCGCAGCCGCCGCTGGAGCTGGTGCGGCTGGTGGAGGACCCGAAATCCGGCCGCGAGAAGATCGTTATCCTGACGCCGAAGGGCGAGGCCCATATGAGAAAGATGATCGCCGGTGGCGAGGCCTATGTGCAGCGGATCATCGACCATATGAGCGATGAGGAAATCGAGCGGGGACTGCACTTTTTCAAGCGCGTCTCGGAGATCGTCGAAATGCTCCGCTGAGGGGTTGCGACCTCGCGCCCCGCCCCCAACCTCTTGCTCCATCCCCCAGCCACTGTTATAGGCACGGCGCTGTTTATGGGCCTTTTCCGGCCCGGCCTGGAGTGAGAGACATGAACCCGAACCCCGTCGTCGCCATTGCGGGCGCGACCGGCGCCGTGGGCGTCGAGATGATCCGCTGCCTCGAAGAGCGCAACTTCCCGGTGAAGGAGCTGAAGCTCCTTGCCAGTGCGCGTTCGGCGGGCAAGACCATGAAATTCCGGGGCAAGGATATCGTCGTCGAGGAACTGACCGAAGCGAGCTTCAAGGGCGTCGACATCGCCTTCTTCTCGGCGGGGGGCGGCATTTCGCGGAAGTTCGCACAGGCAGTGAAGGAGGCGGGCGCGGTGATGATCGACAATTCGTCGGCCTACCGCATGGACCCGAACGTGCCGCTCGTCATTCCGGAGATCAATCCGGAAGCGGCGCTTCACCACAACGGCATCATCGCCAATCCGAACTGTTCGACCATCATCGCGATCACGCCGCTCTGGCCGATCCACAAAGTGAACCGCGTGAAGCGGCTCGTCGCGGCGACCTATCAGGCGGCCTCAGGCGCGGGCGCGGCGGCGATGGAAGAGCTCGAACAGGCGACGCGTGCGTTTCTCTCGGGCGAGCCCTTCGAGCAGAAGATCATTCCGCATCCCTATCCCTTCAACGTCTTCAGCCACAATTCCAATGTGGACCCCGAAACGGGCTACAACGAGGAAGAGCTGAAGATGGTGAAGGAGACGAAAAAGATTTTCGGCGACGACAACATCCGCGTGACGGCGACCTGTGTGCGCGTGCCGGTTTTGCGCGCACATTCCGAAGCGCTCGATTTCGAGTGCGAAAACCCGATCACGCCGAAGGAAGTGCGCGACATTCTCGCGAAGGCGCCGGGTGTGAAGATCGTCGACGATGTGAGCGCGAATTATTTCCCGATGCCGAAAGACGCTTCCGGCAAGGACGACATTCTCGTTGGCCGCATAAGGCAGGATATTTCCGACCCCTCGGGCCGGTCGATCGCGATGTTCGTCGCGGGCGACCAGTTGCTCAAGGGTGCGGCGCTCAACGCGGTGCAGATCGGCGAGTTGCTGGTTCGCTGAAATCAGCGGCGCGCGCCGACAAGTGCGAAGGATGCGCCCTGCGGGTCAAGTGCCTGGATGATCCATGCATCGCCGGGCACCTGATGCGGGCCGGACGTGACGGAGCCGCCCTTTTCGCCTATGCGCGCCATGGCGGCATCGATGTCGTCGACACAGAAGTAAAAAAGCCAATGGGGACCGGCGTTCTTGTCCTGTCTTTTCATCATTGCGCCGACGGCCTCGCCGCCTGCGGCGAAGAGCTGATAGACCTCGCCATTGCCCATATCCATCGCCTGATCCTTCGTCCAGCCGAAGAGGCGGGAGTAAAAGGCAAAGGCGGTGCCGACATCGCCGCCATTCAGCTCATGCCAACCGACCGTGCCTTGCGTACCCGGCGCCGGCTGTGACATCGGTCCACCCTCGCCCTTGAAAATGACGAAAGCGGCACCCGCCGGATCCGCAACGACGGCAAAGCGAAGAATGCCGGGGACGTCATCCGGTTCCCGCAGAAGGCGCCCGCCTGCTTGCTGCACATTTTTCACTTCCTCGTCCACATCGTCCACGCCGATGTAACCGACCCAGCCGGGCGTCGCGCCTTGATCGCAGGCCTCCTTGGGGAGTTCCATCATGCCGCCGATGCCCTGATCCTCGACGAGGAAGAGCGTGTAGGGATTGCGCGGGGTTCCGCCATCGCCGGTTTTCCATCCCACCACATGCGAGTAGAAGCCGGCGGCGGCGCCGGTGTCCGACGTCATCAGTTCGTACCAGAGAAAATTCTTCGGGGTGCTCATCGATCAGTTCCTTGTCCGGTGTTTTATGCAGCGTAGGCGGCTTCAAGCTTCGCGATATCGAGCTTGACCATCTGCAACATCGCCTGTGTTACCCTTTGTGCTTTCTCAGCGTTGGGATCGTTCATCATCTCGATGAGGACCGAGGGGACGATCTGCCACGACACGCCGAACTTGTCCTTGAGCCAGCCGCATTGCTGCTCCCGACCGCCTTCCAGAAGCTTGTTCCAGTAGTAGTCAACCTCGTCCTGGGATTTGCAGTCGACCATGAACGAGACGGCTTCGTTGAACTGGAAGATCGGCCCGCCATTGAGGGCGGTGAATTGCTGCCCTTCGATTTCAAATTCGACGGTGAGCACCGTTCCGGCCTTCATGGGCGCTTCTTCGCCGTAGTGCAGCACCCTGCCCTTTTTCGAATTTCTGAAGATGGAGGTGTAGAAGTTCACTGCCTCTTCGGCCTGGGTATCGAACCACAGGCAGGCGGAAATTTTCTGCATGATACGGCCCTTCCAAGATGGTGCGGTCTTCGGGCGACGATGCGACCATCGCCCGGTGATTTATTTCCTTGGCTTGCGGATGCCGGGTGCCACTGCCTCTTCCTGGGGGCGGGCCAGGAAGGCCTCCAGCCGGTCGAGCCGCGCTGCCCAGACGCGTCGATACTCCTCGAGCCAGGCATCCACTTCCTTCATCGCCTCAGGCTCGAGCCGGCAGGGACGCCATTGCGCCTCGCGGCCACGCGCGATGAGGCCCGCCCGCTCCAGCACCTTCAGATGCTTCGAAACGGCCGGGAGGCTCATGTCGAATGGTTCGGCGAGCTCTTTCACCGAGGCATCGCCAAGTGCGAGGCGAGCGAGAATGGCCCTTCTCGTCGGGTCGGCGAGAGCAGCGAATTTGTTGCTGAGGGGGTCGGCGGCCATTATTAAACCAACTAGTTACTTAACTAATTGGTTTAATATTACCAAACCGGGCTGCTGTCAAGCCGCCTGCCGCGGACGATGGCGGTTGAGCTTTTCGCTGAGAGAGCTGTCGTAGATGCAGGCCTGGATGATGTCGCTGTTGTAGTAGACGTCGTCGTCGAGAGACCGGATCGCCTTGCGGGTGCGGAGGCGCACCAGAAGCTTGATGAGCCAGCGGTAATTGTTCAGGGAGGCACGGCTGCCGGAACTGGTGCCACTGGCGGCGATTTCGCCCCAGATCGTTTCCACCAGATCGTCCAGGGACGGGGGCTCTTCTTCGGTGCGCCGGGAAGGCTGGAAGCGGTTGCCGTAGATGCGCTCCTCGCCGAGAAGCTCGCGCGCCAGAAGATCGGAGACATAGGGCGCCAGCGTGATCCCGCTTTTGTAGAAACCGGCGGCCGCCCAGACGCCCGGGACAAGCGAGCCGAGGACGGGATAGGTGTCCTGCGACATCGCACGGATGCCCCCCGTGAGTTGCAGCTCGTTGAGATTCAGATCGGGGTCGTAGAAATCGAGGCTGCGCTGCAGATGCGTCGTCACTTCGACCCGGTGCGTATTTGCGATGGCGGATGCACCGACATAAAGATGTCCCGGATAATGGACCGCATAGTCGCCGCAGCTGGCGCCGAAGGTCGGCGTGCGGACGGTGAACGGCTCGTCGGATGTCACTGGCATGGTGGAGCCGATACCGTAGACCGGGATCATCAACGGCACATCTGTTACGCCTAGACCTTCAGTGAGATCGTTGAAGCCAAAGCTGTTGGCGAGCACCACGGCATCATAGCTCTCTTCACCACCCTCACGGTCGCGGACGACGCGCCGTTCATCGACCTTCTCCACAAACACCAGACGGAAGGTGACGTTCGAACGTGCAGACAGAGCGGCATGGAGGCCATTCACCAGCTTGCCGGCATTCAGAAACATTTCACCAGGAACGAAAATTCCCTGCTCGAAACGATCCTGCCGCACGACGCGGTGACGCAAAGGCTTCTTCAGATTTACTTCCTCGAAAGCGTGGCCGCGCTCCGCCAGCGTTTCGCATATCGCATGGAGATTGCGCCGCTCGTCTTCAACATCCCGGCGGCTGAGTATGTAGGTTCCGCCGTAGAGATTGACTTGCGGGACGCCGAGCGGCGCAAGATCGCGATTGAGCCTCTCGACGAATTCCGGCCACAAGCGCATCGCCTGCTCACCGATCTCCAGCATATGACGCGCGGCCCAGGAGGTGCGGACCCTTGTGGTGACCTCACCGAGGACATTGACCATTGCAGGCGCGGCGGTACTGCCTGCATAGGCGCCTTGAAGGTCGCCCGGTCCGTAGATCACTACATTCGGTGCGGGTGCGCTGTTGGCAAGGCGATAAGCCAACGACAGACCGGCGACGCCGTTACCCACGATGGCGATGCGTTGTGTCATGAGATTCCCAGCAAGGCGGTGTGATGTGACGCTCCATAATCCAACGAATGCTCACGAAATATGTTCCGCAGGCAAAAGCTGATCCATCAAGAACGCGGCACGGCAACAAATGGGGCGGGCCTCCAATGCGCACGCAGCAACGGAAACTGAAGCAGCAGGAACGCGAAGTTCAAACCGGCTAGAACGAAGGTTTTGAATGCGATCCATGTTTCAGTCGAAAATTCGATCCGAACGAATTCATTGGTAAGAGCGAGAGCGACGAGATAGCCGACAATACGCCAAGTCAGCTTTTCCCATCCGGCATCGTCCAGGTGGAGTTCCGGCGAGAAGGTTCTTTTCAACAGATTGTGGCCGGACAGTAGCGCCCCGCTCAGCACCGCGGCGTAAAGCGCGTTTGCTGCCGTAGGCTGCATCTTCACGTAGGTGCTTTCATGGAAAAGGAGCGTGAGCCCGCCGAAGCAAAGGACAAGGAAGGCGGTAACGATCGGCGTGATTGGAAAGGTGCGCCGCTCGGCATAGGTCACGGCGACGGATATGAGAGCGGCAGCCATGAACGCCCCGGTGCCCACCATAATTCCCTGCCAGGAAAAGGCAGCGAAAAAAATGAGCGCCGGCCCCAGCTCAATTACCGTCCGCCGCAGGAAGGGGACAGCAACACTGCTCAGGCTTGGGGCTATCGGAGATGCGGCGTGCTGCACAGTTTCTCCACTCCTTCGGATGCCGTGAGGAAACGTCCGAAGGCCAAAGAGGTTCACACGGCCGGCAAGAATCCATGCGGGCGCACCCGCGACCCCAGGGCCCGGATTGCGTGCGATTTTCGCGGAACAGAACCTTCCGGCAAGCCGTTGCTTCCCAAGGGGCGACGCGTGCAAGGAGGCAACATGGCCAGGAAACTCAAGCCTATTTCCGAGCAGACTATCGTGATTACGGGCGCCAGTTCAGGAATTGGCCTGACGACGGCGCAGCGGGCGGCGCGAGCCGGTGCAAATGTGGTTCTTGTCTCGCGGAATGAGATGGCACTGAAGAAAATCCGCGATGAAATCCGTTCAGCGGGTGGCAAGGCGGATTTTGTAGCCGCCGACATGGGCGTGCGCGATGAGGTCAGGAATGTCGTCGATACGGTCGTGGAGCGCCATGGCGGCTTCGATACATGGGTGAACGGTGCCGGCGTCGGCATCTACGCACGACTGGAGGAAACATCCGACGAGGATCACCAGAAAATTTTCCAGACCAATTACTGGGGTGTCGTCTACGGGTCCCTCGAGGCACTGAAGCACCTCAAGTACAAGCATGGCGCCCTTATCAATATCGGCTCCATCAGTTCGGACATGCCCGCGCCCATTCTCAGCGCCTACACGGCATCCAAGCATGCAGTGAAAGGCTTTACCGATTCACTCCGGCTGGAATTGCTGCACGACAAGGCGCCGGTGTCGGTTACCCTGATCAAGCCAAGTGGCATACAGACACCGTTCGGTGATCATGCCAAGAACTACATGGATGCCGCTTCGCGCGTGCCGCCGCCGGTCTATCATCCAGAAGTCGTGGCGGAGGCCATTCTGCGTGCTGCGACGCATCCGATGCGCGACATCACTGTGGGTGGCGCCGGTCTGGCGATGACGATGCTGGCGGGCATTGCGCCTGCTCTCTCGGACAGGCTTTTCGCCTGGTCTTTTTTCAAGACGGCGCGGGACGAAAAGCAGAAGAAGCATGACGAATCCGCGTTGCATGAGCCGGGAGACGGCGGGAGGAAACTTGGCGAACAGAGCGGCCACATTCGCGAGACCAGCCTTGCCGCGAAAGCGCAAATGCACCCTTTCGCTACTGCGGGACTAACGGCAATCGCTGCTGTTGCGGTGCTCTCGCTGCGCAAGAGCGGACGTCAGAGATTGGGCAACGCGACGCGAGCCGCTATTCCCACTCGATTATTGATTGGCAGCATAACGCCTTGAAATATCGTCATTAAAAATATTTCTTACGGCGATATACCGTCAGCTATCCCGGCAAAATGGCTGGCTTTTGAAATTATTGGATTTTTCCGGGATGCCCCGAAAAACCGTACTTTCGGGATCTATCGTCAAGCGAGGAACGCAGGAAACAATCCGACTCGATCCATGCATTCCGCCGATTTCACGATGTAGCTCTATCATCAAAGCGGCTAATTGTCACGCGAGGCCGGAGCGCAAATGGCTCGCGCATCGTCACCAAGTCAGTCGTTTTTCGCGCTGATAGCTTTCCAGCCCCATGTGCTTCGCTTCTTGTCGAAATTGATAACGGCTAGGCCTTCCACCCGATCGCCATCGACGACCCTGGATTCTGCAACGATATCCGGCGGAATAAAGATGCCAGCGGAAGTGAAGCCGAGGCCATTACGGACTTCGACATCGTCGTTGAAAGGCTTCAGCACATCCGTTCCAGGCGATCGGGTGGTAGAGGAAACCGACAGCGTCCGAGTGCGCGCACCTTTCCGGCTATGATAGCGGGTCGCCCGAACCGCGACAGCCTGTCCTATCGTTGCTGAACCGGTAAAGTCGGCCAATGGAAACGTGCCGTCGATTCCCTTAGCCACCACAAAATGGAGGAGCGACTTGGCCCGGTTGATGTGATCGATCACGCCGCATAGTTCCGGCACAACGTCATCGCTGGCGCCGTTCCGTGGCTGAATCCGATGCACCATCGCCTTCCATGGTTCGGCGGTCGACACCTCCATCTGCACCCTGATCGGAGCGCCCGACCGGCAGCCCCGCACGTCCGGGTGCCCCGCAGAGACGCTGATTTCTAAAGGCAGCGGGCTGGCCTTAACGAATATCCGCCGGCGTGTCCGATCCTTCTGCCCTTCCTGCCCCTCGATCACGAATTCGTCGCCGACTAATGCATCGGTCCAAGGGAGATGGGCGAAGAGCAACTCCTCGGCGCGCGACTTGAAGCGATCGTAGAACGAACGGCCCGGGGTAGATGGTGCCGCGGCAAGGAACCAGGCGCTTTCCGCCATCCGCTGGGCGTCGATGGGAATGCGGGTGCCCTCGCGACGTCTATGTTCGATCACCCGTTCCACTTCGGCTCTCGCCTCACCGGGATGATCGGCGGCGACCAGGGCCGCGAACTTGAGACGCAGCTTGCTGACGAACGTATCGTCCTCCGAGCAAGTCAGCGCCTTCGCATAGCACGAAAGGCGCATAACCGGCTCCACCTCGAGGTCGCCGATCAACTCCCAGGTCCAATATTCGCCTGCCTTGCTGCGGGCGAACTCAGTCGCGAGCAGTCGAGCCTCATCTAGCCGTTCGAGGCCGCGCAGCAACTTTACCATGTTCAACTTCAGCCAGACGTTCTCAGGGAACAGCTCCAGCCCGCGCTCAAGGTAGGGCAGGATATAGTTCATCTCCGCTGGAGATCCGCCCTTCACAGCTTCCTTGGATGCGCGTTGCAGCACCGTTTCCGCAAGCGGGGGGAAGGTCTTGCCGTCGTCGAGTCGGGACTCCTCGAAGTCCTCGCGCCGGAACGAATCCAGACCCCACAAGCGTGCGAATGCGGCGAGGCGGAGATGGTCGCCATGGGACAACCGGACCGCCTGCTGCATCATGCAGCTATGTAATAGACCGGACTCCGAGATGCCGAGCTTGAGATAGGTGTTGAGGTGCCGCTTGACGGTATCGATGGCGCTCGGCGCCAAATCCTGCCCCCCAGCCGCTCGGAAGATCGCCTGGGTGGCCCGGTAGAGCTCCCAGCCGAAAGCAGTCTTGTCGTCCTTGGTCAGACCGCCTTTCGCCATGAGTGCCGCAAACGCGCCAACGGCCATGTCGTGCTGGCCATCCTTGCCGAGCTTTCGGGCTGCCATGACGGCACGACGATCATCGTCGACCAATGCCAGCGCCCGCTCTCGGTGTTCGGCGAGAAGCTCATTTCCACTAGGGACCTCAAACTTCGTCAGCAGGCGCAGATAGCCATGCAGCGATGCCTGATCCCGGTCGGCGGCATGCCGCTTCACGAGATCGATCAGACACCAGCCGTAGGCGCCGACCTCCCATTCGTTCGCCTCCGGCGCCGCAACCAGTTCCGTGGCGAGTTTGAACGCTTCATCGAGTTGGCCGCCCTTGCGCAAGGCCGTGACCTGCTGCCCCGGCTTCACGGGATGACCTGCGCGGTGAGTATCTCAAGCACCTCGGGCAACAACGTACCCGCTGGGACGCCCTGCCTTCCCCCGACGTTGATCGGCATGCATTTCGTGAACCGATCTCGTCCGTCGTAGAAGACATCGACGACGGCAGCATCACCGCCACGCGAGAAGGTGTAGCGCTGGCTCCACGCCTGTTCCTTCAATCCCACAATGTGGATTTGGCGTTCCCTGAGAAGAGGCAACAGGCGGTCGTGGAACTGTGCAAGGAAAGGGCGGCTTGGCGATTGCAGGCCCGACGAGCCACCCGTGCCGGCGACTGGCAGTGCCGAGCCAATGGACTGACCGACCAACGGCCGAAGAAGCTCGCCTAGCTGCTCGCTGAAAGCGCCTGCGGGAGGAACAGCCACCGCTGTAACCTTGAACTTGCCATTGTAACTGATGTTAGCGCGGGCGGTGTCGAGGTCACGACGCAGGTAGAAGGCTTCCTGGTACTGGTGATGCGCGACATCGTCGATCTCGATGCCCGTCTCCCCGAGAAGGTCCCGCACGCGCGCCAGAACACCGAGGCGGAATGCCTCCTGGGGCGATATGATTGAGGCGGTGCCTCCCGCCTGCGCAGCTGCCGAGAGCTGCCCATCCGTCGATGTCGTCGATACCTCCGAAGGCGACCACCAGTCAGGTCCGGCGACCTTCAACCTGACTTCGGGCGGGTCGATCATATACAGCTTCCCGCTTGAGCGGGTCATGGCCGTATAGAGCCAACGGAAATACTCGGCCGATCTCGGATTCTGGCCAGACGGGCAATTCACGAACACATGCCCCCATTCGCCACCCTGCGCCTTGTGGCAAGTCACCGCGTAGCCGAACTTTACGCGGAGCGCGTTAAAGTACGGGTCCTGGCGTATGATCTGGCTGAGGCGTTCTCGGTCGTGGCCGCGCTTCAAATCAGGGTGACGCTTGAGGAAGTCCACATAGAGCGCGCGCTGCTGCGCAGCGTCGAGCCCGGCCCCGCTATCGTGAAGATGATCGTCGAGGATTTTCGCGGTCAGAACGGTCTCGGCGCCATCTGGCGACGAAACGGTTATCTGGATGTCGCGGAACACTAACGACACCTCGATGACGTCGACTGCCCCGGTCTCCTCGTTACGGTATCGGAGATTGACGGACCGCCGCTCCACCATGGTTTCCGCATCGACGACATCGACAAACTCACCGTTAGCCAGGAAGCTGCCGTTCACAACGGCGTTGGCGGTGACGATCAGCCGATCACCGGCCGCCACGAAGTCACGTCCGGGGAAAAGTGCATCCCGGATCGCCCGGTTGTAACTGGCCGCTTCGCTGTTAGACCGCGTAATGACAATCGGAATGTTCGCTTCGCCGGTAGAGCGTGCCGCCATATATAACGGGAGAACCTCGTCGGCGCGGAGACGCAGGACATCTTCGTCGAATTCGAAGCTGAGGCTACCAAATGTGCCCTTTGAAAGGCTATCGCGAAGCGGCATGACGTTACGGATAATCCCGCTATCCGCCTTCTGCCGCAGTACTTCCTTCAACTCGTATTCGGCCGCATCCAACCCGAGGTGCTTGTGGAGGTACTCCGTATCAAGCGCTGGGGAGACGGACATCCCCACCGGGGGAAGCTGAGCGGGATCGCCTACGAGGATAATCTTCCGGTCGGTCTCGCCATGCTTGAATCCGACATAGCTAATCAGGTCGTGCAACAGGTATCCGGTTCCCGATCGGAAGAACTCGCTCTCCGAATAGACGTCCGAAAGAAGCGACGCCTCGTCCACGATATAGACCGTATTGGCCTGATCTTGGTTGGCCGCGATCTCCGCATAGAACTTGAACGTCTCCGACCCAACCTCCTGATCCCCCTTCGTATATTCCTTCAGGTCGCTGAAGTTGTAGATTTGGCTATGCACCGTCCGCGCGTCGCGCCCGGTCTTCTCCGAGATAATCTTCGCCGCCCGCCCGGTCGGTGCTGCGAGGCGGAAAGCGCGACCCTGTGCCGAAAGATATTCGGTGATGCCCTTGGCGAGGAAGGTCTTGCCGGTGCCCGCATAGCCCTTGAGCAGGAATACATGCTGCGTCGGACTGGAGAGGAATGTGGAAAGCGCGTCGAGGCAGGCGGCTTGGTCGCTCGACAGACTTTCCGTAAAGGCCTCGTGAAGTGTGATGCTGGTCCGAAGTTGGCGCACCCTCGGATCGACTTCCGCCATCGCGCGGGAGACCTGCTCCCGTATGCGCCGGACGCGCTCCTCGGGAAACTTGAGTATGTTCGATGACTTACCCGGGACCGTCGGCTGCCGCTCGGCAGAAACGTCCTGCGTTTCCACCATGGATGGAACCGAGAGGGGATTGGCGTTCTGCCTCGCTGGAGTCAGCCATTCGATGTCGGGACGCATGAAGCGGCAGAACCAGCACGAAAGAGACCAAGCATCTTCCAAAAGAGCTTCAGCTTGTGCCGGCGTAACCTTCCCGTTGTGTGCGGCATTGTTGCCGACCTTCCGGATAGCGTGAAATTTGGAAAGGAGACGGGCGTCGAGCAGGTCTGCATTCTCCAACAGGACCAACCTGTCGAAATGCGAATGCGCCGGGTCGTACTGAAGTCCCAGTTGCCCAAACAGTTTGACGACCATCGTCTCGGTAAGCCCACGCAGCCGGATGGCCACGAGGTCCGGCTCATGCGGTCCAGCCTGTTCCGCCTTTCTCCCGAGATCATGGAGATCTGGCCAGAACCGCTGAAGGAAATTGAAGCTGTCGGAGTGATCTCCGATCATTTCGCTGCACTCCGAACTACAACGCTCGCCGGAATGTCAGACATACCCATTACCGTCACTACACGCCCCCTCATCGTCGTTTCTTAACTGGCCGCGTTGTTGGCTCGCGCGGCCATCTCGGCGCATCGCGCCATGAGCGCCTCGAACGGTTCTGCGTCATCGAAGAGCAGCCCATCCTCGACCATGCGGATATAGTCGTCCTTCAGCGCTTTCGCGCCATCGCCGACCGGCACAAGCTGCAAGCCGCCGTTGACGGCCATTGCATAGTCGATCGGCGAGCGATCAGCGGCTTTCTCCGCAAAGAACATCGACTTATGACGAACGACCGCGTTCGCCAGTTCGCGATCCGCGAAGGCAGCGTCCGCAAGACCGGCTTCATCGAGCCGGGCGACATCATGCCAGTGCCGGGCGAAGCGGTCCCCACGCAGCCGGTCCTGGTGGCAGAAGACATGGATGGCGGTCGCCTTCTCCCAGAACGTCCGCTCGGCGTGCATGACGCGCGGACGTGCTGTCGGAAATATCAGGCCATCGATCAGGCCGGACGCATCGCAGGCAACATCGCGCAAGCTGGCCGGCTCGCCCGTCGACCGCGCACCGAACTCCAGCATGACACTTGGGGCGACATAGCCCGATCCGGTTGCGGTCGGTTCGTAGTCGATAAAGAGCCGATCACCTTCGACGCGGATCGCCGCAGCCAAACCTTCCGTTGCCAGGGCGTCGGAGATCACCGGCTGCACGACAGCGCCAACCCATTCCGGTAGCCGGCGACGAACCTCGCTGGACCAGCGCTTTTCCTCGCTTCGCGTTTTCGGCAGGCCCTCGCCATTGTCCCCGACCAGGTCGGGCGCGATGGCCCGAATGTCGTAGGTCATATCCACATCCTCCGAAAACCGATGGATGACCTGATAGGCTTTCGACAGCGATGTGCCGCCCTTGAACACCAGATGCTCACCAAGCGGCGCCGTGTAGAGCGTGCTCAACGCCCACACCACCCAGACGTCCTTTTCGAGCAGATGCGCGGGCCGCCCCGAACGATCCGCCGCGACGCCAAGGGCGTCGCGGCGATCCTGAGCCGAGAGGAGCAGGAAGGTTTCAGCCATAGGCCGCCTTCCCGACACTCTGCGCCAACCATGTCGGAAGCTGCGGCGCGGCCGCCACCAATTCGCCAAAGGCGCCGGGCGGCAGCTTTCGCTTCAATGTCCTGAGCGCAGTTTCGGCTTTCTCCGGGCCGAGCCAAGCCAAGGCCCGGACGGCCTCTCCCGCCGGCCGGTTGGCCAGAGCCAGTTGCCAGCGCGGGGCATGGCGCAATTCCACGACCTGCTTGCCGAGATTCATCTTCCGGCTGCGCCCGGAGGTCAGATAGACCGAGCGAACCGGCACCTGCGTCGTCAGGCCAAGGGCGTTTGCGGCCGCCGCACCGTTCGAGACGATGGTCTCGCCACGCTGGCTGGCAAGGGCTTCCACAGCCTGTTCCACCGACGGCGCGCGCGTCCCGAATCGACTGGCGACGGGGCGGAGATAGACACCGCGCCCAGCCCGGATGAGTTGTTCGCGCTCGGCCAGACGCGACAAGGCCTGGTCCACTGCGGCGCGATTGCCGAGATGGAGCAGCCCCTTAGCGGACACAGAAGCGCCCTCGGGCAAACCCGTCATATGCGACAGAATCTGTTCGGTCAGCCGTGTCATCGTCTTTCTCCTGTCAGGAACATACGCAGTTTTCTGACAGTTTTCAAGGAAACACATCCGGGACGGAAAGCTGGGACAAGGGGGAAAGCCTTCCCCTGCGGTCGAGCCAAAGGGTCTCGCCCGACCCCTTCTGCGGGGAGATCCCCGCAACGCCCCCCTAGAGTGAGAGTGCGGACGGGTTTCCCGTGACGGGTCGAGGGCTGGAGAAGAGGTCTCCGGCGCCCGTCGCGGAGAACCGCGATGTTCAGAAAAAACCACAGCGCCCGCGCCGGCTCAGGCCGGGCGAGCCTCTATGACGACATCACCGACAAGATCATCGCCGAGCTTGAGGCGGGCCGTGCTCCCTGGGTCCAGCCATGGGGATCGGCCGCGGCCAAGGCGCCGCTCGCCATGCCCCGCAACGCTGCGACCGGACGGCACTATTCCGGCATCAATGTGCTCATCCTCTGGGGGGCGGTGATCCAGCACGGCTTCCCTGGCCAGAGTTGGCTCACCTTCCGCCAGGCGCTGTCGCTGGGCAGCAATGTCCGCAAGGGTGAGCATGGCACGACCGTCGTCTATGCCGACCGCTTCACGCCGGAGGACGAGAAGCGTCGCGCCCGCGAGACCGGCGAAGACGCCGCCGCGATTCCGTTCCTCAAGCGCTTCACCGTCTTCAACGCCGCGCAATGCGACGGCCTGCCGGACAACATCGCCGCCATCGCTCCACCGCCGCCGCCTGGCCTCATCGAGCCGCGCGTCGAGGCTCTGATCGAAGCGACGGGCATCGATTTCCGCATCGGCGGCGATCGCGCCTTCTATGTGTCGGCGCACGACTATGTGCAGGTGCCGCCGCCGCAAGCCTATTTCGAGCCGATCAACTGGCACCGCACGGCCCTGCACGAACTCGGGCACGCCAGCGGCCATGCCTCCCGGCTCGGCCGCGATCTGACCGGCGGTTTCGGCACGAAGAAATACGCCTTCGAGGAGTTGGTGGCCGAAATCAACGCCGCCTTCTGCTGCGCGTCTCTCGGCATCGCGCCGACCGTCCGCCATGCCGACTATATCGGCGCCTGGCTGGAGGTGCTGCGCGAGGACAATCGCGCCATCGTCCGCGCCGCCTCCCAGGCGAGCAAGGCGGCCGATTGGCTGCTCGGCTTCCTGCCCGACGCCGATCTCGGCCCGGACGACACCATGGCCGGCGACGAACGGCAGGCGGCGTGATCGAATATGAATACCGGAAAGGCGGGAAAGCAGGTCTCCGGCTTCACGCCTTTCCGCTTCTGCGGCGCGGCCCTTCTTAGAGTGAGAGGGCGGCGCTTCGCTTCGTGACGGGTTGGAGGTCGAGAGAGAGTCTCCTGGCCGCCCGTCGCGGAGTAACGAACATGGCGACTGCCATCCAGAAGATCACCCTGTCGTCGGCGCGCGACATCCCCTTCAACAAGCTGGCGCTGAGCCAGTCCAACGTCCGACGCGTCAAGGCCGGGGTCTCGATCGAGGAAATGGCCGAGTCCATCGGCCGGCGCGGCCTCATCCAGAGCCTCCATGTCCGCCCGGTCCTTGATGGTGATGGCGCGGAGACCGGCATGTTCGAGGTGCCGGCCGGCGGCCGCCGCTATCGCGCACTCGAACTGCTCGTGAAGCAGAAGCGTTTGGCCAAGACGGCGACGGTGCCCTGCGTCATCGGCGACGCCAACAGCGACATCCTCGTCGACGAAGTGTCGCTAGTCGAGAACATGGAACGCGCACCACTCCATCCACTCGACCAGTTCCGCGCCTTTCAGGCCATGCGCGACAAGGGCATGACCGAGGAGGCCATCGCCGCCGCCTTCTTCGTCAACGTCACCGTGGTGAAGCAGCGCCTGCGTCTCACCTCCGTTTCGCCGACCCTGCTCGAAACCTATGCCGATGACGGCATGACGCTCGAACAGCTCATGGCCTTCACCGTCAGCCCCGACCATGCCCGTCAGGAGCAGGTCTGGGACGCGATCAAGGATAGCTGGCAGAAGGAGCCCTACCAGATCCGGCGGATGCTGACCGAGACCGCGGTTCGCGCCTCGGACAAGCGGGCCAATTTCGTCGGTGTCGATGCCTACGAGGCCGCAGGCGGCATCGTACTGCGCGATCTCTTCCAGTCCGACGACGGCGGTTGGCTGCAAGACCCCGTCCTGCTCGACCGTATGGTGGCGGAGAAGCTGAAAGCCACCGCCGATCAGATCGCCGAGGAAGGCTGGAAGTGGATCGAGGTCGCGGTGAGCTTCCCCTATGGCCACGACCACGGCCTGCGTGAACTCGCCGGCGTTGCGGTCGATCTGACCGACGAGGAGCGTGCGACCCGCGAAGCGCTGCGCGAGGAATATGACCGGATCGAAGCGGAATATTCCGAGGCCGACGAGCTGCCCGACGCGATCGATCAACGTCTCGGCGAGATCGAGCAGGCCCTGGAGGCCTTCGAGAACCGCCCCGTCAGCTACGATCAGGCCGACATCGCAATCGCCGGCGCCTTCGTCAGCCTCGACGCCGACGGTTCGCTGTCGATCGACCGCGGTTATGTCCGCGCCAAGGATGAGCCCCAGGCCGAGCCCGATGGCGAGGCGTCCGGGGGCGACCAGCCCGATACGCCGGCCGTCCAACGCGCGGTCATCACCATCGGTGGCCAGCCCGCCGAGCCCGAGGACGATGAGGAAGACGGCATCAAGCCGTTGCCCGAGCGTCTCGTGATCGAGTTGACCGCCCATCGCACCCTGGCGCTGCGCAACGCGCTGGCGGAACATCCGCACGTCGCCATGACCATGTTGCTGCACAAGCTTCTGAGCGACACCTTCATCCACACCAACCCGTCCGGTTGCCTCGAGGCCAATGTCCGCCACATCTTCTTCTCGGCCCAGTCCGAGGAATTGAAGGACAGCCCATCGGCGCAGGCGGTCAACGATCGCCACGAACGCTGGGGGGATCACATCCCCGCTGACAATGAGGCGCTCTGGGACTGGCTGACCGATCTCGATGACGGCACGCGCCTGGAACTTCTGGCGCTTTGCGTCAGCTACGGCGTCAATGCGCTATTCGAGCGTCCGAACCCCTATTCCGGCTCGGGCGTCAGCCAGCATGGCCTCGATATGCGTCTGGCGCAGGCCGACCGGCTCGCACGGGCTACGGGCATGGACATGGTGGCCGCAGGCTGGAAGCCCACTGTCGGCAATTATCTCGGCCGCGTGACCAAGCCCCGCATTCTCGAAGCCGTGCGTGAAGGTGCCGGAGAGCGGGCCGCGCAGCTCATCGACCACATGAAGAAGGGCGACATGGCCAAGGAAGCCGAGCGCCTTCTGGCCGACAGCGGCTGGCTGCCCGAGCCGCTGCGCCTCGCGTCCATCGATGGCGATCAGTCTGGTCCCGACGATCAGGCCGATAACGGCGAAGACACCGCCTTGCCGGACTTCCTCACCGAGGACGGCGAGGACGAAGACACCGACGAGGATGAAGTCCAGCACGCCGTCGCCGCCGAATAGCGCGGATCGCGCGGGTCGGCGCCGTTCGTCCCGCGCATCTCACCCCGATCTTCCACACTGCCCGGTCCCACGCTCGACAGCCTGCGCGGCTGTACGCGCGGGCCGGGCAGTCTCGTTTCAGGAGCCTGTCATGGCCGACTATTTCACCCATTTCTCGTGCCTGCTCGATGTCGGCACGCCCGAGAACGCCGCCCGCGCGCTCGACCTCTACAACCGCCTCTCCGAGGCCGGCGCATCGGAAGAACCACCTTCCGAGGGCTTCCTCCTGTCGATCCAGCCCGAGCATGGTGGCACGCAGCTCTGGATGCACGACGACGTCACTGGCGATCCCGAGCGCCTGATCCAGTTCGTGAAGCGCTGCGCCACAGAGTTCGGCCTGAGCGGCCGATGGGGGTTCCAATATGCCAACACCTGCTCGAAGCCCCGGCTCGACGGCTTCGGCGGCGGCGCGCATGTCCTCGATCTCGCCACCGGGGAGACCGTGGACTGGATCTATACCGATGGCTGGCTCGACCAGACCCTCTCCGACGAGGGAGGCCCGCTATGAGCATTCCATCCCATGCCCAGAGCAATTTTCAGACGCTGCTGCGCGCTGCCGGTGACGGCAACCTTGCGCTCATGGAATGCCTCGATGCCGTGACCGGCGATCCGCGTTACGTCATCTGCGCGGTGGGACGAAACGATGGTGATTTCGTCTTCACGCCCTTCGGCCACCTCGCCGACGGCAATCCCTATGACGCCTACCTACCGCCCGACCCCGGCGATCCTGGCGGCTTCATTCATCGGGGCACGCCCGGAGAGGCGTCATGATGGACATCGACGCCATCTTCGCCGCCGATCACGAGCGGCCGCCAGCCGAGCGGTCTCTCCCCTGGCTGGAAACCAGAGACGGGATCACCGTCATCGTGGAGCCCAAGCCCCATTGGGCCAGCGACATGCGGGCCTTCCGGGCCGAAGCTCGCGAATATTGCGCCTATGCCGATTGGACTGCGAACGGCGCGCGCGCTCGGTTCTTCGGGCACATCGACACCAGCGGCGATGACCTAGTCCGCAAGGCGCGCAGGCTCGTCGCCCGCGAGATCACCGACGGACACTGGGCCTGACCTCTCAAAGCGCCTCTGCCGCTCGGCCGAGGCGCTTTTTTCATGTCGGCAGCGACGTGTTGGAGAGTGAGAGGGCCGCCGGGACGGGTTTGAGTCCGTGCGGTCGAGAGAGAGCGCCGTCCGGGCTTCCCGTTCCCGCTCTCCCGAGGTTCTGATCCATGAACATCATGTCCCCCGTAGCCGGTCCGGCTGCGCCCGTTGCCCGCGCGTCCGCCATCATCGCCGCCGCCCATCAGCTTCTCACCCTGCTCGAACGCGGCCAGCGGATGGACAACGCCGATCTCCGCATCGCCATGGAAACGGCCTTCGAGGCTTCCGACACGAGCGGCGCTTGGGACTGGAAGACGGCCTACGAAGCCTGTGAAGGCGCGACCGTCCTGTTCCTGCGCAAATACGGACGTGCGCTTTTCCGTAAAGCCGGCACTCCGGCTGCACGGCTTTCCGCTTTGTCGAAAATCACCGGCCTTCTGCCGACGCACACCCGTCGCTCCGAGGAAGCCCAGGCGCTTCAGCAATTCTCGACGCCGGTCCCGCTCGGCCTCGCCGCTATCGCGGCCGCCGCGATCACAACGCACGACATTGTGCTGGAGCCGTCGGCAGGCACGGGTCTTCTCGCCATCCTCGCCGAGATCAGCGGCGGCTCGCTGCTTCTCAACGAACTGGCGGAAACCCGCGCCGATCTACTTGGCCAGCTCTTTCCCGCCCTTGCCGTCACGCGATGCGACGCCGCCCAGATCGACGACCACCTTCCGGCGTGCGCCGTCCCTTCCGTCATCGTGATGAACCCGCCCTTCTCGGTGATGGAGCACGTCTCCGGCCGGGTCGCCGACGCCGCTGCGCGTCATGTTGCTTCGGCCCTGGCGCGGCTTGCCGATGGTGGGCGTCTGGTGACGATCACCGGCGCAAACTTCGGCCCCGAGCAACCGGCCTGGCGCGACACCTTCGCCCGGCTTCAGGTGCGTGGCCGCGTCGTCTTCACCGCGGCGATCCACGGCTCGGTCTATGCCAAGCATGGCACGAGCATCGAAACGCGGCTGACCGTCATCGACAAGCTGCCGGCCGAAGACCCGGCCACGTTCCCTGCGTCCGCTGGCGTTGCGCCCGACGTCGCCACGCTGCTCGCATGGATCGAAGCGCGGATTCCACCGCGCCTGCCGGTCGCACTGCCCGACATCGCGCCGCCCGTGTCGGGTTCGGCACCCCGCACCGTGCGGGGTTATCTCGCGCGCACCGCCACAGAGCGTCCGGCCGCACGCTCCACCATGGATCCGCAGGGCGTTGAACTCGCCTACGACACGATGGACTGGACGCCGCCGGAAGGCGCCCACCTCACGGATGCGATCTATGAAGAATACGGATTGCAGTCGATCCGTATTGCCAGTTCTCAGGCGCACCCCACCAAGCTCGTGCAGTCGGCGGCCATGGCGAGCGTTGCACCGCCCAAGCCCGCCTATCGGCCGATGCTGCCCGCGAACATCACCGATCTCCTGTCGGACGCCCAGCTCGAAACCGTCATCTATGCCGGCGAAGCCCATTCGGACTTCCTCACCGGCTCCTGGACCGTCGATGCGACCTGCGATCTCGTGCAGGCGGCCAAGCCCGATGCCGAAAACGCCGTGCGCTTCCGGCGCGGCTTTATGCTCGGCGACGGCACCGGAGCCGGCAAAGGCCGTCAATCTGCCGGCATCATCCTCGACAACTGGCTGCGCGGTCGCCGCAAGGCGGTCTGGATCTCCAAATCCGACAAGCTGATCGAGGACGCGCAGCGCGATTGGTCAGCGCTCGGCATGGAGCGCCTGCTGGTCACGCCGCTGTCGCGCTTCGCGCAAGGGCGGCCGATCACGCTGTCGGAAGGCGTCCTGTTTGCAACCTATGCCACGCTACGGTCCGACGACCGTGGTGAGAAGGTTTCCCGCGTCCGGCAGATCGTCGAATGGTTGGGCTCCGATTTCGATGGAGTGATCATTTTCGACGAGAGCCACGCCATGGCCAATGCCGCAGGCGGCAAGGGAGAACGCGGCGACGTTTCCGCCTCACAGCAGGGACGCGCGGGCCTTCGGCTTCAGCACGCCCTGGCCAACGCGCGCGTCGTCTATGTGTCGGCTACCGGCGCGACCACCGTCCACAATCTCGCCTATGCCCAGCGGCTCGGCCTGTGGGGCGGTGAGGATTTCCCCTTCGCCACCCGCGCCGAATTTGTCGAGGCGATCGAGGACGGCGGTGTCGCGGCCATGGAAGTGCTCGCCCGCGATCTGCGTGCACTGGGCCTCTATACCGCCCGATCGCTCTCCTACGATGGCGTCGAATACGAGCTGATCGAGCACGACCTGACCGACGAGCAGCGGCGTATCTACGATGCCTACGCCAGCGCCTTCGCCGTCATCCACAATCATCTCGACGCCGCGATGCAGGCGGCCAACATCACCGGCAACCCAGATAGCGGGGGAGCCACACTGAACCGCCAGGCCAAGTCCGCCGCCCGCTCGGCCTTCGAGTCCGCCAAGCAGCGTTTCTTCGGCCATCTGCTCACGTCGATGAAAACGCCCACGCTGATCCGGTCCATCGAACGCGACCTGGATGATGGCCACGCCGCTGTCGTCCAGATCGTCTCGACCGGCGAAGCGCTGATGGAGCGCCGGCTGGCGGAAGTCCCGACCAAGGAATGGAACGATATTCGTGTCGACATCACACCCCGCGAATATGTTCTGGACTATCTGGCCCATTCCTTTCCGGTCCAACTCTACGAGCCGTTCACGGATGGCGAGGGCAATCTGTCCTCGCGCCCGGTCTATCGCGATGGCCACCCCGTCGAGAGCCGCGAAGCTGTCGCGCGCCGGGACGAGCTGATCGAACGTCTTGCGTCTTTACCACCCGTTCCGGGGGCGCTCGACCAGATCGTACAGCGCTTCGGCACAGATATGGTCTCCGAGGTGACGGGCCGCTCCCGGCGCATCGTCCGCAAGGGGGAACGCTTCGCCGTCGAAAACCGCGCGCCATCCGCCAACCTTGCCGAGACGGCCGCGTTCATGGACGATCTGAAGCGCGTTCTCGTGTTCAGCGACGCCGGCGGCACCGGCCGCAGCTATCACGCAGAACTGTCGGCGAAGAACCGGCGTCTGCGCGTGCATTATCTGCTCGAACCCGGATGGAAGGCCGACGCCGCCATCCAGGGTCTGGGCCGCACCAATCGCACCAACCAGGCGCAGCCGCCGCTGTTCCGCCCGATCGCCACGAACGTCAAAGCCGAGAAACGCTTCCTGTCCACGATCGCGCGCCGGCTCGATACGCTGGGCGCGATCACGCGCGGTCAGCGCCAGACCGGCGGCCAAGGCCTGTTCCGGCCCGAGGACAATCTGGAATCGAGCTACGCCCGCGATGCGCTGCGGCAGCTCTATCTCCTGATCGTGCGCGGCAAGGTCGAGGGTTGCTCGCTGGGTCGCTTCGAGTCCGCGACCGGCCTGAAATTGACCGATGACAACGGCATCAAGGACGAGTTGCCGCCGATCACCACGTTCCTCAACCGCCTGCTGGCGCTGACCATCGAGCTTCAGGGCATCCTCTTCACCGCCTTCGAGCAATTGCTCGACGCCAAGGTGGCCGGAGCCATCGCCAGCGGCGTTTATGATGTCGGGCTGGAAACGCTGACGGCGGAGAGTTTCGTCGTCGCTGAGCGCACGACCATCTACACCCATCCGGCAACGGGCGCACAGACGCGGCTGCTCACGATCACCGAGCGCCGCCGAAACCAGCCAACCACGCTCGATACGGCGCTCGACTGGCTCGACGATCCGCATGCCCGGCTGCTCATCAACGCGCGGTCGGGACGCGCTGCTGTCCAGGTGCCGGCGCCGTCCATCATGCTCGACGACGGCGAGATCGAACGTCGCGTCCGCCTGATCCGGCCGATGGAACAGCACCACGCAAGCCTCGCCATGATGGAAGACAGCTATTGGCAGGAAGCCGCTCGCGACAGCTTTGCAGCGGTCTGGCAACGGGAAGTCGCCGAAGTGCCGGCCTATACCGATGGCGCCATCCACATGGTCAGCGGTTTGCTCCTGCCGGTGTGGAAGCGCCTGCCGAACGAGTCGACGCGCGTCTATCGGCTCCAGACCGACGATGGCGAACGCATCATCGGGCGGCGGGTTTCGTCCGCCTGGGCCCTGAATGCCGCCTCGACGGGAACGGCCAACCTCAGCAGCGATGATGCCTATGCCGCTCTGGTGGATGGTCGCACCATCCTCGACCTGGCCAGCGGACTCCAGCTTCGCCGCGCGCGCGTCATGGGCGCGAACCGGATCGAACTGTCCGGCTTCACCGACACCATGCGGGATCGCCTGCGCGCCTATGGCCTCTTCAGCGAGATCATCTCGTGGAAGCTGCGCTTCTTCGTCCCGGTCGATGCCTCTGGTCCCGCCATCATCGGCAAGCTGCTCGCCACCTATCCGGTCGAGCGGATCAGCGAGCGTGAGGCAGCGTGATGGCTCGGCAGGACGCTTCGGAATTGGAACACCGCCTCGGCCGACAGGCCGAGGCGGTGTGCCGTCACTATCTCTCCAACGGCGACCGGCAGGGCAACTACTGGCAGGTTGGCGATGCTCGCAATGCCGCAGGTCGCTCCATGTTCGTGCGCCTGCGCGACACCCCGAAGGGACCAGCGGGCAAATGGACCGACGCCGCCACCGGCGAACATGGCGACCTTCTCGACATCATCCGGGAATCGCTCGGCCTCATCGACTTCGCAGACGTTGCTCAAGAGGCGCGTACCTTCCTCAGCCTGCCGCATCCCGAACCCGAGCCGGCATCACGCCGTGGACTGGCGCCAGCGCCATCGGGGTCGCCCGAGGCGGCACGCCGTCTCATCGCCATGACGCTGCCGATCACCGGGACCATTGTGCAGACCTACCTGCGCAGACGCGGCATTGCGCTTTTGCACGGAACCGGAAACCTGCGCTTCCACCCCCGCTGCTACTACAAGCCCGACGATGGCCCGACCGAGACCTGGCCCGCCATGATCGCCGCCGTCACCGACCTCGCTGGCAAGATCACCGGCGCGCACCGCACCTGGCTCGCGCCGGACGGCTCCGACAAAGCCCCCATCGACATACCGCGCAAGGCGATGGGCGATCTCCTCGGCAATGCCGTCCGCATCGGTGTGCCCGGCAGCGTGATGGCGGCAGGCGAAGGTATCGAGACCATGCTGTCGCTCCGGCAGGTCCTGCCCGATATGGCGATGGCGCCGGCGCTTTCGGCAGCACATCTGGCCGCCATCCTGTTCCCGGCGACTTTGCGGCGGCTCTATATCGTCCGAGACGACGATCCGGCCGGTGACGGCGCGCGGGACATGCTGATCGAACGGGCGAACGCCGAGGGAATCGAGGCCATCCCATTGTCGCCGGCATTCGGGGACTTCAACGAGGATCTCCGGCGGCTCGGGATCGATGCGCTTCGGGCAGGCGTTCGCGTGCAGCTCGCTCCAGACGACGTCGCACGCTTCATGAACCTGGCCGCTTAGCCGGAAAGGATTGGGGAGCGGCGTACAGCCGCCATGCCCGCAACGATGCGCCAGTGACGGCAAAAGGACCGCGCCTCGGCCTTCGAGAGGGCGATCGGCCATCAGCCGGGCCGGACAAGGCAATGGCTGCGGCCGACGATTTTCCGGCGGCGCATGTCCACCCCACGCGGCAGGCCGCGCGGGGACCCCGAACCGGCGCCTTTCCATCGCGAAACAAAATCGCCGGCCTTCGCCATCCTCCGCTGACGCTTCGGCCCTTCGGCTCACGCTCAGGGTGCAGGTCCGTCCCGCCCGACGGCTTCGTCGCCATGAAGGCCGCGACGGTCGCGGTCCTTGCCGACGGAGCATCCCATGAGCGAACACGACGACTACGAACCACACCACGAGTCATCCCCGACCGACCATCTTATCCAGGACTTGCAGCTCCATGGCTACCGTCCCTCCGAAGACGAGTTGGACCAGCGCCCGCCACCGGAAGACCGCATCATCGAAGGCACCGTCGCCGATATCTTCGACGCCCTGGTCGCCACGATCACCGACACCAGCCTCGACTTCGATCTCCCCGATCTCCTCTGGTCCACCGTCAATATGTTCCACCGCGCCGTGGACCGCATCGAACAGAAGCTCGACGACAACGAGCAGGCGCAAAGGCAGCTTCAGCGCGAACAGGATGGCTCCGAGGTGAAGTCCCTCCAGCTCGAGCGCCTCATAGACATCGGCATGAACCTGATCGACCGCCGCGACGGCATGGAAACCTTCCGCGAAGCCGCCGCTGGCCGCTACCTCGTCGCCACCGGCTCACCCTGGTCGCAACGCACCGGATCACGGGTCAACCATCGCCACCTCACCGCGTCGCTGATCGACAGCCGGGATTTCCTCGCCGCCAGGAGGCGTGCGGATACCGATGTACTCGTACCCGCCGGCCCGAAGATCGCCTTCTCGGGCGGCGACACCGCCGACCACAAGCAGATCTGGGCCAAGCTCGATCAGATCCATACCAAGCACCCCGACATGGTGCTGCTGCATGGCGGCTCGCCGAAAGGCGCCGAAAAGATCGCTTCCCGCTGGGCCGACAGCCGCAAGGTGCCGCAGGTCGCCTTCAAGCCGGACTGGACGAAGCACGCCAAGGCCGCACCGTTCAAACGCAATGACCAGATGCTCAGCATCGTGCCGATCGGGGTCGTGATCTTCCCCGGCACGGGCATTCAGGACAACCTGGCCGACAAGGCCCGCAAGATGGGCATCCCGGTCTATCGGTTCGGCTCGGGCGGCGCGTAAGCGCCGCCGGGACCCGCCGCCTTGAAAAATGATAGCAATTTTTGTATTATGCTATCACCGCCATCAAACTTGCAGGAGGCGCTATCATGCCCGCAGTTACGATCAGGAATCTGTCCGACGCGACGCATCGCGCCCTCAAGGTGCGGGCGGCGCAGCACGGCCGCAGCGCCGAAGCGGAAATGCGCGACATCCTCGAAATGGCTGTCCGCCCCGATACGCGCCTCCGGCTCGGCACGGCGCTCGCGGAACGCAGCCGCCGCCTCGGCTTGACCAATGAGGATGTCGAGGCCCTCGACCAGGCTCGTGACAAGGCGCCCGCCAAGCCGATGAGCTTCGAATGATCCTCCTCGACACCAATGTCGTATCGGAGGCGATGAAGCCCGCTCCCGACGAGGCCGTGCGCGCATGGCTCGACGAGCAGGCGGCGGAAACACTCTTTCTCTCCAGCGTCACCATCGCCGAACTGATGTTCGGCATCGGCGCGCTCCCCGACGGCAAGCGCAAGGAGCGTCTCACCGAAGCCCTGGATGGGGTGATGGAACTGTTCGCAGACCGCGTCCTCCCGTTCGATGTCGATGCTGCGCGCCGCTATGCGGATCTCGCCGTCAAAGCCCGAGCGGCCGGGAAAGGCTTCCCTACTCCCGACGGCTACATCGCGGCGATTGCAGCCGCCAAGGGGTTTGCCGTCGCCACGCGCGACAGCAGCGCATTCGAGGCCGCGAATGTCACGGTGATCGATCCCTGGAAGGCCGGGCGCTGACATCCGGCCACCGGCAGCGCAGGAGAGGTCAGCCGAGCCGGCGGCAACAGTTCTCGCGGCATGCAGACAATCCGGTCTCCTGATCGGACGACCACCCCCGCTTCAAGACGCTGATCCTTGGGTTCAGCCGATGGCCTGACGCCATCAACCCGTAAAGGGTCGGACTACGCATAGCGTGCCGCCGCTCCGGCTTCGCCTACGCGGTGATTGCGGCCACCGGCCGAACTCTTCGGGCGCCTGTCAGCGGGGGATGGACCTCCGCTCAAACAGGAGCCAGGTCGATGTCCTTCCAAACCGCTCACGCCTTCGCCTTCAGCCTCGCTACCACCCTGATGGCGGCCATCGTCATCTATCGCGCCGGAGACGGCACGCTCTCCGTCACCCCGGCCTCGGAATATGATGGCGATGAAAACGCCATCGTCGGCGAAATCGACCCCTTCGCCTCATGAGGCGAACCGGGTCGCGCCGTCGGCGGACGCTTCACGCTTCTGCTCCCCCCGCGGCTCGAATTCTGCTAATCTCGCATGTGCGCCGTGGTGGTGGTGGAGGCGCGTCCGTCTGACATTTGACGAAAGACACCACCATGATCTTCATCGGCATTTTCCTCAGCATCGCCGCCATCGGCTTCCTCTGCTGGCTCCTCTTCACGCTTGCGGTGTTCGCTCTTCCGTTCTTCGCGGGCGTGACTGCCGGCACATGGGCCTATGGCACCGGCGCGGGCTGGCTCGGCGCGATTGTCGTCGGCTTTGTCGCCGCCGGCCTGACCTTCGGCTTCGGCCAATTCCTGCTCGCCACCGTCCGTCCGACCTGGGCACGGCTGCTCATCGCAGCGGCCTTCGTCGCCCCGGCCGTCGTCGCCGGTTTCCATGCCACCCATGGCATCGTGAAACACACCATGCCATCGGAGACATGGCAGACCGTGTTCTCGGTCATCGGAGCGATCGCGGTCGGCATCGTCGCCTTCGCGCGCATCACCGGGATGGCGGCCTCCGGCCCATCTGCCGGGCATGTGTCCCACGCCTAAACCCGCAGCGCCCATCGCGGCGGGATCCAGAAGCACATGCCTTTGTCCCCCACGCCATCTGGTCGCCCAATGGGGAAGCGGCATCGCGAAGCATCGGCTGCGCCCACCTGTCACGGAACGATGGAGCGCGTCGGGGCGGTAACGACATCGGGGCCGGCAGACCCTCAGCGTCGAGGCGTTCCGTCAGAGCTGGCGGAATGGCGAAATGCGCAGCGCAGGCCTGTTCGAGGGAGGTTTACGCCTGTGATCGCCGGTCGGACTTCCCGGGCCAATGCGAAGGTCGCCGCCGTCTCCGCCGTCGATCCGTCCAGCCGCCGCTCCAAAACGGCCTCTTCAATGGCCTGATCTGGCCGAAGGACGGCTTTGCCTCGAGCGCCTAAGCCACAACGGCTGGTCCCGACTTTCTTCCCCTGCCGGCTGCGCCGTCATTCCTCGCGAAACAACAAAGTCGCGCCTGCGCCATCCTCCGCTTTGCTACGGTCGCAAGCGATGTGTCGTCGCTCGCCTCCGTCCGGTCGATCGCCATCGAGGCCGCAATGGTGCGGGCTCGAAACGGAAAACGGAGACTTACAATGGCGACCATCGGCACCTTCAAGAAGACCGGCTCGAACGAATTCGGCGGCGAAATCGTCACCCTCAGCGTCCAGGCCAAAGGCGTGCGCATCGTCCCCGACCTGCGCGCCAGTGGCGAGAACGCCCCCAGCCACCGGGTCCTGGTCGGCCGCGCCGAGATCGGCGCCGCCTGGTCCAAACGCTCCAACGAGGGCCGCGACTATCTGGGCCTCAAGCTCGACGATCCGAGCTTCAACGCTCCGATCTACGCCAACCTCTTCGATGACGAGGACGGCGAAGGTTACTCGCTGATCTGGTCCCGCCCCAACGGCCGCCGCGCAGACTGAGGCGGCGTCACGAGGCCCCGGCCGAAAGGTCGGGGCCGCCTTCCTGCTCAAATCGCACCGAAACGCAGATGCGTGTTCCAAATAGTCGGGTCACACCGAAGGCGCGCTCTTCCAGCTTTACTGCAAAAGCCAGCCCGCAGACCCTTCGCTTCACTGACGACAACGCCTCGATTGCCCGAATCAGCAAATCGGCGCCAGCACAACACGGCCCTTCGGCAACCTCTTTGAGCTGGCAGAAAAGGGCCAATACGACTAAAATAGCCGTAGTTCTGGAACGCGCGCCGGTTGCGATGGGAGGTGATCATGCATGATCACCGCCCGACAATCACGGGCCGCACGCGCGTTGCTGGGTTGGACACAGGAGACGCTCGCTGACAAGGCCCGCCTATCGCTGACCGCGCTCAAGCGCCTCGAATCCGAAAGCGGGCTCGATGTGTACGAGACGACGCGCGATCAGGCACGCAGGGCCTTGGAAGCTGCCGGAATCGTCTTCCTGTCGACCGACCGAGGGCAAGGAGTGCTGCTGGTCGATGATCGCGGAAACAAGCAGAACCGATCTACAGGCTTACGCTGACCTGTGGGCAGCCAGGCTCCTCATCATTCGCACTGCCTCTATTTCGGATCAAACTTGGACAATAGACGGGCACCGAATATTCGCCGAGTCTGCACCATGACCGCACCATTCCAGGACCTCGCGCCATCGGGGCAAGATCTCACCGATTACGACATTTCGCATGCCAAACTATACATGCGCTTGCTGGATGCGGCCGCTGACGGCGCGCATTGGGAGGAAGCCGTGCGGGTGCTGTTCGACCTCGATCCCGCCCGTGAACCCGAACGCTGCCGACGCATCCATGACAGCCATCTCGAACGCGCCCGCTGGATGACCCACACCGGCTATCGGCATCTCCTGCGACCGGCTCACCGCTGAGAGGCTTGCGAACCTGCGTGATGCCCTTTCGACATCACGCAATGCCCTCCTCCGGGCTTCCAACACCCTCATCGCGCCCCGAAAAATCACACGCTCGACTTACGCGCACCACGCGGGAGAGTTGATGCGATGAGGCCCGATACATCGAACTGGCGAGACGACCGCAGCTACGATTTCTTCGATACCCTGCCGATCGAAGGTCTCGCCTGGGAGTGTCTTCGCAGATACCGCCCTTATCAGGACGATTACGCCAGTCTGGTCGATGCTGGCGCCGAGACTCAGCCGCTGCCTGACGACAGGCAGCGGCGCTGGGGGTTGCGATTTCCCCGCAAGACCAGGTCGTTCTGCCCTACAGCAACAGGTGGTGTGGTCGCCGCAGAGCGATCCCGCCGTCCTCTTTCTGACAGCGCGGCCGAACTTTCTGCCGTCCAGCTCAAACAGCCTCGCCGACAGGTTCGCTGCGGGACGTGATGGCCCTGAAGGAGCCTATGCTGGTCTTCCGGAGCACGACCTCCAGCTACTCTTCCTACCCGGCATATCCGCACACGACCAGCTTGCAGCGGTCGTCCCCATCGATGACGACATCCTCGATCGCATTGATGCGCTGACACGCCTCGCGCGCGCCTGGCTCCAACGTCCGCCGTTGCGCGACACGCGCATGACCGCCGAGCAGCGCCGCCGCTTTCGCCTCAAACTTCGTGCTGCTGACGGCCGCATGAACGGCGCGACCTATCGCGACATCGCCATCGCAATCTATGGCGCGGCGCGCATCGATACCGACCCTTGGAAGACCTCGCCGCTACGGGATGCCGTGATCGCCCTCGCCGAAGCCGGATTGGCCCTCATCGATGGCGGCTATCTACACCTGCTTCGGCATCGTCGGCGCACCTAGCCTGCTCCAACAAGAGGGGTGGGGAATTTAGCCATCCCAAGTCCCCCATCCATCCCGCCGGAGGTTCTCCGCCACCGTTGTCGCTGACAGCCGCTGATCGCCAGCGGCCCCCAGCACCCCCACGGAGGCCCGCCCAATGCGACCCGATACCGCCGCGCTCCCGCCACGCTACCTGCGGACCAAGGAAGCCGCTGAATTTCTCAGCCTGTCCGCGCGCACCCTGGAAAAGCATCGCACCTACGGCACTGGTCCGGCCTATCACAAACTCGGCGGGCGCGTCGTCTATTCGGTCGACGATCTGGAGACCTGGGCCGAGCGCGGCGCCGTGACCTCGACGTCCGATCCGCGCGGCTCCGTGCTTCCCGCAAAGCGCCAGACGCTACCGACCGGCCAGATCGCCGGCCGATACGCACGCTGATCGTGGCTGGTCCCTTTCATGGTGGTGCGTCGTCGTGACCCTTCGGAGCGTGGGCAGCTCGACCTGTTTCGCGCGCTTCCCGGCGACTTCGCGCCACGAGACGCGCAGGATCTCATGGCCTATCCCTTCTTCTCCCTCTCGAAATCGCACCGCATAGCGCCGATCGACTTTTCGGCCGGCGGTGTCTCCATCCGGGTAGAGGCCGTTCCCGATCATGGCATGGCCACGATCTGGGACGCCGACATCCTGATCTGGGCCGCCAGCCAGATCGTCGAGGCCCGCGACGCGGGCCTGCGCACCTCGCGTCTGATGGCGGCGACACCCTATGAGATCCTCACCTATGTCGGGCGCGGCACATCCATGCGCGACTATCAGCGCCTCAAGGCCGCGCTCGACCGGCTGCAATCGACCACCATCTCGACGTCGATCCGCCAGCCCGCCGAAGGCCGCCGTCACCGCTTCTCGTGGATAAACGAGTGGCAGGAGCGCACGGATCACCAAGGACGACCCGATGGCATCGAGCTGATCGTCCCCGACTGGTTCTACAAGGCCGTCCTCGATGACGCGCTCATCCTCACCATCGATCCGGCCTATTTCGATCTCACCGGCGGCCTCGATCGCTGGCTCTACCGCATCGTGCGCAAACACGGAGGCCGTCAGCGCGGCGGCTGGCGTTTCGACCTACGCCACCTCCACCTCAAATCCGGCAGCCTGTCGCCGTTCAAGCGCTTCGCCTTCGAACTGCGCGACATCGTGCGACGCCAACCACTGCCCGGCTACCTCCTGTCGCTCGAAGTGGAAATCGGCGGGCGCACGCTGCTGGCTTTCGAGCCACTAGCCGCCTGTGGAAAACCTGTGGACGGCCTCGTGCTATCGGGAACCCGACCTATCGTGCCATCGGGAACCCGAGGCTCGTGCCATCGGGAACCCAAGCCGGCCTTAACGTCTGGAAATCGTGGGCGGATTCGCGCCCTTAACTTAGAGTCTAACCAAGAATCTAACTTTGAAGAGCGCGCGCGCGATGTGGAAAACCTCATCCGCACCGCCGCAGCGAGCCTCCGCGCCGCCGGCAAATCACCGCGCAAGGGTGCTCCAGCCGCTCAGACGGGCCGGAAAGAGAGCGAACCGGCTTCCCCCGATCAGCTTCCGCTCCTCGATCGGCCTGGAGGTGCGCGATGATCGTCGCGTTCCTCAACCAGAAAGGCGGTGTCGGCAAGACGACGCTGGCGCTCAACCTCGCGGGCGAACTCGCTGGGCGCGGTCAGCGCGTCACCCTGATCGATGCGGACCCACAGGGATCGGCCCTCGACTGGTCTGAGCAGCGCAGCCATGAGGGCCTGCCGCGCCGGTTCGGCGTCGTCGGCCTGGCGCGCGACACGCTCCACCGCGAAGCGCCGGCGCTGGCCCGCGATGTCGACCACGTCGTCATCGACGGCCCGCCGCGTGTCGCAGCGCTCATGCGCTCGGCGCTGCTCGCCGCCGACCTCGTGCTGATCCCGGTGCAGCCGTCGCCGCTCGACGGCTGGGCATCGGCCGAGATGCTGGCGCTGCTCCGCGAAGCCCGCGTCTATCGCCCGGAACTGGTCGCCCGCTTCGTGCTCAATCGTTGCGGTGCGCGCACCATCCTGGCCCGCGAGACAGCCGAGACCCTGGCCGATCACGATCCACCGTTGCTCGCCACCACCATCGGCCAACGTATCGCCTTCGCCGCCGCCGCGCAGACCGGCCGCCTGGTCGCCGAACTCGCCGATGCGACATCGGCCGCGCGCGAGATCGCGGCCTTCGCCGATGAACTCCTGCGTCTGCGGATCGACGGGGGCGCACAATGAACGAACGATCCCCCCGTCGCGGCTTCGCCGCACGCCCCTCCGATCCCGACCAATGGATCAAGGCTGCGGACAACGCACCACGCGCCGCTGACGTCGCTGCGTTCACCGCCAGGCTCACCATCGATGTGACGCCCGAACTGCGCGGCCGGATCAAGATCGCCGCCTTCGGGCGCGGCGTCACCGTCGCCGACATGCTGCGCGAGCTGCTCGCGCGTGAATTCCCCTCGACACCAGGAGACACCACATGACCGGCACTGCGGCTCCCCGCATGCGCGGCGGCCCTCTGCCGTCAGCGCTCCCCCATGACACCATTACCCACGTCGAACTGACGTGGGTCGAGAAGAAGATCGAATACTGGATCAGGTTCGGCCGTGAGGCGCATGAACAGATCCTCGACCGCCGCCGGCGTGTCGTCTCCTTCCGTCCGAACACCGTATTCGCGTTCGTGCGATGGGCGGCCAACGACTTCGGCACGATTATCTCGCGCATCGACATCGTACGCGCAGTCGAGCCCGGAGAGCCCTACCAGACGCTGCCTTTCGTCCGGCCGGGCGGTGAAATCCTGCTCAGGATCGACGGATGGCCAAAGGTCGAAGACGTGCTGCGCCACGTCGATGCAATTGAAGCGGTCGGCATCGAGGCGGACGCCGTTTCGCCGGAACACTGGCGTCACGTCCACAACCGGATGGCGGCTGGACATCAGCCGCGCACCTATACGCTCGACCAGCATCGCGCCGTCCTCCTGCGCCGGAGGACGTGGTCGTGACGCGCGCCGGTCTCTTCCTCGTCATGGCTCTCGCGACCACGGGGATCAGCTATCCGGCGCTCACCCCGTTGCCGATCAAGCTCCTGTGGAACGCATCGGCGAGCGCCCCCATCGGCTTCTACACGATCGACGTCGATGGCCCGTTCGACGTCACCGATCTCGTTGCGGTCGATGCGCCCGAGCCGCTCGCGACCTTCATGGCCGAACGCGGCTATCTTCCCAAAGGCGTCCCACTGCTGAAGCGCATTCTCGGCGTTTCCGGGCAGACCGTTTGCCGCTCGAACCTCTCCGTCACGATCGACGGCGTCGACATGGGCGATGCGCTACCGCGTGATCGCGCCGCGCGCGACCTCCCGGTCTGGCAGGGCTGCCGCCGTATCCCGACCGGCGCAGTCTTCCTCATGAACTGGCAGGTCCGCGACAGCCTGGACGGTCGCTATTTCGGCCTGACCTCCACTGACCAGATCATCGGCCGCGCCGTCCCCCTGTGGACAGACGAGGACGGAACGGGCCGCTTCGAATGGCGCGCACCGACGCGATGAACACCTCGCCATCGGCGGGGGCGGCGCCCACCGATGGCTTTCCCAACGCCGCCGCAAAGGAAGTCATCATGCCTCAGATTGGTCAATTCACGCGCCAGGACACGGGCTTCGCCGGCAAGCTGGAGACGTTCACGCTCTTCCGCGATGTCGTCATCGTGCCGGCAGAGCCCTCCGATGCCGAGAATGCGCCGGATTACCGCGTTCACGCCAGCGACGATGGCAAAGCCGAAGCCGGTCCGGAAATCGGCGCGGGCTGGAAACGCACCGGCGAGCGCGCGGGCGAATACGTTGCCGTACTGATCGACGACCCTGCGCTGCCGCAGCCGATCCGCGCCAATCTGTTCTGCGACGATGACGCCGGGAACGCCTGGTCGCTGCACTGGTCGCGCCCGCGCGACCGCGCCGGGAAGGACTGACCGATGTCCGGTCCACGTCCAGCGATAAGCCATCGGGATGCGGGCGGGCGGCATCACGCCGTCCGGCGCATGGCCTTCCTTCTCCTTTCCGGCCTGGCCCTCGCAGCGGGCGCAACGGACGCCGCTCTTGCCCAGTCCGTGTCGGCTGCGCGCACGGTCGCTGGCGATCCACACGCCGCCTTCGTCACCGAAGCCTCGCAGCGCTTCGGCATTCCCGAACACTGGATCGTCGCCGTCAAACGCGCCGAAAGCGCCGGCGATGTGCGCGCCATATCGTCGGCCGGCGCGCTCGGGTTGATGCAGGTCATGCCCGATACCTGGGCCGCGCTTCGCGTTCGCTATGGGCTCGGGCGTGCCCCCTACGACCCGCGCGACAACATCCTCGCAGGCGCTGCCTACCTGCGTGAAATGTTCGACCGCTATCGCACGATCCCCGCAATGCTCGGCGCCTACAATGCGGGGCCTGGCCGCTACGACGAATACGTCCAGACCGGCCGCGCCCTGCCCGCCGAAACGCGGGCCTACATCGCGCTGCTGGCTCCGCAGCTAGGCGCACCATCGCCGTCGAGCGCGCCACCGGTTGCGCCGCCACCGCCGCCGGATTGGCGGGAAGCGCCGCTCTTCGTCGTGCGTTCCGCCGACGATCGTTCGGCGACATCGCCATCGGAAAACGCGCGGTCAAACGACAGCCGCTCCTCCGTCGCGGCGCGCACTCCCGATACCGCCGAAGACTCGAACGCCCCGATCGTGGTCGCTCGCTCTGACGGGGGGACGCCCCGATGAACTGCGGAAGTATCCTTCGCACTCTGTCGCATTCCGGCGTGACATGGAGGGCACAAGGGGGAGAGGCAGGCACAACAACCGCACGATGGCAGGATAAAAGGCCGCACATTGCGCGGCGGTCGGGCGGTTGTTTTTGCAAGAGGTTTTGGCGCGCTCCGCACATTGCCGTGCTCATCGGCAATGTGCGCCTGACGCCCAATTGCCTGTATCAGCGCGATTTTTCGCACATTGCGGCCTTGCGTCATGGCCGATGACCACGAGTTTCGTGTTCGGCCTGGGCGCATCCGGTCAACCCGTGCGCAGTCGGCTCGGCCCTTCATCGCGCAGGCGCTGGCCGCCGCGAAGAAGGCGGGCGGCGGCGTCTCGCGCTCCGGGCGCGTCGTTGCCGCCAATCGCTCGCGCTTCGGCCGAGGCCAGCGCGCCAGCATCCAAGCGAACCGCCTCATCACAGCGCGCACGCGCGGCGCTGTCATCAAGGCCCGCGTCGTGCGGCGCTCCGGCCGCACCGCGCCGCTCGGCACGCATCTCGATTATCTCCGCCGCGACGGCGTGACCCGTGATGGAGAAAAGGCCCGACTGTTCGGGCCGGGAACGGAGGAAGCTGATGGCCGCGCCTTCTCCGGGCGATGCGAAGATGATCGCCATCATTTCCGCTTCATCGTCTCACCGGACGACGCCGTGGAGATGTCGGACCTCAAGTCCTTCACCCGCGATCTTGTCGGCCAGATGGAAAGGGATCTGGACACGCGGCTCGATTGGGTTGCGGTCGATCACTGGAACACCGAGCATCCTCACGTCCATCTAATCGTGCGCGGCGTCCGCGACGACGGCCAGGACCTCGTGATCTCGCGCGACTACATCAAGGAGGGCATGCGCGATCGCGCGCGTGACCTCATCACACAAGAGCTTGGCCCGCGCACGGATCTCGATATTCGCCGCACGCTCGAACGCCAGATCGAGGCGGAGCGCTGGACGCAACTCGATCGGCAGCTTGTCCGCGACGCGGGAAAGACCGGCGTCATCGATGTCGCCCCGCAGGTCGGTCGCCAGCCCGACGCCTACGCCGTCGAGAAGGTCGGCCGCCTGCGCAAACTCGCAGCCCTCGGCCTCGCCAGTGAAGTCGGACCTGGCCAGTGGATGATCGACGATCAGGCTGAGGTGACGCTGCGCCAGCTCGGCGAACGCGGCGACATCATCAAGCGCATGCACCGCGCGCTCACCGAACGCGGTATAGACCGCGGCTCGGGCAACTACGTCCTGGCAGGGGAAAGCCTCGATGTGCCGGTCATCGGCCGTCTGGTCGAGCGCGGCCTCGATGACGAGCTGAAGGGAACGGCCTACGCCGTGGTCGACGGCGTCGATGGTCGGACCCACCACATCCGCTTGCCGCATCTCGATGCGGCGGGGGACAGCGCGCCGGGCTCGATCGTCGAGCTGCGCACCTTCGAAGATGCTCGCGGCGAACGCCGCGTCGCGCTCGCCGTCCGCTCCGATCTCGATCTCAAGCATCAGGTGAACGCCTCGGGCGCGACCTGGCTCGACCGGCAATCCATCGCCCGCGAACCCCTCGCCATGTCGGAGGGCGGCTTCGGCGCCGAGGTGCGGCAGGCGATGCGACAACGGGCGGAGCATCTGGTCCACGAAGGTCTCGCCGAGCAGCAAGGCCGCCGCGTCATCTTCAGCCGCAACCTGATCGAGACGCTTCGGCGCCGTGAGGTCGACGCCGTTGCCGACCGGCTCGCGAAGGAGACAGGCCAGCCGTTCAAAGCGGCCGGCAATGGCGAATATGTCGCCGGCACCTATCGCCAGCGCATGACGCTCGCATCCGGCCGCTTCGCGATGATCGATAACGGCCTCGGCTTCCAGCTCGTGCCTTGGTCGCCGTCCCTCGAAAGCCAGCTCGGCAAACACGTCTCCGGGGTCGCCCGCGGAGACGGCGGTGTCGACTGGAGCTTCGGCCGCAAGCGGGGGCTCGGCCTCTAATCACCTAAGAAGAAAGGACCGCAGCAATGTCCGCGACCAAAATCCTGTGGGGCCAGATCGCCGTCGTCTTCCTCATCGTGCTGCTCACCACCTGGGCGGCGACGCAATATGTCGCATGGAGCCTCGGCTTTCAGGCGCAGCTCGGCACGCCCTGGTTTTCCCTGTTCGGCCTACCGATCTACTATCCGCCAGCGTTCTTCTGGTGGTGGTATTTCTACGACGCCTACGCGCCGGAGGTCTTCGCCAAGGGCGGGATGATCTCGGCGTCGGGCGGCTTCATCGCCATAGCCGTCGCCATCGGCATGTCGGTCTGGCGCGCCCGCGAAGCAAAAAGCGCGGCGACCTACGGCTCCGCCCGCTGGGCGGGAAAGGACGAAGTGAAAGCCGCGGGCCTGCTCAGTCCCGACGGTGTCGTGCTCGGCCGCTATGATCGCGACTATCTCCGTCATGACGGCCCCGAGCATGTGCTTTGCTTCGCCCCGACCCGATCGGGCAAGGGCGTCGGCCTGGTCGTGCCGTCCCTGTTGACCTGGCCGGGCTCGGCCATCGTCCACGACATCAAAGGGGAAAACTGGCAGCTCACCGCCGGTTTCCGCGCCCGGCATGGCCGCGTTCTGCTGTTCGACCCGACCAACCCCAAATCGTCGGCCTACAATCCGCTGCTCGAGGTGCGCCGCGGCGAATGGGAAGTCCGCGACGTTCAGAACATCGCTGACATCCTGGTCGATCCCGAAGGCTCGCTCGAAAAGCGGAACCATTGGGAGAAGACCAGTCATGCCCTGCTGGTCGGCGCCATCCTGCATGTCCTCTACGCCGAAGACGACAAGACATTGGCCGGCGTCGCCGCCTTCCTGTCCGATCCGAAGCGCCCGATCGAGTCGACGCTTGCCGCGATGATGAAGACCAGCCACCTCGGCGAAGCCGGGCCGCATCTCGTCATCGCCAGCGCCGCACGCGAGCTGCTCAACAAATCGGACAACGAACGCTCGGGCGTGCTCTCCACCGCCATGTCGTTTCTCGGCCTCTACCGCGATCCTGTCGTCGCCGAGGTGACGCGGCGCTGCGACTGGCGGATCAGCGACATGGTGGGCGGCAAGCTCCCGACCACACTCTACCTTGTCGTGCCGCCGTCCGACATCAACCGCACCAAGCCGCTGATACGCCTGATCCTCAATCAGGTCGGTCGCCGTCTCACCGAGGATCTGCAAGCAAAGGTCGGGCGGCATCGCCTGCTGCTCATGCTCGACGAGTTTCCCGCCCTCGGCCGCCTCGATTTCTTCGAGTCCGCGCTGGCTTTCATGGCGGGCTACGGCCTCAAGAGCTTTCTGATCGCGCAATCGCTGAACCAGATCGAGAAGGCTTACGGCCCGAACAATTCGATCCTCGACAACTGCCATGTGCGCGTTTCCTTTGCGACGAACGACGAAAGGACCGCGAAGCGGGTCAGCGACGCGCTCGGAACCGCGACCGAGATGAAGGCGATGAAGAATTACGCCGGGCATCGGCTCTCGCCCTGGCTCGGCCATTTGATGGTGTCGCGCTCGGAGACCGCGCGTCAGCTCCTGACACCAGGCGAAATCATGCAGCTCCCGCCGACCGACGAGATCGTCATGGTCGCCGGGACGCCGCCGATCCGGGCGAAGAAGGCGCGCTACTATGAAGATGCCCGCTTCAAGGAACGCATCATGTCACCGCCGGGGCTGGCGCGGCCTGCTGAAGGTCGGCCCGACGATTGGAGCAAGCTGCCGATCCCCGCGCGCCCGGACATGACCGAAAACGCTGCGCCAACGACGAGCGGTGACAACGAAGAGGATTCCACCGAGTCCGAACGTCGGCATCAGCCCGAACTCAACCGGGTGAACCCCATCGAAAAGAAGGCGCCGATCGACAATGAGTTTGAGATCGATTTGCCTGACGACACAGAGGACGCCGCCGCGCGCAACCAGCGGCTGACCCGCGTCATGCGCGGCGTTGCCCGCCAGGTCTCGCTCGATCCCAATGACGGCATGGAGCTGTAGCACCATGACCGGACGCAAGAAGAAGGTGCCGATTTCCGTATATCTCGACCCCGACATCATGGCGACACTATCGGACTATGCAGGCCGACGCGAACAACCGCTCTCCCTGATCGCAGAGGCCGCCATCGCGTCCTTCCTGTCGCCGGACGACGCTGAGCGGCGTGAAGCCGTGGTCGCCAAACGCCTCGATCAGATCGATCGCCGTCTCAACCGCATGGAGCGCGACATCGGGATCTCCGTCGAGACCATGGCCGTATTCATCCGGTTCTGGCTCAACACGACGCCGGCGCTGCCCGAGCCCGCAGCCCAGGCAGCGCGCGCCATGGTCGGGAAGCGCTACGAGGCGTTCATCGCGGCCCTTGGACGGCGCTTGGCCCAGGGACCGAAACTTCGGCAGGAGATCGTTGAAGATGTCGGCGAGTCGCCGTCCAGCCCGACAGAGAGCGATCCATAGGCTTCGGCGCGCGTGGATCAATAGCATCGCCCAACCGCCGTTCTCCTGTATTTGCACGCCACGCTACTACGACGACCGATACTTGTTGAATCAGCCTGATTCACGGCTCTTTTAATCACCCCGATCCGGGGACCCTCTTTTCCAGCCCCGTCAGGAAGCGGGGCAGGAATGACCAATATCAGCCAGAAGCCGGAGGCGTTCGCGCGCGGTGCGCGCATGCTTCGCACCGCGCTCGGCTCGACCATCACCCATTTTCTCGAAGACCCGGCCGTGGTCGAAATCATGCTGAACCCGGACGGCCGTCTCTGGGTAGATCGCCTCTCCGAAGGGCTGGCCGATACGGGTGAGACGCTGTCGCCTGCCGATGGCGAGCGCATCGTGCGGCTGGTCGCTCACCATGTCGGCGTCGAGGTGCATCCGCGCAGCCCGCGAGTCTCCGCCGAGCTTCCTGAGACGGGAGAGCGGTTCGAGGGCTTGCTGCCGCCCGTTGTCGCCGCACCGGCCTTCGCCATCCGCAAGCCCGCCGTAGCGATCTTCACGCTCGACGATTATGTGGCCGCCGGAATCATGTTCGCCGACCAGGCGGCGACGCTACGCGCAGCCGTGATGGCGCGCGCCAATATCCTTGTCGCAGGCGGCACTTCCACCGGCAAAACCACGCTGACCAATGCGCTTCTGGCCGAGGTCGCCAAGACGGCGGATCGCGTCGTCATCATCGAGGATACCCGCGAGCTTCAGTGCGCCGCGCCCAATCTTGTCGCCATGCGGACCAAGGATGGAGTGGCCACGCTCTCGGAGCTGGTTCGCTCTTCGCTACGCCTGCGCCCCGATCGCATTCCCATCGGCGAGGTGCGCGGCTCTGAAGCTCTCGATCTCCTGAAAGCATGGGGAACCGGCCACCCCGGCGGCATCGGCACGATCCACGCCGGGAGCGGCATCGGCGCGCTGCGCCGCCTTGAACAACTCATCCAGGAGGCCGTCGTCACGGTCCCGCGCGCCCTGATCGCCGAGACCATCGATCTTGTTGCCGTCCTCTCCGGCCGCGGCTCCGCGCGCCGGCTCGCCGAACTCGCCCGCGTCGATGGGCTCGGTCCGGACGGCGACTACGCCATCACCCCCGCAACCCTTGACCGTACAGGAGCGCCATCATGATCCGCACCACCATGCGCGTTCGCCGCTATGCCGCGACGGCCGCCGCCTTCATCTACATCAATCTCGTCCTCGTTCCCGCCGCCCATGCCTCCGGCTCGTCCATGCCGTGGGAAGCACCGCTCCAGAAAATTCTCGAATCCATCGAAGGGCCGGTCGCCAAGATCGTCGCCGTCATCATCATCATCGCCACCGGCCTGGCGCTGGCGTTCGGTGACACGTCCGGCGGCTTCCGGAAGCTGATCCAGATCGTCTTCGGTCTCAGCATCGCGTTTGCGGCGTCGAGCTTCTTCCTGTCGTTCTTCTCATTCGGCGGCGGGGCGCTCATCTGATGGCGGCGGCGTTCGAACAACTCGACGCGGTGCCGGGTTTCACCGTCCCGGTTCACCGGGCGCTGACCGAGCACATTCTGCTCGGCGGCGCACCGCGCGCACTCGCCATCCTGAACGGCACGCTGGCCGGAGCCGTGGGCCTTGGCCTGCGCCTCTGGCTCGTCGGTCTGCTGATCTGGGCCATTGGCCATATCGCAGCCGTATGGGCTGCAAAGCGCGATCCCCTCTTCGTCGAGGTCGGTCGCCGTCACCTGCGCATCCCCGCTCATCTGTCCGTCTGAGGAAGCGCATCGCCATGATGAATCTTGCCGAATATCGCCGCACCGCAACCCGCCTCGCTGACTATCTGCCCTGGGCCGCGCTCGTCGCCGAGGGCGTCGTGCTCAACAAGGACGGCAGCTTTCAGCGCACGGCGCGGTTCCGCGGCCCTGATCTGGACTCCGCGGTCGCCGCCGAACTGGTCGCCGTCGCCGGGCGGCTCAACAACGCATTCCGTCGTCTCGGATCGGGTTGGGCCATCTTCGTCGAGGCGCAGCGGCACGAGGCGTCGATCTATCCAGCGGACCTGTTTCCCGACGCCGCCGCAGCGCTTCTCGATGCCGAGCGCAAAGCCGATTTCGAGGAGGCCGGCGCGCATTACGTCTCCGGCTACTATCTCACCATCACCTATCTGCCGCCGGCCGAGGATGCCGCGCGCACCGAAGCCTGGCTCTATGAGGGCCGCGAACGTGCTGGCATCGATCCGAAGGAAATCCTGAACACCTTTGTCGACCGCACCGATCGCGTGCTGGCGCTGCTCGACGGCTTCATGCCGGAATGCCAGTGGCTCGATAGCAGCGAGACGCTGACATATCTCCATTCGACCGTCTCGACCAAACGGCACCGCGTCCGTGTGCCCGAAACGCCGGTCTATCTCGACGCGCTGCTCGCCGACCAACCGCTCACCGGCGGCCTGGAGCCGCGTCTCGGAACCGCGCATCTGCGCGTTCTCACCATTGTCGGTTTCCCGACCGCGACCACGCCCGGCATCCTCGACGATCTCAATCGGCTCGCCTTTCCCTATCGCTGGTCGACGCGCGCCATCCTGCTCGACAAGACCGACGCGACCAAGCTGCTGACCAAAATCCGCCGCCAATGGTTCGCGAAGCGCAAAAGCATCGCCGCGATCCTGAAAGAGGTGCTGACCAACGAGGCGTCCGCGCTGGTCGATACCGACGCCTCGAACAAGGCGGCGGACGCCGATCTCGCCCTCCAGGAACTCGGCGCTGACTACGCCGGCCAATCCTATGTCACCGCGACGATCGCGGTATGGGACAACGATCCCCGAGTTGCCGACGAGAAGCTTCGCCTCGCCGAGAAAGTCATCCAGGGCCGCGACTTCACGGCCATGACTGAAACGATCAATGCCGTCGATGCCTGGCTGGGCTCATTGCCGGGGCATGTTTACGCCAACGTGCGCCAGCCCCCGATTTCGACGCTGAATCTCGCCCACATGATCCCGCTCTCGGCGGTGTGGGCGGGGCCGGAACGGGACGAGCATTTGGGTAGCTCCCCCTTGCTGTTCGGCAAGACCGAAGGCTCGACCCCGTTCCGGTTTTCTCTCCATGTCGGCGACGTCGGTCACACGCTCGTCGTCGGCCCGACCGGCGCCGGCAAATCGGTGCTCCTCGCCATCATGGCCTTGCAGTTCCGGCGCTATGCCGGTGCCCAGGTCTTCGCCTTCGACTTCGGCGGTTCGATCCGCACCGCCGCGCTCGCCATGGGCGGTGATTGGCACGATCTCGGCGGCGATCTCACCGAGGGCGTGGACTCCTCGGTCTCGCTGCAACCGCTCGCGCGCATTCACGACACGCCCGAACGCGCCTGGGCGGCCGACTGGATCGTCGCCATCCTGATCCGCGAGGGCATCGCAATCACCCCCGAGGTGAAGGAGCACCTCTGGTCGGCGCTGACCTCGCTGGCGTCGGCGCCGGTCGAGGAACGCACGATCACCGGCCTCACGGTGTTGCTCCAATCGAACGACCTGAAGCAGGCTCTGCGACCGTATTGCGTGGGCGGCCCCTATGGGCGGCTACTCGACGCCGAGGCCGAACATCTCGGCTCGGCATCGGTGCAGGCGTTCGAGATCGAGGGACTGGTCGGGACTGGCGCGGCACCCGCCGTCCTCGCCTATCTCTTCCATCGCATCGGCGACCGTCTCGACGGCTCGCCGACGCTGCTCATCATCGACGAGGGCTGGCTCGCACTCGATGACGATGCCTTCTCCGGGCAATTGCGCGAATGGCTGAAGACGCTGCGCAAGAAAAACGCCAGCGTCATCTTCGCCACGCAGTCGCTGTCCGACATCGACAACAGCAACATCGCCCCGGCCATCATCGAGAGCTGCCCGACAAGGCTGCTCCTGCCGAACGAACGCGCGATCGAGCCGCAGATCACGGAGATCTATCGGCGCTTCGGTCTCAACGACCGCCAGATCGAAATCCTCGCGCGGGCCACGCCCAAGCGCGACTATTACTGCCAGTCGCGGCGCGGCAATCGCCTGTTCGAGCTGGGCCTCTCCGAAGTCGGTCTCGCGCTCGCCGCCACCTCCTCCAAGACCGACCAGTCCGAGATCGCGCGCACCGTCGCCGAGCATGGCCGCGAGGGCTTTCTCGCCGCCTGGCTGCGCCTGCGCGGCGCCGAGTGGGCCGCAGACCTCATCCCTGACCTCACGAACCTCACCCCCCAGCAGTCCGAGAAGGAGTAATGACCATGAATACGCTTCGTTCACGCCCGCGCGCGATGTCGCTCGCGGCCTTCATCCTGGCGATACCGCTCGCCGCATCGCCGGTGCTGACCGCGCCAGCGCACGCGCAATTCGGCTTCGGCGGTATCGTCTATGACCCTACCAACTACGCCCAGAACGTCCTGACGGCGGCGCGGTCCCTCGAGCAGATCAACAACCAGATCCGCTCGCTTCAAAACGAGGCGCAGAGCCTCATCAACCAAGCCAAGAATCTGGCGAACCTGCCGTACTCGGCGCTCCAGCAGATTCAACAGAACGTCCAACGCACCCAGCAGCTCCTCGGCCAGGCGGAGAACATCTCTTTCGACGTCCAGAACGTCGATCGGATGTTCCAGCAGCAATATGGCAGCGTCTCACTGTCGTCGTCGGACGCCAAGCTCATCACCGACGCTCGCTCGCGCTGGCAGAACACCGTCGGCGGCTTGCAGGACGCCATGCGCATTCAGGCCGGTGTCGTCGGCAATATCGACAGCAATCGCACGCAGATGTCGAACCTCGTCAGCCAGAGTCAAGGCGCGCAGGGTGCGTTGCAGGCGACACAGGCCGGCAATCAGCTTCTCGCGCTGCAATCGCAGCAGCTCTCCGACCTGATCGCGCTGATCTCCGCCAACGGCCGGGCCACGGCGCTGACTGACGCGGAGCGCGCGGCGGCGGCTGATCAGGGCCGGGAGCAGCGCCGCCGCTTCCTCACGCCGGGCGCGGGCTATCAGCCCGGCAACGCGCAGATGTTCGGCAACGGCAACTGAGGTCGCGGCCATGGACGGCAAGATGCTGGCCCGGCTGGGCGCCATCGTTTTCGTATCGTTCGCCATCACGGCGACGGCGATCGAGATGACCCGGAAGGACGCGGCCCCTGAAATGGAGCGCGTCCACGCTGTCGAACCCAAGCGCGATGCGCTCCGCGAAGGGCAGCGCCGGTGCCAGCAGCTTGGCCAGGCAGCGGCGAGCGATACCGACTGCATGCGCATCTGGGCCGAGAGCCGCGATCGCTTCCTCGGCCGCCCCCCGGCGCCTGCCGTCCCGACAACAGAAGGACGGTGAACCATGGGCGGCGCAGGTGTCATCGACAATTTCCTCGGGGTCTTCACCTCCTACATCAACAGCGGGTTCGGACTGCTCGGCGGCGAGGTCGCGTTCATCGCCACAACGCTGATCGTCATCGATGTGACGCTTGCCGCCCTGTTCTGGAGCTGGGGCGCGGAAGACGACATCATCGCCCGGCTGGTGAAAAAGACGCTCTTCGTCGGCGTCTTCGCCTATCTCATCGGCAACTGGAACAACCTCGCCAAGATCGTCTTCGACTCGTTCGCGGGCCTCGGCCTCAAGGCTTCCGGCACCAGCTTCACCGCGCAGGATCTGATGCGACCCGGCAAGGTCGCGCAGACCGGGCTCGACGCCGCGCGCCCCTTGCTCGAATCCATCTCCGACCTGATGGGCTGGATCGCGTTCTTCGAGAACTTCATCCAGATCGCCTGCCTGCTGTTCGCCTGGGCGCTGGTGCTGCTCGCCTTCTTCATCCTCGCGATCCAGCTCTTCGTTACCCTGATCGAATTCAAGTTGACGACGCTGGCGGGCTTCGTCCTCATCCCGTTCGGCCTGTTCGGCAAGACCGCCTTCATGGCCGAGCGCGTGCTGGGCAATGTCGTCTCATCCGGCATCAAGGTGCTGGTGCTCGCCGTCATCATCGGCATCGGCTCAACGCTGTTCAGCCAGTTTACGGCCGGCTTCGGCGGCGCAACGCCCACAATCGACGACGCCATGGCGATTGTTCTTGCCGCGCTATCGCTGCTCGGGCTCGGCATCTTCGGCCCCGGCATTGCTGCCGGTCTGGTCAGCGGCGGACCACAACTCGGCGCCGGTGCGGCGGTTGGCACCGGGCTTGCCGTCGGCGGTGCCGCGCTCGCAGCTGGTGGCGCGGCAGGCCTTGCCATAAAGGGAGGAGCGGCTGCGATGTCCGGCGGTGCTGCTGCCGTGCGGGGCGGTGCGGCAGCGGCAGGCGGAGCCGCCGCGGCCTACAGTGTCGGCTCGCTCGGCCAGTCCGGCGCAGCCGGTGTCGCCTCTGGTCTTGGCGGTGTCGCCCGCGCGGCCGGAGCAGCCGCCGTGTCGCCCCTGAGACGCGCGACGGCGCGCGTCGCCGAAGGCGTCAAGTCCAGCTTCTCCGAAGGTGCGAAGGCAGGCTTCGGCGCAACGGGCGGTTCCTCGACCATGAGCACGATACCCGGCTCAGGCTCCGCAGGCGAAGCCGCCGCCGCAGCGCCCGGCGACGGTCCGCCCGACTGGGCCAAGCGCATGAAGCGCCATCAGTCCCTCAGCCACGGAGCCACCCTCGCAGCGCACGCCGTCAAATCCGGCGACAGCCATGGCGGCGGCTCTTCCGTCAATCTCTCCGAAAGTAACCGCTCATGAGCCTCTTCAAACGACCCGCCGCCCACTATGGGAAATCGCCCGAACCCGAAACACCCTATCAGCGCGCCGCGCAGGTCTGGGACGATCGCATGGGTTCGGCCCGCGTCCAGGCCAGGAACTGGCGCATCATGGCATTCGGCTCACTTTTCCTGTCGGCCGGCTTCGCCGCCGCGCTGGTCTGGCAGTCGGCGCGCGGCACCGTCGTTCCCTGGGTGGTGCAGGTCGATCGGCTCGGTCAGGCGCAGTCCGTAGCACCGGCGTCGGCCGACTACCGGCCGACCGATCCGCAGGTGGCCTGGCATCTTGCCCGCTTCATCGAGCAAGTCAGAAGCATCCCGGCCGATCCGATCATCGTGCGCCAGAACTGGCTGCGCGCCTATGACTGGACCACGGATCGCGGCGCCGGCGCGCTCAACGACTATGCCCGCACCAACGATCCCTTCACCAAGGTCGGCAAACAGCAGATCGCCGTCGAGGTTTCGAGCGTCATCCGCGCATCGGCGGATTCCTTCCGCGTGGCCTGGACCGAGAAACGGTACGAGAATGGCCAGCTCGCGGGCACGGAGCGATGGACCGCGATCCTCACCATCGTCATCCAGACGCCGCGCGACGCCGACCGGCTGCGCGCCAATCCGCTCGGCATCTACATCAACGCTATCAACTGGTCGCGGGAGATGTCCCAATGAGCACATCTCTGCGCATGTCCGGCTCTCCGGCTTTCCGTAAATCCGCTTTGGCGATGATGCTGCTCTCGGCAACGATGCTGGCGGGCTGCGCAACCTTCAAACCACCCACCATCAGCTACGACAATGACGTGCCGCCGCTCCCAGCCGTGCCGACGCCGGTCACGGAACAGCCGCCGCGTCCGCTGCACACGCCTCCCGCCTGGACGGTCGCGCATGGTGGAACCACCGCGAATACACCGAGCGGCCGCGTGGAAAACGCCAATGCTGCGGCGCGTGTCGAACCGCGACGCGAGGGCTATTATAACGCCATCCAGATCTATCCCTGGAGCGAAGGCGCGCTTTACCAAGTCTATGCCGCGCCCGGCCAGATCACCAACATCGCGCTCGAACCGGGCGAAAGTCTGACCGGCGCAGGTCCAATCGCCGCCGGTGACACCGCCCGCTGGATCATCGGTGACACCGAAAGCGGTTCCAGCCTCTCGCGCCGCGTCCACATCCTCGTCAAACCGACCCGCCCCGACATCACCACGAACCTGGTCATCACGACCGACCGCCGCATCTACATGCTCGAGCTGAGGGCGGAGGCGAAACCCTATATGCCGGCCGTTGCCTGGGCTTATCCCGCGCTACCGGCATCGCAACGTGGAACGGTCTCGGCGACGCCTATCATTCCCGCTGCCGGCGCACGTCACTACCGCTACGGCCTCACCGGCGACACGCCGCCCTGGCGGCCGGTCGCCGTCTATGACGACGGCAGGCGTGTGTATGTCGAATTTCCACGCGGCATCGTTCAAGGCGAAATGCCGCCGATCTTCGTCCTCGGCACCGATGGCGAGCCGCAGCTCGTCAACAGCCGCATCCACCAGAACATCCTGATCGTGGACCGCATCTTCGGCGCCGCCGAACTGCGCCTCGGCAGCGGCAAGCAGCAGCAGACCGTCAGGATCGTGCGAACCGATGGGAAACCTGCATCATGAGCGACATTGACCACGACAACGCCGAACGGCTGGACCAATCAACGCCCGCCGTCGATGCATCATCGTCCATGCGCCTGCGGGCAGAACCTCCGCGCGTCACCCGGCTGTCGCGCAAAGTGCTCGCCGGCGTCGCTGCGGTTGCACTCGTCAGCATCGGCGGCTCTCTCATCTACGCGCTCCAGACCCGCGATCCCGGCAAGAGCGCCGACGAACTCTATTCAACCGACAACCGCACCACGGCCGACGGCCTGGCCGGCCTGCCACGCGATTACACCGGCCCGGTCCTCGGCCCGGCGCTGCCTGGAGACCTCGGCCGCCCGATCGTCAGCGCGCAAAATCAGGGGCATCCTGTCGTGCCGCCCGCCATGGCGGCGCCGGGGCCTGATCCCGAGGAGCAACGTCGCCTAGCCGAATTGGAGGCCGCCCGCACCAGCCGCGTGTTTTTCCAGGCCGGTCCGGCCGCAACGTCGGCGACCGCCGGCACGAATGTCCCGGGATTTCCCAGCGTGGGAACCGGCACACAACCTGGTGCCGAGACCGCTCAAGATCGACAACTCGCGTTCCTCAATGCTCCCGTCGACCGCCGTACCATTGCGGCCGACCGCATCATGGCACCAGCATCGCCCTATGTTCTCCAGGCGGGCGCGGTCATCTCCGCCGCCCTCATCACCGGCATCCGCTCCGATCTGCCTGGACAAATCACCGCGCAGGTGACGGAGAACATCTACGATAGTCCGACGGGGCGCATCCTCGTCATCCCACAGGGCACGCGGATCATCGGCCAGTACGACAATAGCGTCCAATACGGGCAGAGCCGCGTGCTTCTCGTCTGGAACAGGCTCATTCTCCCGAACGGCCGGTCCATTGTGCTCGAACGACAACCCGGAGCCGATACCCAGGGCTATGCCGGTCTGGAAGACGGCGTCGATTACCATTGGTGGGATCTCGCCAAAGCGGCGGGGCTCTCGACGCTCCTGTCAGTCGGGTCCGAGCTTGCCATCGATGATCAGGACCGGCTCCTGCGCGCCATCCGCAATGGGGGCCAGGACACGATCAATGATGCCGGTCAGCAGATCGTTCGGCGCCAGCTCAACGTCGCGCCGACACTGACGATCCGGCCCGGCTTCCCTGTCCGCGTGATCGTCACCCGCGATCTCGTCCTCGAACCTTACGGAGGCTGACATGACGAAATTGAAGCTCGGCCCGATCACCGAGGAAAAGCCGGTGAAGGCGACGCTGGAACTGCCCGCATCGCTTCACCGGGATCTCGCGGCATATGCCGAGCTGCTGGGAAGGCAGACCGGCCAGCCTGTGCGCGATCCCGTGAAGCTGATCGTACCGATGCTGGAGCGCTTCATCGCCACCGATCGCGGGTTCGCCAAGGCCCGACGCGCGAAGCCCGCGGGCGATGCCAGTTCATAAATCCACGCCCTGACGACGCGCCATCGTCTTCGCCATGCTGACAAAGCGCCTGAGCGCCGGATTGTCGTTCTTTGGCGACCACACGCCGTTGAAGGGAAGGACCTCACCGATGATCGGCCGATAGCAGATGCCCGGCACATGGGCCGCTGTCGTCGCCTCGCTCGTGACCGTTAGCCCGCTGCCGATCGCGACGAGCGTCAACAGATTGTCGCGCCCAACAAACTGCGCCTGAATCTTCGGGTGATGGCCGAGATCGGCGACCCGCTGAACCAGATAGTCATGGACTTCCTGGCCCGGCGGCACATCGCTGACGATGAAGGTCTCGTGCGCCAGATCATGCCACTTCACCTCCTCCTTGCGGGCAAGGGCGTGTGCTTCCGGCAGCACCACAAAAACACGTTCCGACCAGAGGTAGGTGGTCTCGCATCGGGGCCACTCCAACGTCCCCGTCAGAAAGGCGATGTCCAACCGGAACTGCCGGATCGCGGCGACATGCTCTGCGGGATTGCCATCGGCAACCTCGACATGCACGCCAGGGTGCTCTGCCGCGAAGGTCCGGAGAAGATCTTGCAGGAACCCCGATGCCAGGGACGAGAAGATGCCGACGCGCAATTGACCTTCCGTGCCGCGCCCCACCGCGTCCACGATCTCCGCGCCTTCATTGATGTATCGAAGAACCTTTTGGGCTTTCGACAAAAGCCGCTGTCCGGCAACGGTCAGACATACACCGCCGCTGTGACGGTGAAACAGTGCCGAGCCGAGCCCGTCTTCCAGGTCGCGAATCCGGCGACTGATGGTGGACTCCTGGACGCCCAGCGCGGCGCCCGCCTTGCGGAAGCTCCCATGCTCGGAAGCCGCAACGAAATAACGCAGATGTCGAAAGTTCATACTCCCACCTGGACAATTTCCGGGCAGCCCGGCTTCGCCTCGGGTACACGAAGGCGGACTGGTCCTGATCAGCCATAGGCTGTCACCCAGGGCATGATGAGCGTATCCGGCGCCTCCATGCGCCATTACGCTCGCCTGAGCGGATCAACCGCTATTGGCGATGACGAAAACCATCATCTTATCGCCTTTCTAGCTTGCCGATTCTTGCCAACTTATGCCAGTGTAACACAAAATAACTACCAACAAGCCGGCAATCCCATGATCGAGCAGTCCGATGAAATCCTCACCATCGAGGAAGTCGCCACCTACCTGAAAGCAGGTCGGCGCACGGTCTATCGCCTTGCGGCCAATGGCCAGCTTCCGGCGTTCAAGCTAGGCGGTGTGTGGCGCTTCCGCCGCGCCGAGCTGGAACGATGGATCGCCGCACGCATCGGTGAGCAGGATGAAAAGCCCAAGCCGGACGAGGGGAGGCAATGACCCATGCGTTCGCACTATCGGCAGAGGTGGCCAAGCTCCCTGCGCTTGAACGGCTCATCGAGGAAATCAACGATCTCCAGAGCAAGCTGATCCTGCTCGTCGGCAGCAGCGGCAAAACGCGCCTTCTGCGCGCTTTGGCGCGCCGGTTGAACGCCAAGCCTCTCAATGTCGGCGTGACGCTCGGACGTCGCTTAGCGGTCACGCCCGTCTCTGATCGCGGTTTCTCGACGAACGAACTGCTCCGCGAAATCACTGATGGCGTGAGCGGTGACGCTCCGCTGCTGCTCGACAACCTCGAAGTGCTCTTTGAGCCTAGTCTGAAGGTCAATCCACTCAACGTCATCAAACTGCTGGCGCACTCACGTCCGGTCATCGCGGTATGGCCAGGTGAAATACACAACGATCGGCTGATTTACACCGGCATGGGACATCCCGAGCACCGCGACTACAGCCGCGACGGCGTCGTCGTCTTTGAAACGGCGCAACGTCAATAAGGGGACTCGAAGGTCAGGAATATGAAGTACAAAGATCTTATTCAATTCGAGCAAATCGAGTCGGTCGTTCAACTGCTCGACGCCGACCGTCCCAACGAAGCCAAGAAGCTCGTCTCGACGTTTGTCATCTCCGATGACATGGCCGAGCGCATTGCCAAGCTCATGGTGCCGCAGCTCGGCTTCGACGAATCTGTCGATCACAAGGGTGTGCTCATCGTCGGCAACTACGGCACCGGTAAATCGCACCTGATGTCGGTGCTATCGCTGGTGGCCGAAGACGCCGCCTATGCGCCGATGATCCGACACCCCAAAGTGGTGGATGCGGTCGCGTCCATCGCGGGGCGCTTCAAGGTGCTGCGCATCGAGGTCGGCGGTCTTGAAATGCCGTTGCGCCAGATCATCACCCAGCAGATCGAACGATTCCTCAAGAAACTCGGCGTCGATTTCACGTTCCCAAGCGCTGATCAGGAACTGAACAACAAGGACTCCTTCGAGGAGATGATGGCTGCGTTCGGCGAGAAGTTCCCGGATCAGGGGCTTTTGCTCGTAGTGGACGAGTTCCTCGAATATCTGCAATCGCGTCGCGATCACGAACTGGTGCTCGACCTAGCCATCCTGCGTCAGATCGGCGAAGTCGCCAAGCATTTGAAATTCCGCTTCGTTGCGGGTGTGCAGGAAGCCATCTTCGATAGCGGAAGGTTCCAGCACGTGGCCGACAGCATACGCCGCGTCAATGAACGCTTCACGCAAATCCTGATCGACCGCCAGGACGTGAGCTTCGTCGTATCCGCGCGTCTGCTCAAGAAGTCTGCCGACCAGCAGAATAAAATTCGCGAATATCTGAAGCCATTCGCCAAGTTCTACGGATCGATGAACGAGCGTATGGACGAGTATGTCCGGCTATTTCCGGTCCACCCAGACTATCTCAAGACCTTCGAGCAGATTCACTTCACCGAAAAACGTGGCGCACTCAAGACCATCGAAGCCGCAATGCAGGCCATTCTCGATCAGGATGTACCAACTGATCGGCCACAACTCATCGCCTACGAAAGCTTCTGGAATACGGTCAAGAGCAACCAGGTGCTGCGCGCCGATCCCAACATCAAGGAGGTCTTGCGCGTCTCTGAAGTGCTGGAATCTCGCATCCAGCAGGCATTCACGCGGCCGACCTACAAACCGATGGCGCTGCGCGTCGTCAACGGCCTGGCTGTGCATCGCCTGACCACCGGCGGCGACATCCACATCCCGATTGGTCCTACCGCCGCAGAGCTTCGCGATTCCCTGTGCCTGTTCCAACCTGGTGTCGGGGATATGCCCGGCGAACCGGCCGAGAACCTGCTGTCGATGGTTCAGACCGTGATGCGCGAGGTGCTGAAGACCGTCAACGGCCAGTTCATCTCCAAGGCCGCCGACACCGAGCAGTATTACCTCGATCTCAAAAAAGACGTCGACTACGACGCCCAGATCGATAAGCGCGCCGAAGCATTGTCAGACGACGCTCTGGACCGCGCCTACTATAGCGCCGTCAAGACGTTGATGGAGTGCAGCGACGATCTTCGCTACCCCGGCTTCCAGATCTGGCAATACCAGATCGAATGGCAGGAACACCGCGTCGAACGCCTGGGCTATTTGTTCTTCGGAGGCCCAAACGACCGTCCCACCGCGCAGCCCGAGCGTGATTTCTACATCTACTTCATTCAGCCCTTCGACAAGGGACAGCGCACCTACTCGCAGCAGCCGGATGAAGTGTTCTTTCGCTTGAAAGCGCTTGACGAGGGCTACAGGCGCCATCTGTCCCAATACGCTGCCTCGCTCGACCTGGGCTCCACTGCCAGTGGCGGTGCGAAGGCGGTCTATCAGTCCAAGGCGCAGGACGCCCTGCGCGCCATGAGCAAGTGGCTGCAAGAAAAGCAGCTGACCGCGTTTGAAGTCACCTATCAGGGCAAGGCCAAGACGCTGCAAGACTGGGCCAAAGGTGTCTCACTGCGCGACCGCGCGCGCCTGGGGCCTGAGGAGAGGATCAACTTCCGCGACATTGTGAACATCGTCTCGGGCCTGGTTTTGTCCCAGCACTTCGCCGACATCGCGCCCGAATATCCCAAGTTCCCGGTGCTCGTCACCGAGGCTAACCGCAAATCCCTGATTGCCAGTACGCTGCGCGCGCTGGCGGGCGGCACGCGCACCAAGGACGCTACCGCGGTCCTCGATGCCTTGGAAATGCTCGACGGCGAACGTATCGACCCGGCGAGCTCCCGCTACGCTCAGGAAGTGTTGAACCGTCTCAAGGCCAAGGGCCATGGGCAGGTGCTCAACCGCAACGAACTCGTCGCCGGTGCGACCGATGTGGAGTATTTCTCCCCGGCCAAGCACCGGCTTGAGCCCGATCTGCTGGTCGTTGTGCTGGGCGCACTGGCCTATTCCGGCGACATCGTGCTCGCGATCACCGGCGACAAGATCGACTCCGGCAAGCTCTCCTTGCTGGCAGAACGCTCGCTCGATGAACTCAAGCAGTTCAAGCACATCGAGGCGCCCAAGGAAATCAACCTCGCGGTGCTGCGTGCGCTGTTCGAGTTGCTCGATCTGCCATCTGGCCTGGCCCAGAAGGCCAGCCAAGGCGACACCGAACCGGTCATCGCATTGCAGGAAAAGATCAGCGCCCTGGTGCCGCGTGTGCTCAGGGCGGGCTCCGATCTCCAGCAGGGCAAGCTCGCCTTCTGGGGCCAGAACCTGCTGCGCGAGGAAGAAGCCAAGGATTGGTACGCGCGGCTGGATGCGCTCAAGAAATTTACAGAATCCCTGTCTCCCTACAACACCGTCGGCAAGCTCAAAAACCTGCGCACCACGCAGGAAGACATCGACATCCAGAAGAAAAATCTGGACGTGCTCGCCGGCGTCGAGCGTTTGTTGGAACTGATCGGAGAATTGGGGGGCGCCGCATCCTATCTGTCGCAGGCGGAGATGATCTTGCAGCCCGGCCACGACTGGGTGAAGCAGGCCGAAGCCGCGCGCAAAGCCCTGTTCGATAAGCTGGCGGAGGATCGCACAGCGGAACGCGCCGCCGCCATCCTCGGCGAAGGCCGTCAGACTCTCGCCGGGCTCAAGAAGGATTACGTCACCGCCTATATCGCCAGCCACAGCAAAGCGCGGCTCGGCGTCGCCGAAGAGAAGACACGCAATGCACTGCGCCGCGACGACCGCTTGTTATCGTTGCGCGTGCTGGCAGGCGTCTCGCTGATGCCCACCAGTCAGCTCACCGGCTTCGAGGACGCGCTCAACGGCCTGAAAAGCTGCTCCGCGCTGGACGAGCCGACGCTGCTCAGAACGCCGGTATGCCCCCACTGCCAGTTCCGGCCATCCGCCGAACAACTGGAACTGCTGCCTGCCGCCAGTCGCCTGAACAAGCTGGACGACGATCTGGACCAGTTGCAGGCCAACTGGCAGCAGACATTGCTGGAGAATCTGGAAGACCCGTTCACGCAGGACAGCCTGGGCCTGCTGCCGGCCGCATCGAAGGCTCTGATCGATGCCTTCCTCGCCGCGCGCAAGCTGCCGGAGCCTGTCACCACCGATTTCGCCAACGCCGTGCAGGAAGCACTGTCCGGGCTGGAGAAGATCACGGTCAAAGCAGACGAACTGCGTCAAGCCCTGCTGCAAGGAGGCTCGCCCGCCACGCCGGATGAACTGCGCAAGCGGTTCGACGCGCTCATCAGCGAGCGGGGCAAGGGCAAGGACGCAACCAAACTCCGGTTCGTGATCGAGTGACGCCATGACCAGAGACGACCTCGTCGCCGCGCTCCAATCCATCGAATGGAACGACATCGAATTCAAGGAAGCAGCCTGGGCTGTGCCCAAGGACGCGCTTTCGACTGTCAGCGCCTTCGCCAACACGGAAGGCGGGCACCTGGTGTTCGGCGTCAAGCAGGCCAACGGCACATTTACCGTCACCGGCGTGACCGATGCTGATAAAATACAAAACGACTTTCTGGGCCAAGTTCGAGATTCAAACAAAGTCAGCGTATTTTTGCCCATAGGCGGCACGGTTCACGACTTGGCCGAAGGCACAGTTCTGGCCTTTTATATCCCCGAAGCCGAGCGGCATCAGAAACCGGTCTATCTCGACGGCAATCCGAAAAAAGCTCACATTCGTCGTGGTGGGCGCGATGACACCTGCACAGGCGATGAGTTGCTGCGCTTCATTCGTGATGCGTCGAATATCCGCTACGACGCCGAAACGCTCGATGTGGATATTGGCCGGTGTTTCGACGAAGCCTCTGTGCGTTGGTATCGTGCGCGCTTTGCCGCCAGCAACCCCGGCAAAGACACCGCTGCTGACGACATCACATTCCTGCGGAACTGGGGCTTTCTGGTCGAGCAAGGCGGCGTGCTGCGCCCTAGCCGCGCCGCCATTCTGGTGCTGGGCAGCGGTGAATATGTCCGGCAGGTACTGCCGCGCATGGTCACGGACGTACAACTCTACCGCAATGCCAGCACTGAATATGATTCCACCGTCCGCTGGGCCGACCGCCTCTCGGTGGAGGACAACCTTATCAAGGCTTGGCAGGCCATTGTGGAGTTCTACTACCGCCACAGCGAGCGCCCCTTTGCCGTCGACGCGACCACCATGCGGCGTGACGACGACCCGCCCGACTACATCTCCTTCCGCGAAGCCGCGATCAATCTGCTGATCCATCAGGATTTCGGCGACACCACCCGTGTGCCGGTCATCCGCTTCTTCCGTGACCAGACCGAGTTCTTCAATCCTGGCGACGCCTTTGCCTCACGCGAGCAACTGCTCGATCCGGGCGATAAGGAGGTTCGCAACCCCAGCATCGTCAGCGCCTTCCGCCGCATCGGGCTGTCCGATCAGGGCGGCACCGGCGTGCGCGCCATCTTCGACGGCTGGCGCAAACTGGGCTACCTGCCGCCTGAGATCGAGAACCGCAGGGCCGAAAAAAGCTTCCGCCTGCGCTTGTGCAAGGTAAAGCTCATTACTGAAGCTCAGCTTCTTGCGCAGGCAAGCCTTGGCGCACACCTGTCCGAGCACGAGGCGGCGGTGTTTGCCTTCCTGCTGCGCAGCGGCCAGGTCGATGTAGCGGACATCAAGGCGCTGACTGGTCTTACTGGCGCGCAGGCGCTGGATCTGGCGCAGCGCCTGACTGTGCAAGTGCTGACGGAACCGCTCGGCGAGGCGGCCCACACATGGCGGCTGGTCCCTCACTTGCGCACCCGCTTCGCCGCCGAAACGGCTGAAGATACCACGGATCAACCGACTGGCGCGGAAACGGTGGTGGCAGGCGCTACCGATCAAGTCACCGAACAAGTTGCACAGGAACAGCCCGGACTTGATCGGTCACTTGATCGGTTGACGGAGGTGCAGTGGCATATCGTCGGCTACGCCGATGTCCCGCGCTCGCTGGCCGAACTGATGGCTCACGCCGGCTATCGCCAACGACCGCACTTCGTTGCCACGCATATGGAGCCGCTCCTAGCCGGCGGCGTACTGCGCCCAACTATCCCGGACAAGCCGCGCTCGTCGCGGCAACGCTACGTGCTCACAGAAGCGGGCATCCAACTCAAGCTGCTGCACGAACAGGTCGCGGCCAAGCCGGACGAAGAAAATGGATATTGAAACCTCCGGGGCGATCAGGCTGTTTTTCCCCAACCCGTCGTTGACCCTCGTCTATTTTGAAGCGCTGGCCAATGCGCTGGATGCGGGCGCGACCGACGTGTCGATCGATATCGACGTTCAAGCTTTCGACAAGCCAGACACGTTGAAAATTACCGTTTCGGACAACGGCGATGGCTTCACCGACGAGAATTTTGAGCGGTTCCGGAAACTGCTGCGGCCAAGAGATAAATTCCACAAGGGCATCGGCCGCCTCGTCTTCCTCAACTATTTCGCTCGTGTGGATGTTGATAGCGCTCGCGAAAAATGGCGGAGAACCTTCACCTTCAAGGACGGCTTCGACGGCAATGCGCCGCTGCAGGCCGTTGCAGATCAACAGGAAGCGAAAACTTCGCTGATTTTCAGCGGCTTCGCCAAAGAGCGTGTTAAGTCATACGACGACCTGAAGCCGGATGCACTTAAGCCGCTTCTGATTGAGCAATTTCTGCCAACGCTTGACGCGCGCAAGCGCGAAGGCAAGGCATTCAAGATCTCTATAAATCTGACGACTAACGAAAGTAACGCGCAAAAGGAGTTCTTCCCTCAGGCAGCCGAAATAACACCGGCTGATTTGCCGGCAATGACCAAGATTACCATCCAGGATGATACACTTGATGCCATCTCGACCATTGACATGCACTATCATATTGCCCCCGTATCGGGGAAAGGAAGTTCCCTCGTCGCCTTCAGCATCGACGGCCGAACGATACCGGCAAACCTGATTCCCCCTTCGTCGTTTCCGCCGGGCTATCTCTGCGTCTTTCTCTTCGAGTCCGAACTCTTCCACTCGAATGCGGACAGCTCCCGGCAAAGGCTTGTTCTGCCCGAGGGAACGCCCGAGGCTCATCTTTTTCGCGTTCTGCGCCGCGAACTGGGCAAGGTTTTGGCGGAGAATATCCCGCAGATCACCGAGCGGAATGAAAAAACCAAAGAAACATTTGAAGAGCAATTCCCGCATTTGCTCGGATTTTTTGAGGCCGACACCGTTGGCCTGATCGACCGGGACGATGCGCTGTCGATCGCGCAACAGCGATTTTTCAAAGAACAGAAGGCAATACTTCAGTCCGAAAAACTGAGCGACGCCTCATATGAAAAATCATTGGAGATGTCTTCCCGAACGCTGACCGAATATATCCTGTATCGGGATAAAATCATTCGGCGAATGAAGGAGATGACGGGCGGAAACGCGGAATCCGAAATACACAATCTGATCGTTCCCCGCTTCAAGGAGTATTCGCAAAGCTCCATGCCGTCGGAAGTTTACCAGAACAATGCCTGGTTGCTCGATGACAAGTTCATGGTTTTCAGGACCATTCTGAGCGAGAAGAGCATGGATGCCGTCATCAATGCCATACGCTTGGATGACGAAATCGTAGGAGACACAGGCCGGCCGGATATTGCGATGATCTTCTCGGCAGACCCCAACGACACGACGCCGGTCGATGTCGTTGTAGTTGAGATCAAAAAGAAGACGGATGACGAGAAAGACAATTCCTACGCTGTAAATCAGCTTCTGGACCGCGCCGGCAAGCTCGTTGCGCATTGTCCGAACATTCAGCGCGTTTGGTACTACGCGATTATGAACGTCAACGACACAATGGCCTTTCGCTTAAGGCAACTTAAGTGGACGCCCTTTTTCTCGAAGGGCAGGGTTTATTATCAGGAATTCGAGACGCCACATCCTGATGGCCGCGTCATCCCGACACCGACCTTCGTGGTCTCTTTCGATGCGATCATCGCTGATGCCGAAGGCAGGAACCACACCTTCCTCGAAATCCTGCGGGAAGGCATGAAAAAATACGCTGACGAAAATGGTGACAGCAAATCGTCTGGCGACGAATAAAGAAAAGATGGGCTGATATGAACGACCTACTGCAAAATCATCACAGCGGAACAAGTGGCCCGGTCGAATGCCTCGGCCAGACATTTGCCAGCGACGATGCGCGGCGCGCGCACTTCCTAACGCTGCTGGCCGAGAAGCTGCAAGACCCGACCTTCCGCAAGCAGGAGGGGTTTCCGAAGGGATCGGACGCGGCCATCCTCGCCATGTCCGACCCGCCATACTACACCGCTTGCCCGAACCCGTGGCTGGCGGAGTTCGTAGCGCATTACGGCAAGCCCTACGACCCGGCGGTGAAATACAGCCGCGAGCCGCTGGCGATCGACGTGAGCGTTGGCAAGACCGATGCCATCTATAAAGCGCACAGCTACCACACCAAGGTGCCGCACCTGGCCATCGTGCCGTCGATCCTGCACTACACCCAGCCGGGCGATGTGGTGCTGGACGGTTTTGCCGGTTCGGGCATGACCGGCGTGGCCGCGCAATGGTGCGGCACGGCCCCGGCCAGTTACCGGCACGACTTGGAGCTGACGTGGAAGAAGGAAGGCCGCACTGCCCCCAAATGGGGCGCTCGCCGCGCCGTGCTGAACGATCTTTCGCCTGCCGCTACTTTCATCGCCACCAACAACAATCAACCATTTGATGTCATTGGCTTTGCAAAAGCAGCGGAGACGTTGCTGCATGACGCAGAACGCGAAATCGGCTGGATGTATAAGACAAAGCACACAGACGGCACAGAAGCTCATATTGCATATGTCGTCTGGAGCGAAGTCTTCATCTGCCGATCCTGCTCGGGAGAGACCGTATTCTTCAATGCAGCTTACGATCCAGTAGCAAACAAGGTCCGGGATAAAGTGACATGTTCTCATTGTGGGGCTGAATCCTCCAAAGAGAACATGGATTTGAAATTCGAGTCTTTTATGGATGCGCCGCATAATCGGGTAGATAAACGGCCGGAACGTGTTCCGGTCTTAATCAAGTATTCTATCGGACGATCTTCGTTCACCAAAACTCCAGATCAGAATGATCTGGCAATTCTTGACAAGATCTACAAGCTCAGCATCCCTCAAAATCTGCCGACCGTTGAGCTGCCCGATTGTCAGATGACGCGCGTTGGGCGAATGCGGACGACAAATACGGGCAGCATTCACCATATGTATTTGCCTAGGGCCGGTTACGCTTTGTCCTATCTCTGGGAAAAAGCGAATAACTTGACCGACGGACGTTTGCGTAACGAAATCAAATATTGGCTAGACAGTCAGTTCACCAATTTGTCTATACTTAATAGATACAGGCCAGAAGTTTCCTTCCCATACAATCCTCTCTCTGGTGTTTTTTACGTCCCCTCCTTAATTTCGGAGGCCGATCCATTCACGGCATATAAAAACAAAATAAAGAGATTGACCTCAGCGTTTTCCGTGAGCCGTGCACAGGAAAATATGAGCATGACCTCGTGCGGGAGCACAACGAAATTGCCTCTCAATAACGAGAGCATTGACTATATTTTTACGGACCCACCGTTTGGAGAGAATATCTACTACGCCGACTTAAATATCCTTGTCGAATCTTGGCATCGCGTTCTTACTGATGCGAGCCCCGAGGCGATTGTTGATCGAGTGAGAGAAAAGGGAATCCCTGAGTATCAACATCTCATGCGCGCGTGCTTTTCCGAATACCACCGTGTACTGAAGCCTGGCCGTTGGATGACGGTTGTTTTCTCAAACAGTCGCGCGTCGGTATGGAACGCTATTCAAGTAGCATTACAGCAGGTTGGATTTGTGGTTGCAGAGGTGACCGCCCTCGACAAAGTGCAGGGTAGTTTTCAGCAGGTCACTTCGCCAAATGTCGTGAAGCAGGACTTGGTGATTTCCGCCTACAAGCCCAATGGCGGGCTGGAAGATCGTTTCGTGAAGAGCGGTGCGACGGTAGATTCAGCGTGGGATTTTGTGCAGACCCATCTGCGGCATCTCTCCGTCACGAAGGTTAAAGACGCCGAGCTGGAGTTCATCGTCGAGCGCGACCCGCGCCGCATCTACGACCGGCTGGTGGCCTGGTTCGTGCGCCATGACGCGCCCGTGCCGCTGTCCAGCGACGAGTTTCTTTCCGGCCTTCGCAACCGCTTCCCCGAACGCGACGGCATGGTCTTCCTGCCGGAGCAAGTGACGGAGTACGACAAGAAGCGTGCACAGACCGCGCAGGCGCCGCAGATGGAACTGTTCGTCTCCGACGAGCGCAGCGCTATCGACTGGGTGGCGGACTTCCTGAGAGCCCGGCCGTCCACCTATCAGGACATCCACCCGGAGTTCATCAGGCAACTGGGCGCCGGTTGGAAAAAGCACGAAACTCGACCGGAACTCTCGGCGCTTCTGGAAGCCAACTTCCTGCGCTTCGACGGCGCGGGCGAGGTACCGAGCCAGATTCACCGCTATCTCTCGACCAACTACCACGACCTGCGCGGCCTGGAGAAAATCGATCCGCGCCTCAACGCCCGCGCGCAGGACCGCTGGTATGTGCCCGATCCGAACAAGGCGCAGGACCTGGAGAAGAAGCGCGAAAAGGCGCTGCTCAAGGAGTTCGAGACCTACAAGGCGTTCACCGGCCGCAAGATCAAGGAATCGCGGCTGGAAGTGCTGCGGGCAGGTTTTAACGCGGCGTGGGCGGTAAAGGATTACGCCACCATCCTCGGCATCGCCCACAAGCTGCCGGAAGCAACCCTGCAAGAGGATGAGCGGCTGCTCACCCTCTATGACATGGCGCTGACGCGCACCGAAGACGGGGCGTAATCCGTGACGGGGGGCGGCTTCGACATCGGCGATTGGTGCTGGCACACGCGGCAGGCTACGCCTTGCCGCGTGGTCGAGCGACTGGCGCTATGGGGTGAAGCGGCCTACCGTGTGTGGCTGCCCTCGAAAGACGCCGTGCTCCGCGCACGGGCGACGGAACTGGCGGTGCTTTCCAGCGTGCGGCCCACGGTGGGGCAGATTCTGCACGCCACGGCGGCGGCAAAATTGCAGGACGCGCTCGAAGACAACCTCCTGCTGGCGCCCATCCAATCCAGCGTCATTCCGTTGCCTCACCAGCTCTACGCGCTGAACCGTGCCGTCGGGCAGGACCGCATCCGCTACCTGCTCGCCGACGAAGTGGGTCTGGGCAAGACCATCGAGGCGGGCCTAGTGCTGCGCGAACTGAAACTGCGCGGTCGCGTCAAGCGCATCCTGGTGGTCGCACCCAAAGGCTTGGTGCGGCAATGGCAGGCGGAAATGCGCCAGCATTTCGGCGAGCCGCTCCACTTCGTAGATCCTTCATCGCTTGCGGCCTTGCGGCAATGGCGCGGGGACAGCGCGGAAGACAATGCGTGGCGGATGCACGACCAGGTAATCTGCGCGCTGGATTCGGTGAAGCCGCTGGAATCGCGGCGTGGCTGGAGCCTGGACCAGATCCAGACCTACAACCGCGAACGCTTCGAGGATCTCGTGTCGGCGGCCTGGGATCTGGTCATCATCGACGAAGCACACCGCATGGGCGGCAGCACCGAACAGGTGGCGCGCTACAAGCTGGGCGCAGCGCTGGCGGAAGCCTCGCCCTATTTGTTGCTGCTGTCGGCCACGCCGCACCAGGGCAAGACCGACCAGTTCATGCGCCTCATGCAGTTGCTGGACCGGGACGCCTTCCCCGATGAAGGCAGCGTCAGCCACGAGCGCGTGCAGCCCTTTGTGATCCGCACCGAAAAGCGCGCTGCGATCAATGCCGAAGGCCAGCCGCTGTTCCGACCCCGGCTCACGCGCTTGCACGCGGTCGCCTGGCAGGCTCGGCACGCGGCGCAGCAGCAGTTGTACGAAGCCGTCACCGACTATGTGCGCCATGGCTACAACCAGGCTCTGGCGGCCAAGCAGCGCCATGTCGGCTTTCTGATGATCCTGATGCAGCGACTGGTGACATCCAGCACCGCCGCAATCCGCGCCACGCTGGAAAAGCGCCAGGCGGTGCTGGACACGCCGCAGACCCAAGCGCGCCTGTTCGACACGCTCAGCCCGGACGAATGGGCCGATCTCGACGGCGAAGCGCAGGTAGACCTGGCGCTGCAAGCCAATGGTCTGGAGCTGGAGAAGTCGGAGGTTGAGACGCTACTGGCGCTGGCGCGCTCCACCGAGGCCGCCGGGACGGACGCCAAGGCCGAAAGCCTGCTGGAGCTGATCTACAAGCTGCAACAGGAAGAAGGCGACCCGGCGCTGAAGGTGCTGGTGTTCACCGAGTTTGTGCCCACGCAGGCCATGCTGGCGGACTATCTGGAAAGCCGGGGCTTCACGGTCGCCACGCTCAACGGCGGCATGGACATGGAAGCCCGCACCCGGACTTTGCAGACTTTCGCAGGGGACGCTCGCGTGCTGATTTCCACCGACGCGGGCGGCGAAGGTCTGAACCTTCAATTCTGCCACGTCATCGTCAATTTCGACATGCCGTGGAACCCGATGCGCATTGAGCAGCGCATCGGCCGCGTGGATCGTATCGGTCAGAAGCATGTCGTGCGGGCGTTGAATTTCGTGCTGGAAGACACGGTGGAACACCGTGTCCGGCAGGTACTGGAGGAGAAGCTCGCCGTCATCGCCGAGGAGTTCGGCGTGGACAAGGCCGCGGACGTCATGGACTCGGCGGAAGTGGAGCCGGTGTTCGATGAACTGTTCGTGCAGAGCCTCCAGCATCCCGAAGCCATCGAGCGCGAATGCGACAGCGTGGTCTCCCAGTTGCGGACCACGCTGGCGGAATCGAACCGGAACAGCGATCTGCTGGCCGTGCCGCACGATCTCGATGCGGACCAGGCCCGCAAGTGGCGTGACCACCCGGCTCAATTCTGGCTGGAACGCGCCGTCGTCAACGGGCTGGCAGTACGCGGCGGATCGGCGACCCAAGATGGCAGCCTCTGGCACGTGCGCTGGGCTGATGGTGCCGAGACGCCACAGGCCTGCTTCGACGCTCGCGCGGCAGGCGAAAACCCGGCGGCTGAATGGCTGACGATGGAAGATCCGCGCGCGCGGGCGATCATCGGCGACGTGCCGCGCTTCGTTGCGGGCCAGCCTCTGCCGGTGATCCGGGTGACGGGCCTGCCCGACTCGGTCAACGGTATCTGGTCGCTGTGGGAGATCGGGCTGGCGGCGCCGGGTGCGAACCGCAAGCGCTTCCTGCCAGTCTTCATAAATGACGAAGGCCGCCCCTTTGTGCCTACCGCCAAGCGGGTTTGGGATTTGCTGCTGACGGAAACCGTATCCGTGCAGTCGGTGGCGGACGCGGAGGCTTCGGTGGGCTGGTTCAAGGCATCGTTCGCGGTGGCCGGCGCGCAGGGTGAAGCCCTGTTCGCGGCGCTGGCGGACGAACATCGCGCCCGTATCAAGGAAGAGCGAGATCGCGCCACCTACGCCTTCGACGTTCGCAATCAGGCCATTGGACGCATCGGTCTACCGGCCGTGCGCCAGTTCCGCCGCCGCCGTCTGCAATCCGAGCACGAGGCACGTCTGGCCGCGCTGGACGATATGCAATCCAGCGTGCCGGAGCTGAATGCCGTGGCGATGGTGCGGATTGACGCCGCAGCCGGCAAAACCAGCGAGCGTGCGTCATGAGCCAATGGCATCAGCGCATTCTTGGCTCTTTCACGGCCGATCTTTCCCGGCTGTGGGTGGCCTGCGATCCAGACGGCGTGCTGCTGGACGAGAAGCTGCTGGCCGAACTGCGCGCCCGTGGCTTCGAGGTGATGGGATACGACGATCCGTTCGGATTCCGCGCGGAGTACGAGGAACGGTATCGCGCAGCGTGGGATGGCAACGAGCAGCCGCCATCTCCGGCGCTAATCGTACATCTGCGGCACGACAACGCGAACGATCTGCCGTGGGACATCGTGCATAACGCCCGCCCTGCGGTACGGCTCAATCTTGCCGAATTGTTCCCCAAGCTGGCCTATAGCGCGGTCCGGCAGGTGGAACCGGAACGATTGGAAATCCTGTTCGACGCCCATCAGACCGAGTTGCAGTCGGCGCGCGGTGAAAGCGAGTCGAAGGACTTCATTCTCGAACACGTCTATCAGTTGACGCCGCGATCTATCCGCGCGCCCGTGGACTTCTGGCGCGAAGTGCTGCGACTGCACTTTGCCGGTCGCGCTTTGCCGGAGCCGTTCGCCGAGCATGTGGCGGCCATCCTGCGCGGCAGAGGTTTACTCGTCGGCCACGCGGTTGCGGAGTGGCTGTCATCCAGGAGCGCGCTTCTGCGCGTGGTGCAGGACGCCTGGTATCTCTATCTGGAAAAGCTGAAACTGGAAGGCAGGCGTATGTCCGACCCCGATCCGCCGCCCTTTGGCGTAGGCGAGATCGGCACAGCGATTGAGATTCCCTTCGATCACACCGACGTGCGCACCATCGTAGACTCGTTGTTCCTCGACGGTAGCTTGCATCCGCTGGCGGTATCCGACGTTCCCACCGCCGTGCCTGGCTGGATCAAAGCAGGCATCGTCGAGGATGTTTGGTCGCAATTCGCGCTGGCGGAAAAAGGCATCGAGGCGCTTGCCACAGCGGTGCCGGAAGCGGACGCCCCGCACAAGTTCTGGGGCGACTTCGCAAGACGCTATGGCGAGATGCTGAGCCGGGTTCATGAATTGCCCGGCAAGGATGCCGGTGAAAGGATGGTCGCGATCCGGGAGCGCTTCAAGGCGATCCAGGCGCTGACCGACGAACGGTTGCAGGCGTGGATTGCCGCCGGCCACTACGCCGACCTGATCCTGCAACCGACGATCAAAGGCCCGGTGATGGTGCATCACGTTCCGCGTTTCCTGCGGCAGCGCCGTAGTGCGGGCGAAGCCAAGGTGGCGCTGCTAGTGTTCGACGGGTTGGCCTTCGATCAATGGGTACAGATCAGGGAACACCTGATCGCCAACCAGCAGCCTTTGGCATTCGACGAGAGCACGGCTTTCGCGTGGTTGCCCACGGTGACGTCGGTATCCCGTCAGGCGCTGTTCTCGGGCCTCCGGCCACGCGAGTTTGACGATTCGATAGACCACACCAACAAGGAAGAAGCCTTGTGGAAGGCGTTTTGGCAAAACGAAGGCGGTATTGCGTCCAGCGAGGTGATATACCAGCGCGCACTGCATCAGGTCGAGCAACTGGACGCCCTGGAAGCCGACATTGCGAGCCGCAAGCCCAAAGTCTTGGGGCTGGTAATCGATGAGGTGGATGAACGGCTACACAAAGAGCGCTCCAAGGAAGATGTAGCGCTGTGGATCGGGCGCTGGCTCGGCTCCGGTTTTGTCGAGCGCCTGTTTTCTTTCCTGCTGAGCGAAGGTTTCAGCATCTACGTCACCGCGGATCACGGCAATGTCGATGCTGTCGGCATAGGCCGGCCCAATCAGGGAGTGATCGCGGAAACACGTGGCGAGCGGGTGCGGGTTTATCGTAGCGATCCGTTGCGCGCCGAGTCCGCGATGGCCTACCCGGGCACGGTCGCCTTGGACATCGCCGGGTTGCCAGCGAACTTCAAACCTCTCTTCGCTGGCGGGCGCACTGCCTTCGTTCCGAACGGTGATCAGGTGGTCGTCCACGGCGGCGTGTCGGTCGAGGAACTGGTCGTCCCCTTCGTGAGGGTCTCAGATGTGAATGGAGCTGGGTGAGTTTTGAATGATGACGTTGGCTCCACGAATAGGCTTTGATCGGTTCATCGCCCTCGAATGGGCAACGACCGCGCTGAAAGTTCGCGCCGGTACAGCCAAGCTCGAAGATCTGGAGTCATTGCTGGATGCCGCCGGTTTGGGGGCCGCCGCGCGAACGAAGACACGCACGGTGTTGAAACGCCTGTGGCTGGACCCGCGCGTTGAGTTGGTGGACTTTGCGGATCGCGGTGCGGCGATCTTCAAGGCGCACCCGGATGTGCCCGTCACAGCAATGCACTGGGGCATGGCCGTTGCCACCTATCCCTTCTTCGGCAAGGTTGCCGAACTGATCGGGCGCTTGTCCGCCCTCCAGGGTGATTGCGCGTCAGCCGAAATCCATCGGCGCATGAGCGAAGCCTACGGGGAGCGCGAAGGCACCTACCGAATGACCAATATGGTCATCCAAAGTCAGGCCGGCTGGGGTGCCGTGGAGCGGATTGAAAAGGGCAAACGTGTCCTCCGTCTTGCCCCCGCCGTTGTGGAGAACGACGAACTTACGGTATGGCTGATCGAAGCGGCCGTGCGGAATGCGGGCAGGCCGTTGGCAATTCCAAGTCTGCAATCACTACCCGTGCTTTTCCCGTTCAGCCTGACACGTCCGTTGGCCTACCTCGTGTCCAACAACGACTACATGGCTGTCAGAAGTGATGGGCCGAACAGTCAATATGTCGCCTTGCCCGACAGGATTTGAGGACAGGTCGTTCCAAAATCAGCATGTATCGGTCGTGCTGCGCCTCCGTTTGTCCGATTTGCACGCCACAACACGCCGCAGTTCTACGCCCATCAATTCGAGCTTTTATCAGCGCCATCTATCGCCTTCATTCATCCAAGCAGAACTGATGAAGGATTTTCAGATGGCGCAGCCAGCCCGAGCAATCGCGAAACGTACGATCCGACGGCATGAACTTCGGGAAATCGTACCTCTCGCCGACACAACGATCTATGACATGGAACAGCGCGGCGAATTTCCTCAGCGCTTCTACCTCACCTCCCGCTGCGTGGTTTGGGATCTTGGAGAGGTCGAAGCCTGGCTCGATGACCGGCGCCGGGCTTCACGAGCCAAGGCCGTGAAGCGTGCACCTGTTCCCGACGTACAGCTCCGCAAGACGCGGCCTGTCAGGCATCAAACTCGGGCGTAAGCAGGTCCATCCTCGGCGGATAAAGGGTCGGCGTGTATTTCTGACCAGCGACCCACGCATCCACCAGATTGGACCATTCCTGCATCATATGCCGGCGCTGGTGTTCATATTCGGCCTTGTTGTAGATGCCCCGCGAGGACCGTCCATCCTCATGCGCCAGACACTTCTCGATCCAGTCGCTGTTGAAGCCCACCTCATTCAGCAAGGTTGAGCCGGTTCGCCGGAGATCATGGATCGTAAATGCCTCCAGCGGCAAGCCTTCCTTCTTGGCGCGCTCCACCACGGCCACCGTGATCCGGTTGAACGTCGCCCGCGACATCGGGGCGTCGGCGTCGTAACGTGACGGCAGAACGTATTTCGAGTTTCCCGCGCAGGTTTTGAGAGCGATGAAAATGTCGAGCATCTGCTGCGAGAGATAGACGTTGTGAGCCTTCGAGCGCTTCATCCGCTCCTTCGGGATCGACCAAACCGCGTTCTCGAAATCGACTTCGTCCCACACGGCATCCTGTAATTCGCTCTTTCGCACCATCGATAGCAGGAACAGTTTCATTCCGAGGCGTATCGTCGGCAAAGTCGCGACATGCTCGAGCTGGGTGAGCATGATGCGTATTTCCGAGGGGGATAGCGATCGATCCTTCGGCACGAAGGTTGCGATCGAGGATGGGCCAACCTCGTCGGCTGGGTTGGAAACCTTCTCGCCGTGCAAGATCGCGAAGGCAAAGATCAGCTTCACGATGTCCCGGACATGGACCGCCGTCGCCGGTGCGCCTCTCGCCTTCACCTTCTCGCACATCGCTCGCAGGTCCTCAGGCAGAATCTCGTGCAGGAGCCGGTTCCGGAATGTCGGCAGAATATCGCGCTCGAAGATGGTGCGGCGCATGGCGCGGGTGCTATCGGCCATTCGCGCGTCTTGCAGCCAGCGCTCGCCAAATTCGCCGAAACTCTTGGCTTCCTTGATCCGGCGCTTCTCGCGTCGCTTTTCGAACGCAGGCGAGACGCCGTCCTGAATCATCAGTTTGGCCTCGATCAGCTTCTCGCGGGCGCGCGCAAGCGAAACGCCCGTTGGGCCGTACCTGCCAATAATCACCGTTTCCCGGCGCCCGTTCAAACGGTAGTCGAAGCGGAAGGTCAACGCGCCGGTCGGTGAGACCAACACGTACATCCCGTCACGGTCCGTCACTTTGTACATTTTATCGCGTGGTCTCAAAGCCTTAATGGCAGCGTCCGTGAGCATTCTTCCCTCCGAAACAGGATCGAAAGCGGAGAAAGCCACTGAAAAGTACGTCAGCCGTTTTTGGCCCATCATTTGGAAATTTTTATCTGAATTCCCAATGTGTTATGGCCAAAAAAAGTCCGTCAGCGGCTCTCATGCCCCTGACGGTACTTTCAAAAGATCAATTGAGCAAGTTTGTGAGGACCGCCAAAAAGTCCGTCACCTGTGACGCTTACCCGGCGATAGACGCCGAAACATGTAGAAGAGTTTTTCGTTTTATATCATATACTTAACGGAAATCATGGCGTAGCATTGGATACCCTCGGATGGGCCTGAATCATTCCCGCTACGTCATATTTAAGCTCTGTCATGATCCTCTTGCTGGGTTGCGATGTCGGGAAGGGTGCGGGGCCGGAGTATAGGGAAATGGCCCCGGATGTCCAAAATCGCCCGCCCCCCCCCGCGCGGAATCAGATCCAGCGGCGCGTCTTCGCCCGGTACTCCGCATAAGCGGGGCCGAATGTCTCCGCCATCGTCCTCTCCTCGAAGCGGATGTACCAACGATCGGCGATCAGCACATAGAGAAGCGTGATGACGAGGCCGGAGACGCAGTTCATGGCTATCGCCGCGCCGGCAAGCGCGCCGGCGAAACCGAGATACATCGGATTGCGCGTCCAGCGGAACAGCCCGCTTGTCACGAGCGTATCGGGCTTCCGGAATGTGTGGATGTTGGTGCGGTGACGGCGAAATTGCGCCGCGCCGATAAAGGCAAGCGCGAGAAAGACGGCGGCAAAGGCGAGACCCGCAAGGAGTTGCGTGTCGCCTGCCCAGCGCGGCTCGGGCTGCGCCACATGAAGTGCGATCATGGAGACAAGGGCGATCAGGAAGAGATGAGGCGGCAAAAGTTTTTGCATGGTGAATTTCTCCGTTGCGGCGGGATGCCGATAAACAGACAAGCCGGGCAAATTCAGCGCTCGCCCGTGCGCTTCTCGTGAACCTCGATGACGTCAAGCAGTCCGTCCAGCGCCTCCGAAAAGAGGTCGAGCCTTTCCGTGAACGCCGTACCGAGCGCCGCTTTGAAGGATACGGCCATCTGCCGGTGAAATTTTTCGTGCTGGATATGGCCGCGTTTGCCGAGCGGTGTCAGGAGAAGCGACACCTCGCGTCCGCTCTTCGGATTGGCGCGCTTCTCGATCAGGCCTTTGCCGGCCAGGCGCGCCACCATTTGCGAGGCGGCGCCTTTTGTGACACCCAGCGCTGCGGCAAGCCCTGTCATGTTGATCTCCCCCGCCAGCCCCACCGCCTGCACCGTGTGTATCTCTGCGCGGCTAAGCGCCGCGCCGGTGCCGAACTCGCGCGGCCTTGCGTCAAACTCATGCGCGCGCACCATCAGCCGGTAGAGTTTTTCCACCACGGCGTCTGCATGTTTGCGCTCTGCGTCGCTGCATTCGATTTTCTTCGTCATCCTTGTCAGATCGTATAGCAGCTAAACAGTCTCTCGTCGAGAGTGAAAAGGAAGCTGGCAAAGTTTGTGATTAAGGCGGCCGGGCTCTAGTTTAGCCTTGTGTCACTAGTCCGGAGCTTTCAGAAAGCCATGCTGTCCGACGCAATACGCGCCCTGAGAGAAACATTCTCGCCGCCCTTCCGGCAAACCATGTGGCTTTCTCTCGGCCTCACCGTTTTCATCCTTGTGCTTTTCGGCGCGGGCCTTCAATGGGCGCTGACCGCCATTCCGGAGTTCGGGCCCGATCTTGCGGGCGGCTGGGTCGACACGATCCTGCAATTCATCGCCCGGTTTCTCGCGGTTATCGTGCTGATCCCGCTCGTCCATCCCGTGGTGACACTGGTTGCCGGTTTCTTTCTCGAAACGATTGCCGCGCGGGTCGAGGCGGAGGACTATCCCGCCGATCCGCCGGGCAACGACCAGCCTTTCCTGCAATCGCTCGTCGTCGCACTGCGATTCACGCTGGTCCTCATCGTCGTGAACCTGCTGGCGTTGCCGCTTTATCTTCTGCCCTTCGTCAATGTTGCGCTCTTCTGGGTGATCAACGGCTACCTGATCGGCCGGGAATATTTCGAGCTCGTCGCGCTTCGCCACGTATCGACGACGGAAGCCGAACTCCTGAGGAAACGCTACCGCGCACGCATCTTCCTTGCGGGTGTCGTCATTGCTCTCTTCACGACCGTGCCGGTGCTCAATCTCTTTGCGCCCCTTTTCGCCACCGCCTTGATGGTCCATACCTACAAGCGCCTCGCCGCCGGAAGCCGGATATGAGCAAGACATGAAAAAGCGACATCTCATTGCATTGCTGGTGCCGTTTGCGCTTGCCGCCTGCGCGGCGCCGGGTACCGGGGGGACGGGCCCGAGCACCTCGCTTGCGCCGGGGCCTCTCAAATCCGCGAACCTTGTCGGCGTTGCGCCCTCCGCCATTTCCTCCCGTCTCGGCGCGCCGGATTTTCGTCGCACCGAGCCGCAGGCGGAGATATGGCAATATGCAGGCGGCGAGTGCAGCCTCTTCGTCTATTTTTACAAGACGGCGGGCGGCGCGCTCGGCGCCCGATATGTCGATGCGCGCAAGCTGGAAGGCGGCGCCGCCGACCGCGACGCATGCCTCGCATCGGTGATCGCGAAGCGCAACGCGCCGATTTCCTAGGCAGGCACCGTCTTCGCCTTGAACTGGCAGAGATCGCTCACCGGGCAGGCCGGGCAGTCGGGCTTGCGCGCCTTGCAGACATAGCGTCCATGCAGGATCAACCAGTGATGTGCGTGAAGCCGGTAGGCGGCGGGCACGACCTTCTCGAGCTTCTGTTCGACGGCGACGACATCCTTTCCCGGCGCAAGCCCGGTCCGGTTCGAGACGCGGAAGATATGCGTGTCGACCGCGATGGTCGGTTCGCCGAAGGCGACGTTCAGCACCACATTGGCCGTCTTGCGGCCGACACCCGGCAGCGCCTGCAAGGCATCGCGGTCATGCGGCACCTCACCGCCATGCTCCTCGATCAGCATCCTCGAAAGCGCGATGACGTTCTTCGCCTTGTTGCGATAAAGCCCGATGGTTTTGATGTGCTTCGTCAGTCCCGCCTCGCCCAGCTTCAGCATTTTCTGCGGCGTATCGACGGTCTTGAAAAGCTCCTTCGTCGCCTTGTTGACGCCGGTATCGGTCGCTTGCGCCGAAAGCACCACGGCGACCAGAAGCGTATAGACATTTCTGTATTCGAGTTCCGTCTTCGGCTCGGGCAAGGCCGCCGCGAGCCGCCGGAAAAACTCCTCGATGTCTGGCTTTTTCATCGGCATGGGGGGTGAACTTTGTACATAACCGGCCTGCGTCGCAAGGCCGTATTGCGGCCGGGGATTGGCCGCCCTACTCTTTCCCCATGCAGGAACCCCTGACCGCCGCGCCCTTGGAGCCGCCGCTCCACTTCAATGCGCTCATCACGCCACATCGCTCGCTTTCGGCGCGCGACTTCGTGATCGTGATCGGCATTGTCGCGGCGGTGAATTTCACCGCCGGCATAGTCTTCATGCTGAAAGGCGCCTGGCCGGTCTTCGGTTTTTGCGGGCTCGAAGTGCTGCTCGTCTGGTGGGCTTTCCGCGCCAACTACAAGGCCGCACGGGCGCATGAAACGGTACAACTCACCGACGATGAACTGCTTGTCCGCCGCGTCGATGCGAAAGGCCGGGCCCGCGCCTTTGCCTTCCAGCCCTATTGGGTGCGCCTCGCCCTCCGCAAGGAACCGGACGAGACGACCCATCTTCACCTCTTGAGCCATGGCCGCCAGCTTGAGGTTGCCGCCGCGCTCTCGCCGCCCGAGCGTGAAAGTTTCATGCATGCGCTTGAGGCAGCCCTGACGAAGCTCAGAGCGCCTGCCCTGCCTCAGTGAGCTTCGCGCTCGATCAGCATTTCCTTGCGCACTACGCCGCCCTTGTCGTCCAGCTCGTAAACGATCGGTGCGCCGGTCGCGATGTTGAGCGCGAGGACTTGTTCCTGCGACAGCTTGTCGAGCTGCATCACGAGCGACCTGAGCGAGTTGCCATGCGCGGCGATCAGCACCCGTTCGCCCTTCAGCACACGCGGCAGAATCTCCTTTTCGAAATAGGGAAGCACTCGCTCCGCCGTCATCTTCAGGCTCTCGCCGCCAGGCGGCGGTATGTCATAGGAGCGGCGCCAGATATGAACCTGTTCCTCGCCCCACTTCTCCCGCGCATCATCCTTGTTGAGGCCCGACAGGTCGCCATAGTCGCGTTCGTTCAGCGCCTCGTTCTCGATGATCTCGATGTCGCCCTGCCCCAGTTCTTCCAGCACGATCCGGTTCGTTTCCTGCGCGCGTGACAGGGCGGACGTATAGGCGACGTCGAAGACAAGGCCTTTCGCCTTTATCGCCTGGCCCGCTTCACGCGCCTCTTCCATGCCTTGCTCGGTCAGGCCGGGATCGCGCCAGCCGGTGAAAAGGTTCTTCTTGTTCCATTCGCTTTGTCCGTGGCGGACAAGCACAAGCAGGTTCGGCAAGGCTCACTCCCGATATTATCCGTTACGCTTATTCGATGCCGAGAACATCGGCCATGCTGAAAAGGCCGGGGCCCTTGCCCTGGCCCCAGCGCGCGGCCTTGAGCGCGCCGCGCGCGAAGATCGACCGGTCTTCGGCGATATGGCCAAGCGTGATGCGCTCATGCTCTGTCGCGAAGACCACTGTGTGGTCGCCAACAACCGAGCCGCCGCGCAGGCTCGCAAAACCGATATCGCCCGCTTTCCGCGCGCCGGTAATCCCGTCGCGTCCCCGCGCCGATACATCTTCGAGGGCGACGCCGCGTCCCTCCGCCGCCGCTTCGCCGAGCAGAAGTGCGGTGCCGGAGGGGGCGTCCACCTTGTGGCGATGGTGCATTTCCACGATCTCGATGTCCCACTGGCCGTCAAGCGCCTTGGCGGCCTGGCGCACCAGCGCGGCGAGCAGGTTGACGCCGAGGCTCATATTGCCGGCCTTCACGATCGTTGCGTGCCGTGCCGCCGCCTTGATCTTTTCTTCGTCCACCACCTCAAAGCCCGTCGTGCCGATGACGTGCACGATCCGCGCCTGCGCCGCCAATGCGGCGAATTCGAGCGTCGCGGCAGGTACCGAAAAATCGATCAGCGCATCGGCATCCTTGATGAGCGTCAACGCATCGGCAGTGGCCGCGAGCCCTGTCGGCTGCGCGAGACCCGCCAGCGTGCCGAGGTCGGTGCCGAGATAAGGCGAGCCTTCGCCTTCGAGCCCGCCCGCAAGCGACAGCCCCTCGGTTTCGTGGATAAGCCGGATCAGCGTCCGGCCCATCCGGCCGGCAGCACCCGTCACGACGATTTTGATGTCAGCCGTCATATCGGTGTTCCCAAGGTTCGCAGGCGGTATAGCAGCCTGAATTCACCCCCGGAAGATGAAATACGCCCCGAGCGCGATCAGCGTGAAGCCGATGGCCGTGTTCCATGTCGGCCCCTCGCCCAGATAAAAGGCCGAAAAGCCGACAAAGACCGTGAGTGTCACGACCTCCTGAATGGTCTTCAGCTGGGCCGCTGAATAGACGCCGTGGCCGATCCGGTTTGCCGGCACGGCCAGCATGTATTCCGCCAGCGCGATCCCCCAGCTGATCAGGATGACGGTCAGGATCGGCATCGCTTTGAACTTCAGGTGCCAGTACCACGCCGTCGTCATGAAGATATTCGACAGGATGAGCAGCGCGACGGGAAGAATATAGGACTGGAGGGGCATGGCGCACCGGACATGAAAAAGGCCCGGCGGAAACTCTGCCGGGCCTTTTCAGAATATCCCAAAGCCTCAGTTCTGGAAGCCGTCCCAGAACTCCTTCACCTTGGCGAAGAAGCCGGCGCTTTCCGGGTTGTTCCCCGGCGTGGATGCCTGCTCGAACTCCTTGAGCAGTTCCTTCTGTTTCTTCGTCAGGTTCACCGGGGTCTCCACGGTGATCTGGATATAGAGATCGCCCGTCTCGCGGGAATTGACGACAGGCATGCCCTTTCCACGCAGGCGGAACTGACGCCCGGTCTGCGCGCCTTCCGGCACCTTCACCTTGACCTTCTTGCCGCCCAGCGTCGGCACTTCGATTTCGCCGCCGAGTGTCGCCGTCACCATCGCGATGGGCACCCGGCAGAAAAGATCGGCGCCGTCCCGTTCGAAGAGGCGATGCGGCTTGACCGAGAGGAAGATGTAAAGATCGCCCGCCGGGCCGCCCCGCATTCCGGCCTCGCCTTCGCCGGAAAGGCGAATGCGGGTGCCGTCCTCGACCCCCGCCGGAATATTGACGGAGAGCGTGCGCTCCTTCTCGACGCGGCCTGCGCCATGGCAATTGGTACAGGGCTTGTCGATCGTCTGGCCGCGGCCGTGACAGGTCGGGCAGGTCCTTTCGATCGTGAAGAAGCCTTGAGAGGCGCGGACCTTGCCATGCCCCTGACAGGTCGGGCAGGTAATCGGGCTCGATCCCGGCGCCGCGCCCGTACCGGTGCATACTTCGCATGCGACGGAGCCGGGAACGCGAACTTGCGCCTTCTTGCCCTCGAAGGCCTCCTCCAGGCTGATTTCCATATTGTAGCGGAGATCGTGGCCGCGCGTCTGGCCGCCATCGCCTCTCCGTCCGCCGCGGCCGCCTCGCCCGCCCATGAATTCGCCGAAGAGATCGTCGAATATGTCGGACATCGAGGCGCCGGCGCCGAAGCCGCCCATGCCGCCCGGCCCGCCGCGCGCACCCATGCCGCCATCGAAGGCAGCGTGGCCGAACTGGTCGTAGGCCGCGCGGCTCTGCTCGTCCTTCAGCGCGTCATAGGCTTCGTTGAGCTCCTTGAAGCGCTGCTCGGCTTCCTTGTCGCCCTGGTTCTGGTCGGGGTGATATTTCTTGGCGAGGCTGCGGTAAGCCTTTTTCAGCTCGTCCGCGCTCGCGTTGCGGCTCACCCCGAGCACGTCATAGAAATCGCGCTTCGACATCGGGTTTCACCGTATACGGATGAATACCCCGGACGCGCTTTCGCGCGCCCGGCCGGCATTCATGTCTGGATTAAAGGGCATCATGACGAGGCGCCGGTCAGGCGGACTTGTCCTGGTCTTTCTTGTCGTCGTCGACTTCCTCGAAGTCGGCATCGACGACATCGTCCCCGGACGCATCCGTGCCGCCAGCGGCCTCGCTTTCGGCTTCCGCCTGCGCGGACTTGTAGAGCGCCTCGCCCATCTTCATCGACGTCTGGGTGAGCGCTTCCATCTTCGCCTTGATGTCCTCGCTCGAACCTTCCTTCAACGCGGTCCGCAAGGCCTCAAGGGCCGCCTCGACATCCGCCTTCACGTCGCCGCCGATCTTGTCGGCATTTTCCTGAAGCGTCTTCTCGGTTGCGTTGGCGAGAGCTTCCGCGTGGTTTCGCGTCTCGACTTCCTCGCGCCGCTTCTTGTCTTCTTCGGCGTGCGCTTCTGCGTCCTTCACCATCTGCTCGATGTCGGCTTCGGAGAGCCCGCCCGAAGCCTCGATGCGGATGGTCTGCTCCTTGTTCGTCGCCTTGTCCTTCGCGGACACATTGACGATGCCGTTCGCGTCGATATCGAACGCAACCTCGATCTGCGGCACGCCGCGCGGTGCCGCCGGAATGCCGACAAGGTCGAACTGGCCGAGCAGCTTGTTGTCGGCCGCCATTTCGCGCTCGCCCTGGAAGACGCGGATCGTCACGGCGGACTGGTTGTCTTCCGCCGTCGAGAAGGTCTGCGCCTTCTTGGTCGGGATCGTCGTGTTGCGTTCGATGAGGCGTGTGAAGACGCCGCCCAGCGTTTCGATGCCGAGCGACAGCGGCGTCACGTCGAGCAGCAGCACGTCCTTCACGTCGCCCTGCAGCACGCCGGCCTGAATGGCGGCGCCCATGGCCACCACTTCGTCGGGGTTCACGCTCATGTTCGGCTCTTTGCCGAAGAACTGCTTCACCGCTTCGCGGATTTTCGGCATGCGCGACTGGCCGCCGACGAGAACGATCTCGTTGATCTGGCCGGCGGTCACGCCTGCATCCTTCAGCGCCGCCTTGCACGGGTCGATCGTCCGCTGGATGAGATCCGCCACCAGCGCCTCGAGTTTCGAGCGCGTGATCTTCATGGTGAGATGCTTCGGTCCCGAAGCATCCGCCGTGATGAAGGGCAGGTTCACTTCCGTCTGGCTGGCCGAGGAGAGTTCGATCTTCGCCTTTTCGGCGGCCTCCTTCAGCCGCTGCAGCGCCAGCTTGTCGCCGCGCAGGTCGATGCCGTTCTCTTTCTTGAACTCGTCGGCGAGATAATTGACGAGGCGCATGTCGAAATCTTCGCCGCCGAGGAACGTGTCGCCATTCGTCGACTTCACTTCGAAGACGCCGTCGCCGATCTCGAGGATCGAAACGTCGAAGGTGCCGCCGCCAAGGTCGTAGACGGCGATCAGCTCGCCTTCCTTCTTGTCGAGGCCATAGGCAAGCGCTGCCGCCGTCGGCTCGTTGATGATGCGGAGCACTTCAAGACCGGCAATCTTGCCGGCGTCTTTCGTTGCCTGGCGCTGCGCGTCGTTGAAATAGGCGGGAACGGTGATGACGGCCTTCTCGACCTTTTCGCCGAGATAGCTTTCCGCCGTCTCCTTCATCTTCTGCAGGATGAAGGCTGAAATCTGCGACGGCGAATATTTCTCGCCATGCGCTTCCACCCAGGCGTCGCCATTCGGCGCCTTGACGATGTCGTAGGGCACCATGCCCTTGTCCTTCTGGGTGGTGGGGTCGTCATAGGAGCGGCCGATAAGGCGCTTGATCGCGAAGAGCGTATTGGTCGGGTTGGTGACGGCCTGCCGTTTGGCGGATTGGCCGACAAGACGTTCGCCATCCTGCGTGAAGGCCACCATCGACGGGGTGGTGCGCATGCCTTCGGAATTCTCGATGACTTTGGCGCTCGATCCTTCCATCACCGCGACACACGAATTCGTCGTGCCGAGGTCGATACCGATTACTTTAGCCATAGCGTGTTGGTCCTCTTTCACTTGCGGCGGGCCGGGCGGGCCTCATGGCACCCGCTGGCCGGGACGCGCCTTGCATGCGCGGGCCCGGTCGCACCGGCCCCCAGAAGGGGTCCTTGCCGGAAGACATCTCCCGGTTCGGGGGTTGAAACGTTGCGCTGTATATAGGTTTGGGTTTTACGGCCCGCAAGCGTTGATGCGGCAATATGGCCACATGGATAGCGACTTTTGGGACTCAGGGACCTGGCCTGAACGCCAAAGCCCCGGGTCCTCAAATGGAACCCGGGGCCTTGTGAAAGAACGATTGTCCGAAAAGGCTAGAGCTGGTTGTCGGGATAAACCGCGTTCCACTCGCAGGGCTGGGCCTGCCAGTTCTTCTGCCGCAGCGTCGCCTGGACGATCTCCGGCCCGGTCATGTCCTCGCGCAGGTCGGAAGCATCGTCGGCGGCATCCTCGACGCCCGCCGTCGCCGCGAGGTTGAGCCACATCAGCGCGAGGGGCTTGTTCTCGCGCTGCGTCGTCAGCATCGCGGCCGCCTTGGCCGGTGCGTTCATACCGCGCACCAGGTCGCCGGAATAGATCCGGCCCAGCTCATAAAAGGCCTTCGGCTCGTTCTGCCGTGCCGCCTTGCAATACCATTCGGTGGCTTTCTGGTTGTTGAGAACGCCCGCGCTGCCCGCGATCGTGCAGCAATGGGCATCGCCCATCTTGAGCTGCGCGTTGACATCGCCGGCCGCCGCCGCATCTTCATTGCCCATGATGACGGCATTGTCCTTGGCCCGCGAGGCGCCCTGTATCGCGGCTGCCGCGCAGCCGGACAGCATCGACAAGGCCAGCGCCGCTGCCGTAAACCCTATTATCTTGTTCATGATCGTCCCCCTTGTCCGGGGCGGCCGCGCCGCCCGGTCCCGGTTTCACTCCGGAAATTAATATGACACACATAATGCCAAAACACGAGAGCCCTCTTGCCTCCAAACCGGTGGAAACGGGGTTCGACGGCATCGGGCTCTATCCGGGCTTTTTCGGTGAGACGGCTCAGAGGGCGCTTGTCGAGAGATTGCAGGCAGGTTTCGGCGCGGCGCCGCCCTACCGTCCGCGCATGCCGCGCACCGGCCGCCCCTGGTCGATCCTTCAGACGAATTTCGGCCAGCTCGGATGGGTCTCGCGCCCCGGCGGCTATGCCTATTCGCCGGTTAATGACGTTAGTAAAGCCCCTTGGCCGGCCATACCGGCGGCCCTACTCGCCCTTTGGGATGATTTGGCCGCCTATCCGGCGCCTCCGGAATGCTGCCTGGTCAATCTCTATGACGCCCCGAAGTCGCGCATGGGCCTTCATCGGGACGAGGACGAGGAGGCGCTCGATGCCCCTGTCCTGTCCCTATCGCTCGGCGACACCTGCATTTTCCGGGTCGGCGGATTCGCCCGTGGTGATAAATCGAAAAGCTTCAGACTCGCGAGCGGCGACGTGCTCGTGCTCGGCGGCGCCTCCCGGCTGCGCTATCACGGCGTGGACCGGGTGATTTCCGGCTCCTCCCGCCTCATCCCTGGCGGCGGCAGGATCAACCTGACATTGCGCCGGGTGACCAGACCCGCCTAGTAGGGATGGAACCCCGGCACCGGCGACACGCCGAAAAGCCAGAGATGCGCGTAAAACAAGGCGCCGAACACGATGAGTGCGGCGAGGATTCGCCACCAGCCAAGCTCGCCAAGCTTCAATTGATTGCGCCCGGCAAAGATCGCGGCAAAAGGCAGGTTCGACGTCCTGGCCGCGAAGGCGGTCCAGCTTTCGCCCATCCGCTTCCGTTTCTTGTCGTCGATGGAAAAGGTGCCGAGTATGGCCAGCAGCGCGAAGGTGCCGAAGAAGATGATCGACGCCTTGTCGCCATTAACGAGAATGTGCCAGAGCGCCCAGATCGCCGCGCCCCAGAGAAAGGGATGCCGGGTGATGCGGAGCATGCCTTTGACGGTATCGGGCTTGTCGGCCAGCGCGTCCGCCCCCACCGCCGTCGGGTTCGGCGTGGTGATGCCGACGACCACGAAAAAAGTGGCGACGAGAATGACCAGCGGCGAGAGATGCAGCGCCCAGAGCGGCGGCACCCAGTAGAGATGATTGGGCCCCGCCACCGCTTCATTGAAACTGTAGGCAAGCCAGGAGATGCCGGCGATGGAGGCGAGCGAGAAGAGAGCGAGCCAGGCCCGCTCCCCGATCGTCGCCACGATCCGGCCTCGCGCGCCCGAACCGGCGATGACGAGGTGAATGCCGAGAAAAAAAGCCGCCGCGGCCCATAACTGAAGCATGACCGTTCTCCTCCCTGTCCTCTATAACGGTGTTATAAGAGATGGGAAGGGAGGGGACAAGCGCAAGGCCGAATTTTCTCAGGCGATCGTATCCACCTTGCCGCCCTTTGCCGCGCCGTCATCGGCCTTGGCCACGCCCACCCTAGCCGCCCGCAGCAGCCGGTCGCCGATCATGTAACCGGCGCCGAGCACATGCACGACCGTCCCGGCGGGCTGATCGGTGCCCGGCACCTCGAACATCGCCTCATGCAGATTGGGGTCGAACCGCTCGCCCGGCTGCGGCGTGATCTCGCGGATGCCATGGCGCTCGAAAATCGTCACGAGCTGCCTGTCGGTCATCTCCACGCCTTCGATCATTGCCTTCACGCTCTCGGCCGCTTCCGCCCGCTCGTCTTCTTTCAGCGTGGCGATGGCGCGCCGCAGATTGTCGGACACTTCCAGCATATCGCGGGCGAAATTGGCCGCCGCATATCGCTGTGCATCCTGCTTCTCGCGTTCGGCGCGCTTGCGGTTATTTTCCATATCTGCCGCCGCGCGCAGAAGCCGGTTGCGCAGATCGCTGATCTCGGCCTCCAACGCCGCCACATCGGGCCCGGCCGCCGCCGCATCCTCCGCCTCGCCTTGCGCCGCAGGTTCGCTCGCAAGCGTTTCCGCCAGTTTTTCTTCGCGCTTCTGGAGGGATTCGGAGGTTTCAGCCTCTGGTTTCTTCTCGTCGCTCATCGTCTGTCCAGTTTTTGGGAAAACTCGGCTCTTGGCGTGTGGATGTGCGCGTCAGCGCCGCGCATGTCAACCCGCCCGCGCCGTCATGCCTCAGTTGATAAGCCGTCCCACCAGCTTTGCCGTGTAATCGACCATCGGGATCACGCGGGCATAATTGAGCCGTGTCGGGCCGATCACGCCGAGCACGCCGACCACGCGCTGCTGCGTGTCCATATAGGGGCTCACGATCAGCGAGGAGCCCGATAGTGAGAATAGCTTGTTCTCCGAGCCGATGAAAATGCGGACCCCGTCCGCCGCCTCAGCCAGCCCGAGCAGCTGCACGAGATCGCGCTTGTTCTCGAGTTCGTCGAACAGAAGCCGGATGCGTTCGAGGTCTTCGACCGCATGCACATCCTCCAGAAGCCGCGAGCGTCCCCGCACGATCAGCGACTTGCCCAGCGGATCATTGTTGGCGGCCGCCGAATTGGAACCCGACCAGGTGGCCAGCCCCGCTTCGATCACCTTGGCTGTGAGCTCGTTCAGCTCCGCCTTCTGCGTTTCCAGTTCGCGCGCCAGATGGGCCTTCGCCTCGTCCAGCGTCCGCCCGCGCAATTGCGCGTTGAGATAATTGGTCGCCTCGGCCAGCGCCGAAGGCGTCAGGCCCTTGGGGATTTCAATCACGCGATTTTCGACCGCGCCGCCTTCCGTCACGATCACCACGAGCGCCCGCTCCGCGTCGATCGGCACGAATTCGACGTGTTTGAGCGCCGCGTCATAGGTCGGCGCGACCACGAAACCAGCGCCATGGCTGAGGCCGGAGAGGAGTTTCGAGGCCTCGTCCAGCACATCCTCGATGCTCTTGTGGGAGCCCGAAACCTGCCGCTCGATCGCAATGCGCTCATCATCCGTGAGATCGCCGATTTCGAGCAACCCGTCCACGAACATGCGAAGGCCTGCCTCGGTCGGCATCCGGCCGGCGCTGGTATGCGGTGCGAAAATAAGCCCGAGCCCCTCCAGATCCGACATGACGTTGCGGATCGAGGCGGCGGAGAGCGACAATGGCAATTGCCGGGACAGGAACCGCGAGCCCACCGGCTCCCCCGTCTCCAGATAGGTTTCGACCACGCGCCGCAGGATCTCGCGCGAACGCTCGTTGAGATCCATTACGCCAACCATGCTCGCAACCCGCCTCCGCTTAAGCCTCTGAAACTCGGAAACAATTTAGTGCGCTTTGACCCGGCATCAAAGCCTTTCGAAGAAAATCGCGCCGCTTTACGCAGGCGCCCGCCCAAGGTAGTAAGGCGGCAATCGGAAAAGATCATCTTCAGAAGACAGAACTGGAACCTCTTATGCGCCCTTCCGGACGCCAGCCGCAGGAAATGCGGACCGTCAGCTTCGAGCCCGGCGTTGCCAAACATGCCGAAGGCTCCTGCCTCGTCCGCTTCGGCGACACCCATGTGCTGTGCACCGCCAGCCTTGAAGAGCGTGTCCCGCCCTTCCTGAAGGGCGGCGGCCAGGGCTGGGTCACGGCGGAATACGGCATGCTGCCGCGCTCCACCCATGAGCGCATGCGCCGCGAGGCCGCGCAAGGCAAGCAATCCGGCCGCACCCAGGAAATCCAGCGTCTCGTCGGCCGCTCGCTGCGCTCGGTGGTCGATCTGAAGGCGCTTGGCGAACGCCAGATCAGCGTCGATTGCGACGTCCTTCAGGCCGATGGCGGCACGCGCACCGCCTCGATCACCGGCGCCTGGGTCGCGCTTCATCAATGTATCGAATGGATGCGCGCCCGCTCGATGATTTCGGCGCCTGTCCTGAAGGATCATGTCGCGGCAATTTCCTGTGGCATCTACCAAGGCGTTCCCGTGGTCGATCTCGACTATGCGGAGGATTCGACCGCCGACACCGACGCGAATTTCGTCATCACCGGCAAGGGCGGCATCTGCGAGATCCAGGGCACGGCCGAAGGCGAACCCTTCAGCGACGAGGAGTTCCTGTCGCTGCTGGCGCTGGCGAAAACCTCCATCGCAGATCTCGTGCGGCGCCAGAAGGAAGCGGTATCGGCATGACCAGGCGTTTTGAAGGCGGCAAGCTCGTCGTTGCGAGCCACAATCCCGGCAAGGTCCGCGAGATTGCCGATCTTCTTGCGTCACTCAATGTCGAGATCCTCTCCGCCGCCGATCTCGGCCTTGCCGAACCGGACGAAACCGGTGAGACCTTCCGCGAGAATGCGGAACTGAAGGCGCTCGCCGCCGCGAAGACGGCGCAGCTTCCGGCTCTCTCCGATGACAGCGGCCTCTGCGTCGAGGCGCTCGGCGGCGCCCCCGGCATTTTCTCCGCGCGCTGGGCAGGACCGACGAAAGACTTCGCCTTCGCGATGGAAAAGCTCCGCCGCGGCATGCTTGAAACCGGCCCGGTCGACACATCCGCTTATTTCATCTGCGGCCTCGCGCTCGCATGGCCCGACGGCCATGTCGAATATTTCGAGGGCAGGGTGGATGGCGACCTCGTCTGGCCGCCGCGCGGCGAGAAGGGCTTCGGCTACGATCCCGTTTTCGTGCCGCATGGCTACGAAACAACTTTTGGCGAAATGGAACCGCAGGCGAAGCATGACATCTCGCACCGCGCCCACGCCTTCCGGCAACTTGTCGATGCCTGCTTCCGGAGCTGATGAACCGGGTTTCGGCGTCTATGTTCACTGGCCCTTCTGCCAGTCGAAATGTCCCTACTGCGATTTCAACAGCCATGTCGTCGCCAATGTCGATCAGGCGCGCTGGGCAAAGGCGCTGACGCGCGAACTTCAATATATGCGTGGCCTCACCGGCCCCCGCAGCGTCCGCTCGATCTTCTTCGGCGGCGGTACGCCGTCGCTGACGGAGCCGGCAACCGTCGAGGCGGTGCTGACGCAGATCGCCGCGCTCTGGACGGTGGAGCAGGGCGCCGAGATCACGCTCGAGGCAAACCCCACCAGCGTCGAGGCCGCGCGCTTTCGTGGCTATCGCAAGGCGGGCGTCAACCGTCTCTCGCTCGGCGTCCAGTCGCTTGATGACAGGGAGCTGAAATTTCTCGGCCGTCTCCACACGGCGGATGAAGCACTCCGCGCCATCGCACTTGCCCGCGAAACCTTCCCGCGCCTTTCCTTCGACCTCATCTATGCGCGCCCCGGCCAGACGAAGGAAAAATGGACGGCGGAACTTCGCGCCGCACTCGCTCATGCGGTGGACCATCTCTCGCTCTATCAACTCACCATCGAGGAAGAGACAGCCTTCGCGCGCCTCTACGAGAAAGGCGCCTTCAAACTGCCCGGCGAAGACGAGGCCGCCGAACTTTACGCCCTCACAGGCGAAATCGCGGCCGAAGCCGGATTATCCGCCTACGAAGTATCGAACTATGCCCGGCCCGGTGCCGAAGCCCGCCACAATCTCGTCTATTGGCGCTATGGCGACTATGCCGGTGTCGGGCCCGGCGCGCATGGCCGCATCTCGACGGAAGGAAAGCGCCTCGCCACGCGCACGCTTCGCATGCCCGGCGCATGGATCGAAAATGTCGAACGCGATGGACACGGCCTCGAAGCATCGGAGGAAATACCCGGCGCGGCGCAAGGCGACGAAATGATGCTGATGGGCCTGAGGCTGGAGGAAGGTGTATCGCTTGCGCGCTACGCCGCGCTCGCCGGGAAGGAAATTGCCGCCCCCCGCATCGGCAACCTGATCGCCGATGGCTTGTTGATGAGAAATGGCGACATCATCCGCACGACGCCGCAAGGCCGCCTCGTGCTCGACGCGCTGCTGGCGCGGCTTCTCGCCTAGAGGCCCTCGACATAATCCGGCTGCGCATCGGGTGCCGCCGCCTTGAAGGCGGGCAGGCTCCCGCAATGCGCGACGATCCGGTTGATCCGCGGATAGGGCTCAAGGTCGACCTTGAAGCGCACATAGTTCAGATGTTGCGGCACGAGAAAAATATCGGCGATGGTCGGCTTGTCGCCGAAGCAGAACGGCGTCTCCGGCCGCGATGCCAGGGTCTTTTCCAGCGCCGTGAAGCCGATTGTCCCCCAATGCGCATACCATTGCTGGCGCTTCGCGTCGTCGAGCCCCATCTCGCCGCCGAGATAGCGGTGTACGCCTGAATTGTTGAGCGCATGCATCTCCGCTGCGATGGCGGCAGCGAAGGCGCGCGCCTGCGCTCGCGTCAGTAGATCGGCCGGCATGATCGAGGGTTCGGGAAAGACCTCTTCCAGATATTCGATGATCGCGAGCGACTGCGTGAGTATCCGCGCGTCATGTTCGAGCGTGGGTACGAGACCCTGAGGATTGAGTTTCAGATAGGCGTCCGACTTCTGCTCGCCTGCGGGCCCGATATTCACCGAGACATATTCGTAGTCGAGCCCCTTGAGTGCGAGCGCGATCCGGACGCGGTGACCGGCCGAATTGCGAAAGAAATTATGTAGCCGGAGCGTCATCTAGAAAACCGGCGGCCGGAAGCTTGTCGGCGCCGGATCGATAACCACGGCACCCGTCGGCCGCATCTCGAGAACCGCAAGGCCGCGTTCCGTTCGTCCATCCGGCATGAAACGGAAAATCCCGTCGACGCCCGCGAAGCCGTCCGGATTGGTCAGCGCCTCCGGCGTGAAGCGGCTCTCTTCCGGCAGTGTCGAAAGCGCAATCGCGAGGCTCACCCCGTCATAGCCGAGGCTTGCGATGCGCGGCGGCGTCCCGCCATAGGCGCGGCGATAGCGCGTCAAAAACTGGTCATGGCCTTCCGGCGGCGGCGCGGGAAACCACGCACCGGCAAGCGGCGGCTCGCGGGCAAGCGAAGGGTCGTCCCAGAGCCCCGTGCCGAGAAATTTCACGTCGCGCGGATCGACATCGTAATAGGGAAGCAGCGGTGCCATGGATTTAAGCTGCGCGCCGCCCTCGGGCAGAAATACGGCCTGATAGTTCCCGCCGCCATAGGCGCCGGCAATCCGTTGCGCCGGCTCATACATGCCTTCCGGGCTCGCCGGATAGCTCGTGCTGGCGACGACCGTCCCCGCCCGCGCTGATACCGCGCGCTGAAAGGCGTCGCGCACCCGCTCGCCATAAGCGCCATAGGGATAGAGTGCCGCAAAACGCGTGATGCCCTGCAGCGTTGTATAATCCACGATCCGGTCGACATCCTGATCGAGCGGGAACGACAGCAGATGAACGCCATTGCCGCCGACCGAACTGTCGGAAGAGAACGCCACCACGGGCACTCTCACATCCCGGGCAAGCCGCGCTACCGCCGTCACTTCCTCGGCAAAGAGCGGCCCGAGTATGAGGTCCGCGCCGGCATCGAGCGCCTCCCGCGCCACGCGCTGTGCGCCGGCCGCCGTGCCGCCTGTAGCCTTCGGCATCAGCAATATGTTCGTCGCGTCGAACTCGAACAGTGCGAGTTGCGCGGCATTGTAGAGCGCGTTCGAAAGCGTCCGCACATCCTCGCGCGACGAATTGAACGGCAGCAGCAGGGCGACGCGCACCGGCCTCTCCCCGGCCATGTGGGCGGGCGTGTAGAACCTCGCAGGATCGCGGGAAAATGCCGGCGGCTGCGTCTGGGGCGGCGGTGCCACCTCCACCTTTGGGGGCGGCGTCACGACCGGCGGCGGCGTTTGCTGTTGTCCTGTCGAACAAGCCGCGAGCGCCAGCGAAATGCCGAGCGCGAAGAGCGCCTTCACGCCTGTCATAAGGCCGGAGCGGGCAGGGCGGACAGACTTTGTCACCGGATTCTTCCTGAGCAAGCAGCGAAACGAAACGAAATCGGAGGGTACTGTCCGGCCGGGTGCAAGTAAACCGCCCGCAAAGCCGTTGCCAAAACCGCTTGCCGGGGCCAAGGTCGCGCGCATGGAGAAAGAAGACGACAAGCGGCAAAAGCTCGCCCCGCGCCTCGCATCCGGCCTTTATGTCACCGCCACGCCCATCGGCAATGCAGGCGACATCAGCCTCCGCGCGCTCGATGTTCTCGGCCGCGCCGATCTCGTTCTCTGTGAGGATACCCGCGTGACCGCGAAGCTCTTCGCCATCCACGGTATCAAGGTAAAGACCGCGCCCTATCACGATCACAACGCCGCCGAGATGCGGCCCCGCGTGCTGAGGCGCCTCGAAGCGGGCGAGGCCGTCGCCCTGGTTTCCGATGCCGGCACGCCGCTCGTCTCCGATCCGGGCCTGAAGCTCGTGCAGGAGGCGGTGGCGGGCGGCCATGCCGTCACGGCGCTGCCCGGCGCTTCCTCCGTGCTGGCGGCCCTGACGTTGGCAGGCCTCCCAACCGACCGGTTTTTCTTTGCCGGCTTCCTGCCGGTGAAGCAGGAAGCGCGCCGAAAGGAACTGGCGGAACTCGCCGCCATCCCCTCCACCCTCGTCTTTCTGGAAAGCGCGAACCGCCTCGCCGCTTCCCTCGGCGACATGGCGGCGACGCTCGGCAATCGCGAAGCCGCTGTCGCCCGCGAACTGACGAAGCGCTTCGAGGAAGTGCGGCGCGGCTCCCTTGGCGAGCTTGCCGCGCATTATGAAGAGGCCGGCGCGCCGAAAGGTGAGGTCGTCGTCGTCGTCGGTCCGCCCGAAAAGCGCGCCGCGCTCTGCGCCCATGAGGTGGATGCAATGCTCGAAAACGCGCTCGCTCGCACCTCCCTCAAGGATGCCGTCGCCGAGATCGTTGCGATGACCGGGCTGCCGCGCCGCGAAATCTACGCCCGCGCGCTTGAACTCTCGGGTGCGAAGTGAAGCCGGCCCGGTTCGCGCCGCGTGCCGCCCGCAAGGGAAATCCCGCCACGGGCCTCGCCGCCTATCGTCTCGGCCTTCGCGCCGAAACGCTTGCCGTCCTTCTCCTTCGCCTCAAGGGATACCGCGTCGTCGCGCGCCGCCTGAAAACGCCGGCCGGTGAAATCGACCTGGTGGTCCGGCGCGGCCGTGCGCTTGCCGTGGTCGAGGTCAAGGCGCGCGGGGAGGGCGACGCGGCGGCGGAGGCGCTCCTCCCTCGCCAGCAGCGGCGGCTGGAGCGCGCCGCGGCGCATCTCCTTGGCCGTTATCCGCATTTCGCCGATCTCGATCTTCGTTTCGACGTCGTGCTCATTGTGCCGCGCCGCTGGCCGCGTCACCTCGCGGATGCGTGGCGGCCATAATCTTGCCGCAGGTGCCGCGTCATTCTCCGCCCGGGCGAAACCGGGAAAACGAGGTTCGGAAAATGCGGATGGCAGGGGTGGCTTTGCTGGCGGCGATGGCTTTGAGCGGCTGTGTGCCATTGATCGCGGGCGCGGGCGGCGCGGCGGCGGTCGGTGCATCGCAGGAGCGCGGTCTCGAACAGGCGGTCGACGACAACCAGATCGCCTTCGAAATCAACCGCAAGCTCCTGGCGAAGGACACCGCGCTTTATCGCGGCGTCTCGACGCAAGTGCAGAAAGGCCGCGTCCTCCTCACCGGCACGGTTCCAAAGCCGGAAGACCGCGTCGAGGTCACGCGCATCGTCTGGTCGATCGGCGGCGTCAAGGAAGTCATCAACGAACTCAATGTCGGCGAGCGCGGCGGCTTCAGCCAGTCCGTCAGCGACACGTCGATCTCGACCAAGCTGCGCACCCGCCTGCTCGGCGACAAGAATGTCAGCAGCATCAACTATTCGATCGAGACCGTGCGCGGCACGGTCTATCTGATGGGCACGGCTCTCAACCAGGCCGAACTCGACCGCGTTGTGGCGCATGCCCGCGATATCTCGGGCGTCCGCAACGTCGTCTCCTATGTCGAGGTAAAGAAGCCGGGGAACTAATCCGAAGCCCCGCATCCGCATCGCATATCGGGTCTTGCCGTATCCGTCTTTTCCGCGCCATGATCGCAGCCATGGGCAGCGAAGACGAAGAAACGGAACATGAATTGCGCGCGGCGGGAAATCTGCCCGACGCCGATCTCGACATAGCGCATCTCGCACTCATGCTCGCCCTTCGCGACCGTCCGGGCATTCCGCTCGCGCCCTATCGCGATCACCTCGCCGAATTGGTTGCCGTTGCGGGCGATGCCTTGCGCGACACGCCCTCGCTCCTGCCATGCAGCGTGGCGGCGGGCGCGCTGGCAGGCGTCCTTGCCGGCACCTATCGTTATCTGGGCGACACCGAAACCTATGACGATCCGCGCAATGCGAACATTGCCCACGTGATCGACCGCCGCAAGGGCCTGCCCGTCACGCTCGGCATTCTCTATCTCCACGTCGCCTCGAAGCTCGGCCTTGAGCTTGCGGGTCTCAATTTTCCTGGCCACTTTGTCTTGCGCCTGCGCTGTGCCGATGAAGCGCTGGTGATCGATCCCTTCAATGGCGGCCAGCCCCTTTCGGCGGCGGACCTGCTGGCACTTCTCCGCAGCGTCGAGGGGCCGCAAGCGCGCCTCACGCCGGAAGCCTGCGAGGCCGTCGGCACCCGCGATATTCTGCTTCGCCTCGAAAACAACATTCTCGGCCGCGCCATCCGCGCCAATGATTTCGCCCGCGCGCGCGACGTCGTGATGAGGATGATATGGCTCGCGCCGCAGCGTGCCGGGCTTCGCTTCGAGCTCGGCCGGCTGGAAGTCCATGCGGGCCATATGGGCGCCGCGGCGGATGCCTTCGCCACTTGTATCGACCTCGCCTCCGGCCTCGGCGAAAACCGCATCGCCGGCATGGCGGAGGAGGCGCTGCGCCGCCTCAAGTCGAAGCTCAATTAGCCGCCCGGCCGGTCATTTTTTGCTCGCAAACCCCGGCCCCTCCCCCCATCTTTGCGCACAGCGGCAAAAAGAGCCGGGTAACAGAGAATAAAAAGCATGAGCCTTTCCGTCGCCATCCAGATGGACCCGATCCACTCAATCAACATCAACGCGGATTCGACCTTCGCCCTGGGGCTCGAGGCGCAATCGCGCGGCCACACGCTCTTCTATTACGAGCCGAAGGACCTTTCGATGCGGGACGGGCGCGTCTATGCGCGCATGCGCCCGCTGACGCTGCGCCGCGAGGTCGGCAATCATTCCTCGCTTGGCAGCCTGGAAAAAATCTTCCTTGAGGATGTGGATGTGGTGCTGATGCGCCAGGACCCGCCCTTCGACATGAGCTACATCACCGCCACGCATCTTCTCGAGACCGTGCATCCGAAAACGCTGGTGGTGAACGATCCCGCCGAAGTCCGCAACGCGCCGGAAAAGCTTTTCGCCGTCCGCTTCAAGGGCCTCCTGCCGCCGACCCTCATCAGCCGCGACCCCGAGGAAATCCGCGCCTTCCGCCGCGAATTTTCCGACATCATCGTCAAGCCGCTTTTCGGCAATGGCGGCGTCGGCGTCTTCCGCATCCGCGATGGCGATGAGAACCTGAATTCGCTGCTGGAAATGTTCGGCCAGATGAACCGCGAGCCCGTCATCGTGCAGAAATACCTGCCGGAGGTTCGTCAAGGCGACAAGCGCATCATTCTGGTGGATGGAAAACCGGTCGGCGCCATAAACCGCGTTCCCGCCGAAGGCGAAGCGCGCTCCAACATGCATGTCGGCGGCCGCCCGGAAAAATGGTCGCTTACGAAGCGTGAAGAAGAAATCTGCGAGACGATCGGCCCGGAGCTCAAAGCCCGTGGACTGATCTTCGTGGGCATCGACGTCATCGGCGACTACCTGACCGAAATCAACGTCACCTCACCCACCGGCATTCAGGAGATCGACCGCTTCGACAGCGCCAATCTCGCCGGCCTCGTCTGGGATGCCATAGAGGCGCGGCGATAATTGGCGTGGCGCGGAGCCTCAGTCTTCCTCGACGGTCGTGGTCGTCGTCGTCACCGTCTGCGGCTGCTCGGTCGTGATGGTGCGCTGGGTCGTCGTCTCGGTGTCGCTGCCGCAACCGGCCAGAAGCGCCAGCATGCCGAAGGCGGCGAGAGGTGCGGCAAGAGGGTGGATGCGATTATTCATCGTGAAGCTCCTGTAATCGTCGGCGCCCGGCCCGGCAATCACAACGGCTTTCCCGCGTTCGGGTTCCCGCTTCACAAAGATACCTTCTTGCCGCCCCATTTGGCCGCCCGCGAGGGACGGCGCCCATTTGTGGCGGTGTGATTTAAAGGTAGATTGCGCATCGCGGGTTGAAGGAGGGGCAGGGATGAAAATGAACGGACGGAGATACGGCATTGCCGCCGCGCTCGCGGTTCTGTTGCTGGCCGCCCTCTGGACGCTGCGCCCCGGTCTCACCCCCGCCGAAGCGGAGCCGACGCCGGAAGAAATCGCCGCCCGCATCCACAAGAGCGCCATCGTCATCGACACCCATGTCGATATTCCCTCCTTCTTCGGCTCCGCCTTGTACGATCCCGGCCTCCGCAATGCCTATCCCGTCCAGGTCGATCTGCCGCGCATGCGCGAGGGCGGCCTCGATGCGGCGTTCTTCATCGTCTATGTCTCGCAGACAGAGCGCGGTGCCGTCGGCTATGCGGAAGCTGCGTCCGAAGCATTGGCGAAATTCGCCGCCATCCGCCGCATGACGGATATTCAGTACAAGGACGAGATCGGCCTTGCGCTCGACGCGGCGGATGTCCGGCGGCTTCATGGCGAGGGCAAGCGCATCGCGCTCATCGGCATCGAAAACGGCTACTCGGTGGCGAAAGAGCCCGCTCTTCTCGACTTCTATTATGACCTCGGCGCGCGCTATTTCGGCCTCGTCCATAATGGCCACAACGATCTTTCCGACAGCGCCCAGCCGCAGGAGAAATTCGCCGACAAGCCGAACGAGGAAGGTGGCGAGCATGACGGGTTGAGCGAACTCGGCCGCGCCATGGTCGCGCGCGCAAACGATCTCGGCCTCATGGTCGATGTCTCCCACGCGTCTCGTGCCGCCGCGCTCGACGCAATCGCCGCCTCCCGCGCACCCGTCATCGCATCTCATTCCTCCGTCCATGCCCTTCGCCCCCATCCGCGCAACATGACGGATGAGGAAATGCTGGCGCTGAAGGAAAAAGGCGGCGTCATCCAGATCGTCGCTTTCGACGAATATCTCCATGATGTGCCCGAGGAGAAAAAGGCCGCCCGGCGCGATCTCGCCGTCTCGCTTGGCCTCACAAGCCTCGATGCCTTCTTCTCGGCGGATGCCGAAACGAAATCGAAATTCGTCGCGGGCGTTGCCGAGCTCGACGCAAAATGGCCGCGCGCCACCGTCGCGACCCTTGCCGATCATATCGACTATGCGGTGAAGCTCATCGGCATCGACCATGTCGGCATCGCGTCGGATTTTCAGGGCGGCGGCGGCATCGAGGGCTGGTCCCATGCGGGCGAAACGGCGAATGTCACCATCGAACTGGTGCGGCGCGGCTATGACGAGGAGCAGATCGCAAAGCTCTGGGGCGGCAACCAGCTCCGCGTCATGGAAGCCGCCGAAAAGGCGCGGAAGGCCAAATAGCCGCAGCCGCCAGCGCCGCGCCCGATTGCCTTTGCCTGCCCGGCCATGTATCTCTCTTGATAATCATTCGCAAAGAGGGCGGGCATCATGGCCGAATCGAAAAATCTCAGGCTCGAAACGAACGACGAGGCCCGCGGCCTCGCCGAAACGCTGCTGCGGACTTGCCGCTACGGCGCGCTCGCTTATCTGGAGCCCGGCACCGGCCAGCCCGTCACCTCGCGCGTCGGCTGCGCGCCCGATATCGACGGGACGGTCTTCTTCCCGGCCTCCGGCCTTTCCGCGCACACAAAGGCGCTGGCGCAGGATGCCCGCTGCTCGCTTCTCATCGGCGAGCCCGGCAAGGGCGATCCGCTCGCCCATCCCCGCCTTTCGCTCATCGCCCGCGTCGTCCGCGTCGAGAAGGACGGTGACGCTTACGCCCGGCTCCGCAGCCGCTATCTCGCGCGCCACCCGAAATCCGAGATCTATCTCGACCTGCCGGATTTTGCCTTCTACCGGCTGGACTGCGAGCGGGCCTTCCTGAACGGCGGCTTCGGCAAGGCGTTCGACCTCGCGCCCGCCGACATGTTCCTCGCGCATGATGAATGCCTCGACGAACTCGCAAAGGTCGAGCAAGGCGTCGTCGCTCACATGAACGAGGATCACGGCGAAGCCGTCGGCCTCTACGCGACCGTGCTGGCGAAGGCCGAACCCGGCCACTGGCGCATCGTCTCCATCGACTCGCGCGGCCTCGACCTCGCGGCCGATCAGCGCGTCATACGCCTCAACTTTGCCGCGCCGCTGAAATCCGCGGCCGAAATTCGCCCCGTCCTCGTGCAACTGGCAAAGGATGCCCGCGCGAAGCTCGCAGGCTGACGCGGCTTGCGTTAGCCTCTCTTCGAACATCGGGAGGAAGAGGCGAATGAAGATCTGGCTGGCGGTGCTTTTCGCGGCAGCGTTCTCGGCGGCACCCGCCTCCGCCGCGAGCTTCGATTGCGGCAAGGCGTCGAGCCCGCGCGAAAAGGCGATCTGCTCCGACGAAGCTCTCTCCGCTCTCGATGAAGAAATCGCCGGCGCTTATGCATCGGCCCGCGCCGCGCTCTCGCCCCGGGGCGCGGAGATCCTGCGCAAGAGCCAGCGTTCCTGGCTGCGCTTCCTCGACAAGGCCTGTCCGAGGGCAACCGCCGCCTGCCTCGCGCCCTGGATGGAAGATCAGGCGAAATTCCTCGCCGGCGCCGTCGTGAAAAAATCCGGCCGCACATTCCTGACCACCGGCGAGTGGACGTTCATCGCACCTGAAAAAGCCGGCGAGGAAGAAATTCCCGGCGAAAACGAAATGCGCTATCGCCGCCAGATGAGTTTCATGATCGACGCTCCCGCCAGCGAAGGCGAAAGAGCCTTCAACAAGGCGATAGAGAAGAACCGCGAGCATCTCTGGAACGGCTTCGACGGCGACACCACCATGAATGCGAGCTTCACCCTGCACGAGGCGACGGAGGATTTCGTGAGCCTCGATATGTTCGGCTGGGAATATCCGCTCGGCGCGGCGCATGGTTTCGGCGCCGCCACACATCTGAACTTCCGGCTGGATGAAGCGCGCCCGCTCGTCGCCTCGGACATTTTCGTGAAGGATGGCTGGCAGAAGCTGCTGGCGGATAATGCCGTCGAGGAACTGACGCTCATCTTCGGCGAAATGGGTCTCTTCGATGAAGGCCGGCAGGCGATTGCCGATATGGTCGGCGACCCGGCTCATTGGGTCGTCACGCGCGAAGGCCTCGGCGTCAATTTCCCGGTCTATTCCGTCGGTCCCTATGCCGGCGGCGACAACACCGTCACCACCTCCTGGAAACAGCTGCAGCCATGGCTGGCCGAAGACGCCGTGATCGGCCGCTGACCCTCAGCTTAATGTTCTCACTTCGTTCTTGACGTGCCCGTGCTTTCAGCTAGCCTTTCTCCGTCATCCGCCGAGGGGGCGGGCAGGGCGGGGGCTCTTCCATGGTCGCGCATATTGAAACCATCGCCTTTCAGGGCGTCGAGGCGCGGCCGGTCGACGTTCAGGTCCATATCGCGGGCGGCGTTGTCGGTTTCGCGGTGGTCGGCCTCGGCGACAAGGCGGTGGCCGAAAGCCGGGAACGGGTTCGCGCCGCCCTTCAGGCGATCGGCCTCGGCCTTCCCGCAAAGCGCATCACGGTCAATCTCGCCCCCGCCGATCTTCCCAAGGAAGGCAGCCATTACGACCTGCCCATCGCGCTCGGCCTCCTTGTTGTCATGGGCGTGTTGCCGCCGCAGGAACTGGAGCGTTTCGTCGTCATTGGCGAATTGTCGCTCGATGGCACCATCAATCCGGTCGCGGGCGCCCTTCCCGCCGCCATCGCCGCCAATGCGCGCGGCAAGGGTCTCATCTGCCCCCATGAATGCGGGCCGGAAGCCGCCTGGGCGGGCATGGGCGCGGATAATCCGGGCGGCGTCCTCGCGCCCCGCTCCATCATCGCGCTGGTCAATCATTTCCGCGGCACCCAGGTCCTCTCCGAGCCCGAGCCCATGAAGGCGGTGGAGACAGGCGTGATGCCCGATCTCCGCGACATCAAGGGCCAGGAAAGCGCCAAGCGCGCGCTCGAGGTCGCCGCCGCAGGCGGCCATAACATGCTGATGGTCGGCCCGCCCGGCTCCGGCAAGTCGATGCTCGCCGCCCGCCTCCCCGGCATCCTGCCGCCGCTCTCGCCGCACGAGATGCTGGAAACATCAATGGTCGCCTCGCTCGCGGGCGAGCTGCTGAAAACCGGCATTGGCCGCCGCCGCCCCTTCCGCGCGCCGCATCATTCGGCTTCCATGCCGGCCTTGATCGGCGGCGGCCTCCGCGTGAAGCCGGGCGAGGCCTCGCTTGCCCATCGCGGGGTCTTGTTTCTGGATGAACTGCCGGAATTTCCGCGCCAGGTGCTCGACAGTCTCCGCCAGCCGCTCGAAACCGGCGAGGCGGTCGTCGCCCGCGCCAATGCCCATGTAACCTTCCCGGCCCGTTTCCAGCTCGTCGCCGCCATGAACCCGTGCCGCTGCGGCCATGCGGGCGATGCCGCCCGCGCCTGTCCCCGCGTGCCGCGCTGCGTCGGCGACTATCAGGCGAAATTGTCGGGGCCGATGCTGGACCGTATCGACATCCATATCGAGGTGCCGCCTGTCGCCCATGCCGATCTCGCCCTGCCGCCACCCGCCGAGGGCTCGGCCGAAGTCGGCCTCCGCGTCGCCGCCGCCCGCGACATCCAGCAGGCCCGCTTCGCCGAACTGGTCGGCCCCGGCTCCATGCTCCTCAATTCCCATGTCGAGGGCGAATTGCTGGACAGGATCGCCGCGCCGGACGATGCCGGCCGCCGCCTTCTCGGCGAGGCCGCCGAACGCATGGGCCTCACCGCGCGCGGCTATCACCGCGTGCTCCGCGTTGCCCGCACCCTGGCCGATCTCGAAGGCAAGGATGGCGTCCTCCGCCTCCACATCGCCGAGGCGCTCGCCTACCGCGAAACCGTGGCGGGCAAGCTCGGCGCGGCGGCATGAGCCGGTAACCTCTGCTTAACCAGCCCCTCTAACGCTTTCTCAACCTTAAAGCTGGCAGATTGGCGAGGCTTTCGCGGCTGAAACGGGTTCAGCCGCCGGTGAAAAGGCCCGTCATGCTGACGCTCCCTGTCGACCAGGCGCCCTTCTATCTGCTGGGCCTCGCCATCGTTCTCATCCTCGGCATCGAAGCCTGGCGCCGTGCCTCCGCGCGCGCCCGCGCCCATATGGCCGAGATCGAAACGCTGCATGCCCGCATCGAAACGCTTCGCGACGAGAAATGGGAAATCGCCGAGCGCGAGGAGCGATACCGCGATCTCGTGCGCGCGCAGGGCGACGTCATCATCCGCAAGGATCTGCGCGGCCGCCTCACTTATGTGAACGACGTCTTCTGCGACACTTTCGGCAAGCTCCGCACAGACGTCATCGGCCGCACCTTCGTGCCGGACCTGCCGGAAGGCGAGCGTCCGCGCATGCTGGCAAGTTTCTCCGGCCTCTCCATGCCGCCCTATCGCATCCGCTACGACGAACGGACGCTGACGGCGCGCGGCGCCCGCTGCATCGCCTGGGAAGAATTCGCGATCCGCGACGAAGACGGCAAGCTGGTGGAAATCCAGGCCGTCGGCCGCGACGTGACCGACCGCAAGGACGCGGAGGAAAAACTCGCCATCGCCCTCGAACAGGCAAAGGAGGCGAACCGCGCCAAGTCGCTCTTCCTCGCCACCATGAGCCATGAAATCCGCACGCCCATGAACGGCGTCATCGGCATGACGAAGCTGCTCCTCGACACGAAGCTCGATCCCGCCCAGCGTTCCTATGCCGAGGCCGTGCGCGCATCTGGCGAGGCGCTCTTGAACATCATCAACGACATTCTCGACTATTCGAAAATCGAAGCCGGCAAGGTCACGCTCGATGAAGCCGCCTTCGATCCGCGCAACGTCCTCGAAAGCGTCGCCGAGCTTCTTGCGCCGCGTGCCTTCGACAAGGGCCTCGAAATCGTCACCGAAATTTCGCCCTCCGTGCCGCGCATGCTGATGGGCGATGAAGCCCGCATCCGCCAGATATTGCTCAACCTCGCGGGCAACGCCATCAAGTTCACGGGCAGGGGTGGCGTCGCGCTGCGTCTCCTGCGCGAGGAAACCTCGCCGGCCGGCAGGCGCATCGACGGAAAGAGAGAAGGCCGCATCGGTCTCATCCTCGAAGTCGAGGATACCGGCATCGGCATGGACGAACAGGCGCGCGAACATATCTTCGACGATTTTGCGCAGGCCGATCAGTCTCATGCGCGCCGTTATGAAGGCACCGGCCTCGGCCTCGCCATCACGAAGCGTCTCGTCGGCGCAATGGAAGGCCGCATCGAGGTGGAGAGCGAGGAGGGCAGGGGCTCCGTCTTCCGCGCCCATCTGCCGCTCCGCCTCGCGCTTGGCGAGCATGACGGCCCCGCGCCCGAACCGCTCGCCGGTCTCAGCGTCGTCATCCTCAACGATCCGCCGCTTGTCGGTGCGGCGCTCGCCCGCGCAGCATCGGCCGCCGGCGCGGATACATATCTTGCCGCTGACCGGGAGGCGCTTATCCGCGCGCTCGATGCGTCCCCCTACGATATTTTCATCTGCCCCCTCGACGGCATCGCCGGTGATGGCGCGGCCCTCGCCGCTCATGCGCGTGGCCGCCAGCCCGGCCTCGCCACCCTCATGTTGCTCCGCCCGCAGGATCGCGGCCGGCTGGCGGCACTCACCGCCGGTCCCGATGCGCCCTTCGACGGCTATCTCATCCGTCCCGTTCGCGCCGCCTCGCTCATCGCGCGCCTCACCGCGCTCCGCGTGCGCCACTGGATGCCGGATGTCGGCGCGCCCCACACGCATGATTATGACGATGAGGTGGTGGACGAGGAGATGATGCCGCCCCGCGTCCCCGTCATCGGCATTCCCCCGCTCAATGTGCTCGTCGCGGAGGATAACGAGATCAACGCCCTCCTCACCCGCACGCTGCTCGAACATACCGGCCACACCGTCCGCCTCGCCCGCGACGGCGCGGAAGCGGTCGCCGCGCTGGAGGCCGATACCGGCGGCAAGATCGACCTCGTGCTGATGGACCTTCACATGCCGGGCATGGATGGTTTCACCGCCACCGCCCGCATCCGCGATCTCGAAATGCCGCATGCCGCCCTCCCGATCATCGCCCTCACCGCCAATGCGATGGCGGATGACCGTCAGGCCTGTCTCGATGCCGGCATGGACGACTACCTCTCCAAGCCCGTGGCGGCGGAAGAGCTGGGCGCGGCGCTGGCGCGCTGGGCGGGCCGCCGTTCGCCGCTGAAGGCCGCCTCTGGCGAAAAGGCGAATCGCGCCTAAAGTGGTGGCGCTTGCCGCTTGAGGACAGGGGACCCATCCGAATGACAATGCTGACACGCGCTCGTGGCTGGGCGGCTGGCCTCGCCATCTATGCCGAAGCCCGCATGATCATCATGCTGCTGCTCGGCTTCTCGGCCGGTCTTCCCTTCCTCCTCGTCTTCTCCACCCTGTCGGCCTGGCTGCGCGAAGCCGGCATCTCGCGCACCGATATCGGCTTGATGAGCTATGTCGGCCTCGCCTACACGATCAAGTTCCTCTGGGCGCCGGTGCTCGATCACCTGCGCCTGCCGCTGCTCGACCGGCTGCTCGGCAAGCGCCGCGCCTGGATGGTGCTGGCCCAGCTTGTCGCCGCCGCCGCTCTTGCCGGTCTGTCCTTCTCCGATCCCTCCACCTCGCTCACGCCGGTGGTGCTCTTCGCCCTCGTCCTCGCCTTCGCCTCCGCCACGCAGGATATCGCCGTCGATGCCTGGCGCATCGAGGCCGCGTCGGATGAGAAGCAGGGCGCCATGGCCGCCGTCTACCAGCTCGGCTACCGCATCGCGCTCATCGCCTCCGGCGCCGGCGCGCTTTATCTCGCCGAAGGCGTTTCGTGGAATGCGGCCTATCTGTCGATGGCGGCGCTCATGGGCGTCGGCATCGCCGCCGCGCTGCTCGCGCCCCGCGTTGCCGAGGCCGAGGCCCCCGTCATCGGCCAGGAAACGGTCGATGGTTTCGTCCGCCACTTCCATGTCGGCGGCCGCCCCGCCCTCGTCATCGCCTGGCTCTACCGTGCCGTCGTCGCCCCCTTCGTGGATTTCTTCCAGCGTTACGGCTGGTGGGCGCTCGTCCTCCTCGCCTTGATCGGCCTCTACCGCGTGCCCGATTTCGTCATGGGCGTCATGGCGAACCCGCTCTATATCGACCTCGGCTTCCCGCTCTCGACCATCGCCACCGTGGTCAAGCTCTACGGCATCTGGATGACGATCGCGGGCGCCCTGATCGGCGGCATCGTCGCCGCGCGGATCGGCGTCCTGCGCTCGCTTCTCGCGGGCGCCGTCGCCGCCACCGGCACCAATCTCATCTTTGTCTGGCTCACCTTCCGGGGTGCCGATCCCGCCGCCCTCGCCGTCACCATCTCGATCGAGAATTTCTCGGGCGGCTTCGCGGGCACCTGCCTCATCGCCTATATGTCGAGCCTCGTGAACCATGATTTCGCGGCCACGCAATATGCGCTTTTCAGCTCTGCCTTCGCCCTGCCGGGCAAGATCCTTGGCGGCCTTTCCGGCGTCATGGTGGACGGCTTTTCCGCCACCGCCTCATTCACCCTGCCGCTGATCGGTATGGCCCCGCACCTGACCGCCAAGACCGCCGGCTATATTCCGTTCTTCATCACCACGGCCCTTATGGGCCTGCCAGCCATTCTCCTCATCCTCGTGGTCATGCGTTTCCAGCCGGCGCCCCGCCCGCCCCGGGGGCACGCCCCGGCCACGCCGGAATAAATCCGCCGATTGCCGACATTTTTCTGTCGCCTGAAGCTGTCACAAGGGGGAGGAATTCTATCTGCCCGCCTTGCTTGGCATCTGGCGGCGATGATGAAAGGATAGGCGAAATGGCCGTTCGAGAGCTTCCCCCGCTGGATCGAGGGGCAGTCACGGGCGCGAAGGGGGAAGTTGTGGCGCCCGGCGGGTGGCGACAGGTCTCGTATGCCGGTGTTGGTGCAGGTAAAGGTTCGGGTTCCGCGATAATGAATGCCAGAGAGATGGGCCGGAGCGTCGATCCGCTGGCGGCGACCGCTGCCGCCGACCGATTGAGCTATGGCCGCAAGGGCGCGCTCGAAGTGCGGCTTGCGCGTTCGGCGCCGGAGATAGACGCCGCCCAGTCGGTCCGCTACCGCGTCTTCTATGAGGAAATGTCGGCCAAGCCGGATGCCGAAACCCGCGCCCGCAAGCGTGACTTCGACCGCTTCGACGATATTTGCGACCATCTTCTCGTGGTCGATCATTCGCTCGCGCCGGCGGGCGAGGGCGCAGGCGGCGATCTGCCGCCCGAAGCCGTTGTCGGCTGCTACCGGCTGCTCCGCCAGGAAGTGGCGGAGCGGGAAGGCGGCTTCTACACCGCCAGCGAATTCGACATCGCGCCGCTGCTCGCGCGCCATTCGGGCCTGAATTTCCTGGAGCTTGGCCGCTCCTGTGTGCTGAAGCCCTATCGCAACAAGCCGACGGTCGAGCTTCTGTGGCACGGCATCATGCATTACGTCACCGAGCACAAGCTCGATGTGATGTTCGGCTGCGCGAGCTTCGAGGGCACGAACCCGGACGCGCTCGCCGCGCCGCTTTCCTACCTCGCCCATAATCATGCCGCGCCGGATGACTGGAAGGTCCGCGCGCTGCCCGAGCGTTATGTGGAGATGAACCGCATGGCGAAGGAAGACATCGACCCGCGCGAGGCGCTGCGCGCGCTGCCGCCGATGATAAAGGGCTATCTCCGTGCCGGCTGCTATATCGGCGAAGGCGCGGTGATCGACCACCAGTTCGGCACCACCGACGTGCTGATCCTCTTCCCCGTCGCCCAGATCTCCGACCGCTATCTGTCGAAGTTCAGCGTCAAATACGGAACGCCGAACGGCAAAGCCTGACGGGCGCGCGCCTCAGCGATAAAGATCGTAAGCCGCCAGCGCCGCCATGTTCACGAGGTCGGAAACCGTCGCCGTCATCGGCACGATCTGCACCGGCCGCTTGAGGCCGACGAGGAGCGGCCCGATCAGCGTCGAGCCGCCCAGCACGCGCAGAAGCTTGGTCGAGATCGACGCCGCATGGATCGCGGGCATCACGAGCACATTCGCCGTGTCGCTCAGCCGGCAGAACGGATAAAGCGCCATCGTCTCGCGATTGAGCGCGACATCGGCCGCCATCTCGCCGTCATATTCGAAATCGACCTGCCGCTCGTCGAGAATGCGCACCGCGTCGCGCACGGTCGAGGGCCGTTCATGCGCATGCGTGCCGAAGCTCGAATTGGCGAGCATCGCCACGCGCGGTTCATAGCCGAGCCGCCGCGCCACTTCCGCCGCCTGCGTCGCGATGTCGGCAAGCTCTTCGCCGGTCGGCATCTCATGCACGTTCGTATCGGCCACAAGCACCGTGCGCCCGCCCGCAACGACCAGCGTCACGCCGATCGGACGGCGATGGTCGACGGCGTCGATCACCCGGCGCACTTCTTCCAGCGCCACCGAATAGGTCCGCGTCACGCCCGTCACCAGCGCGTCGGCATCGCCCAGTTCCAGCATCACGGCCGAGAAGATGTTGCGGTCGTTGCTCACCAGCCGGTGGCAGTCGCGATAGAGATAGCCGTTGCGCTGCTGCTTCTTGTAGAGAAACTCCGTATACGAATCGACCTTGTCGGAGGTCCGTGCGTTGCGGATGTCGAGGTCGGTCTTCGGGTCGAGGCCGATCTGCTTCAGCGTCTCGCGCACTTGTTCGTCGCGGCCGACAAGGATCGGGTGGCCAAGCCCCGCATCGCGGAAGGCAAGCGCCGCGCGGATCACGCGCTCTTCCTCGCCCTCGGCAAAGACGACGCGCTTCGGGTCGCGCCGCACCTTGTCCACGATCACCTGCAGCGTGCCCGCCGTCGGGTTGAGCCGCGCCGACAGGCGGTTCTTGTAGGCTTCCATGTCGACGATGGGCGCCCGCGCAACGCCGGAATCCATCGCCGCCTTCGCCACCGCCGGCGGAATTTCGCGGATGAGGCGCGGGTCGAACGGCACGGGAATGATGTATTGCGGGCCGAAGCGCGGACGCTCGCCCTGATAGGCCGCCGCCACTTCGTCCGGCACATCCTCGCGCGCAAGCTTCGCCAGAGCTTCGGCGCAGGCGATCTTCATGTCCTCGTTGATCGCGCTCGCGCGCACATCGAGCGCGCCGCGGAAGATATAGGGAAAGCCGAGAACATTGTTCACCTGGTTCGCATAGTCGCTGCGTCCTGTCGCGGTGATGGCGTCGTCGCGCACCAGCGCCACTTCTTCCGGCGTGATCTCGGGATCGGGGTTCGCCATCGCGAAGATGATCGGCTTCGGCGCCATCGACGCCACCATCTTGGCGTTGATCGCGCCCTTGGCCGACAGGCCGAGGAACACGTCGCAGCCCACCATCGCTTCTTCCAGCGTCCGCGCGTCGGTCGTCGCCGCATGCGCCGACTTCCACTGGTTCATGCCCTCGGTGCGGCCCTTGTAGATCACGCCCTTGGTGTCGCAGAGAATGGCGTTGTCATGCGGCAGCCCCATCGCCTTGATGAGTTCGAGGCAGGCAATGCCCGCCGAGCCCGCGCCGTTGACGACGACCTTGATGTCCTTGATGTCGCGCCCGGTAAGGAAGAGCGCGTTGATGAGCCCGGCAGCGGTGATGATCGCGGTCCCGTGCTGGTCGTCATGGAAGACCGGAATATCCATGAGCTCACGCAACCGGCTTTCGATCACGAAGCAGTCCGGCGCCGAAATGTCTTCAAGGTTGATGCCGCCGAAGGACGGGCCCAGATAGCGCACCGAATTGATGAAGGCGTCGACATCCTTGGTATCGATCTCGAGATCGATGGAATCGACATCCGCGAAGCGTTTGAAGAGGACGGCCTTGCCTTCCATCACCGGCTTCGAGGCGAGCGCGCCGAGATCGCCGAGCCCGAGGATCGCCGTGCCGTTCGAGATCACCGCGACGAGATTGCCCTTGGTCGTATATTCGTAAGCCGCGTCCGGGTTCTCCGCGATCGCGCGCACCGGCACCGCAACGCCGGGGCTGTAGGCGAGCGACAGGTCGTGCTGCGTCGCCATCGGCTTCGTCGGGTTGATTTCGAGCTTCCCGGGCTTGCCCTGCGAATGGAAGAGGAGCGCTTCCTCGTCGGTAAATTGACGGCGCTTTTTGCTCATGGTCTGGATCCGGCTTTCGGCATGATGCGGGCTACCCGGCCAATGTGCCGGAACCCCGCCCTTGGAGCCGCTTTGTAGGCTGGCGATCCCCCAATAACAAGGGAACATGGTGGATTTCCCGCCACCTTAGCCCCGATTCGCCGCCGCGAGCCCCTCTTTAGGGGCGGTCTCATTCCCGTCTTTTCGCCCCCCGCCATTCTGCTAGTCTCCGGCCCATGTCAGAGCCCGCCACCTCCTTCACTCCCGAAATCCCGTCTGCCCTGCCGTCCATCCCGGCAGATGCCACACCCATGATGGCGCAATATCTGGAGATCAAGGCGCGCTGGCCCGAAGCCCTCCTCTTCTACCGGATGGGCGATTTCTACGAGCTCTTCTTCGAGGATGCCGTAGCGGCATCCGCCGCCCTCGACATCGCGCTGACAAAGCGCGGCAAGCATCTGGGCGAGGACATCCCCATGTGCGGCGTCCCCGTCCACAGCCATGATGCCTATCTCCAGCGTCTCATCCGCAAGGGCTTCAAGGTCGCCGTCTGCGAGCAGGTCGAGGACCCGGCGGAGGCGAAGAAGCGCGGCGCCAAATCCGTCGTCGCCCGCGCCGTCGCCCGCCTCGTCACGCCCGGCACCCTGACCGAGGACACGCTGCTCGATGCGCGTGCCCATAATTATCTGGCCGCCTTGTCCCGCACCGGCGCGGAGGCGGGCTTCGGCCTCGCCTGGGTCGATGTCTCGACCGGCGATTTCGCCGTCACCTCGCTTGCCCCCGTGGCGCTCGGCGCCGAGCTTGCGCGTCTCTCCCCCGGCGAGCTGCTGCTGCCGGAAACGCTGGACGAGGACGAAGACCTCGCCGCCCTCCTCGCGCAATCGGGCGCGGCGCTGACGCGGCTTCCCGCCATCCGCTTCGAGAGCGGCCAGGCCGAGCGCCGCCTGAAGTCCCATCTCGGCGTCTCCGCGCTTGATGGGTTCGGTGCCTTCGCCCGCGCCGAACTCGGCGCCATGGGCGCGCTTCTCGATTATGTCGAGCTGACGCAGGTCGGCCGTATGCCGGCCCTCATGCCGCCGCGCCGCGTCGCCGCCACCGACACCATGGCGATCGACGCCGCCACCCGCGCCAATCTCGAACTGGTGAGGACTCTGCAGGGCGAGACCGCCGGCTCCCTCCTCGCCACCATGGACAGGACGGTGACGGGTGCCGGCGCGCGCGAGCTTGCCTCCCGTCTCGCCGCCCCTTTGACCGATCCCGCCGCGGTCAACCGCCGCCTCGATGCGGTTGAGTGGTTCCATGATGCGCGCGACATGCGCGCCCGCCTCCGCGCCGGTCTCAAATCCGCGCCCGACATCGCGCGCGCCCTCTCCCGCCTCTCGCTCGGCCGTGGCGGCCCGCGCGATCTCGCCGCCATCGCCAATGGTCTCGCTGCCGCGCATGGCCTCTGCGCCGCGCTTGATGGCGCTTCGCCCTCGCTCCTGCCGTTGCCGGAAGAAATCGCGCGCGAATGCGAGGCGATGCGCGGCACCGCCGCGTCCCTCCAGTCCCGCCTCGCCGCCATGCTGGCCGAAGAACTGCCGCTCCTGGCCCGCGACGGCGGCTTCATCGCAAGGGGCGCGAGCCCCGAACTCGACGAGACCCGCGCGCTGCGCGACGACGCGCGCAAATTGATCGCCGGGCTGCAGGCGAAATATGCGGGCGAAAGCGGCATCGCCGCCCTGAAGATCCGCCACAACAATGTGCTCGGCTATTACATCGAGGTGCCGCCCCGCCACGGCGAAAAGCTCCTCGCGCCGCCTTTCTCCGACAGCTACATCCACCGTCAGACCATGGCGAATGCGATGCGCTTCACCACGGCGGAGCTTGCGGGCCTCGCCAGCCGAATCGCGGAAGCCGCCGGCCGCGCCCTCGAAATCGAACTCGCCCTCTTCGACGAACTCGCCGCCGCGACGCTCCTTGAGGCGCCGTCTCTCTCCCGCGCCGCCGAGGCGCTTGCCCGTCTCGATGCGACGGCGGCGCTGGCCGAGCTTGCCGCCGAGCGGCGCTATGTCCGCCCCCGCCTCGATGCGAGCTTCGCCTTCGATATTCGCGGCGGCCGCCATCCGGTGGTCGAGGCCGCACTCGCCCGCACAGGCCAGGCCTTCGTGCCGAACGATACCAGCCTCTCGGCGGAGAGCGGCGGCGGCAAGCATATCTGGCTGCTCACCGGCCCCAACATGGCGGGTAAATCGACCTTCCTCCGCCAGAACGCGCTCATCGCCATCATGGCGCAGATGGGCTCCTTCGTGCCGGCGGACGAGGCGCATATCGGCGTTGTCGACCGCCTCTTCTCCCGCGTCGGCGCGGCGGACGATCTCGCGCGCGGCCGCTCCACCTTCATGGTCGAAATGGTCGAGACGGCGGCGATCCTCAATCAGGCGGGCGAGCGTTCGCTGGTAATCCTCGATGAGATCGGCCGCGGCACCGCGACTTTCGATGGTCTCTCCATCGCCTGGGCAACCGTCGAACATCTCCACGGCGTCAACAAGTCGCGCGCCCTCTTCGCCACGCACTACCACGAATTGACCGCGCTATCGGAAAAGCTCGCCCATCTCGCCAACGCCACCATGCGCGTCAAGGAATGGCAGGGCGATGTCGTCTTCCTGCATGAAGTCGCGCCCGGCGCGGCGGATCGTTCTTATGGCATCCAGGTCGCAAAACTCGCGGGCCTCCCCGCGCCCGTCATCGCCCGCGCCCAATCCGTCCTCGCCGCATTGGAAGAAGGCGGCAACCACGAAGCCCGCACGAAACTGATCGACGACCTGCCCCTCTTTTCCGCCACCGCAAAACCCGCCCCGGCGGTAAAGGTGAGCGCCGCCGAAGAGGAGTTGAAAAACCTCAACCCCGACGAACTCTCGCCGAAGCAAGCACTGGAACTTCTCTACAAGCTGAAGGCGCTGGCGGCGAAGGACGGCGAATAAAGACAAATGTCATCCCGGCGAAAGCCAAAAAAACAAATGTCATCCCGGCGAAAGCCGGGACCCATTGGTTCCCTTGGCAAAAGCTATCGGAATGAGACGTAGCGCCGCCCGCTGCATTGAGCAGCGAAACACCCCTCAGCGTGGATTGGGTCCCGGCTTTCGCCGGGATGACATCGGAGGGTGAAGCGCCGCCCCTACTTCCGCGCCACGAAAATACATTCGTCGCGCAGCAAGCCCCATTTCACTTCTTCTTCGGGCTTGCGCCGGTAAATCTCGACCGAGGTGAACCCCGCCGCCTCGAGCTTCCTTGCGAAGTCGCGCCCGTAATAGCGTTTGTGGTCCGTGCCGCCGAAATGCACAAAGCGTTCGTCCGGGTTGGTGATCGCGGGGTTCTCATAGGTCTCTTCCCGCGAAAGATTGATCGGCACCGAGAAGAAGCCATAGCCGCCCGGCTTCAGTACACGGAACATTTCCGTCATCGCCGGTCGGTCGTCGTCGATATGCTCGAAGACGTGATTGGCGATCACCACATCGAAGAAATTGTCCGGCCGGTCGATCTTCGTGATGTCGAGCCGGTACTTCGCGATCTTCGCATAGAGGTCGGCCGGCTCGTAATCCGGGTTGTTCTTCATCGCCCGCATCAGCCATTTCTCGGGGCCGAATTGCAGGATCTTCTTTGTCGAGAGGTCGATGCCGTGCTCGGTCAGATAGAGCTGCAGCAGCCGGTGCCGCTCGCGCGAGCCGCAATTCGGGCAGCGCGAATCCCAGCGCGAAGGCCGCCCCACCGAAAGAAACACGCCGTGATAGCCGCAAACGGGGCAGGTCCGCTTGATCTTCTTGCGCGAAAACTGCGCGCGGTCCTTCCACCAGCCCTGCAGGAGCCTGCTGAAGATTTTCCGCCGGTCGATTTCCGTTTGCTCGCTCAACGCCTCACGCCCCTTCCCGGCGCGGTGGCGCCGCCGGCTGTCCGGTCCTGTTCGGGGGCACAATGTCGGCCTTGAGAAAATCTTGTCAAGCTGCGGTGGCCGGGGGCGTCCCGGCCACCGCGTGCCATCAGAGCGTCGCAGGCACCACATGCATGGTTTCGAGCGAATCCCGCAGGTCGGCCACGCCCTGCGCCGGGTTCTCGCCGCTGCATTTCTCCATGCCGCTATCGCGCAGGCTCTGGGCCTTGTCGGCATAGGGAAGGTCGGATTTGAACTTCATGGTGAACTGGAACTGGTCGTCCAGCATCTGGCAGAGCTCTTCCGCTTCGCCCCGCGACAGATCGCTCACCGGCTGGGGGCCGGCCATCGCCGCCGGGCCCGCCAGCGCCAAGCTGCCTGTGAAAACCGTTATGGTGAGAAGGGCTGCTGTCTTTCGCATGATTTCTCTCCTTCGGGTTGGTTGCGGAGGACCGGGCCCCGCGCCCGGTCATTCAGCGATTTATGCCCGTTCATGGCGAAAGCCCGGCAAAAATGTGGCGAAAGCCGGGAGTGTCATGAAAAAACCGTAACGGTTTCTACAGCTTGGCGGATCGTGGTAAAGCTCGGATAAGTTGCCCCGCATTATCGCGCCGCGCCTCGATTTCCGTCGTCTCAGGAGTTGCCCCGCCATGGGCCGCACAATGCCCAGCCTGCTTGAAATCGCCGATCCGGAACTGATCCGGCAGCGGCTGGAAGCCGTCGGCAGCGCCGCTTCGGACGACGAGCTCTCGCGCCGCCGCGCCGTGGTCGAGGTGCTGAAATCGGCGCTTCTCGATGGCCGCGCCAAGGCCCGCGAGCGGCTGGAGCAGGGTGCGCATAAGGGCCGCGCCTGCGCCGAAAGCCTCTGCTACCTCCAGGATGTGATCATCAAGGAGCTCTACACCTTCGCCACGCGGCATGTTTTCCCGGCCTCCAATCCGAGCGAGGCCGAACGCATCGCCATCGCCGCCGTCGGCGGCTATGGCCGCGGCACGCTGGCGCCGGGCTCCGACATCGACCTCCTTTTCCTGCTGCCCTACAAGCAGACGCCCTGGGGCGAGAGCGTTGTCGAATACATGCTCTATGTGCTCTGGGATCTCGGCCTGAAGGTCGGCCATTCGACGCGCTCCATCGCCGATTGCATTCGCCTTTCGCGCGAGGATTTCACCATCCGAACCGCGCTTCTCGAAGCCCGCTTCATCTATGGCGACCGCGCCCTTTTCAACGATCTCGAAGCCCGCTTCGATGAGGAGGTGGTGAAGGGCACGGCGAATGAATTCGTCGATGCGAAACTCGCCGAGCGCGACCTCCGCCACACCCGCGCGGGCGAGAGCCGCTATCTGGTCGAGCCCAATGTGAAGGAAGGCAAGGGCGGCATCCGCGATCTGAACACGCTGTTCTGGATCGGCAAATATGTCTACCGCGTGAAGCAGCCTTCCGATCTCGTGAAGGCGGGCGTCTTCACGAAGGAGGAATACCAGACCTTCCGCAAGGCCGAGGATTTTCTCTGGGCGGTGCGCTGCGAGCTGCACTTCCTCACCGGCCGCGCCGAGGAGCGCATCACCTTCGACCTCCAGACCGAAATGGCCAGGCGCCTCGGCTATCACGGCCATCGCGGGCTGATCGCGGTCGAGCGTTTCATGAAGCATTATTTTCTGATCGCCAAGGATGTCGGCGATCTCACGCGCATTTTCTGCGCCGTGCTCGAAGAGCAGGAAAAAAAGAAGAAGCCCTCCATCGGCCGTTTCATGCAGGCGATGCGCCGCAAGAAGGTCATTCGCGGCTTCACGCTGGAAAGCGGCCGTCTCGATGTCACCAACCAGAACTTCTTCGAGAAGGACCCGGTCAACATCATCCGCCTCTTCCATGTCGCGGAAAGCCACGGCCTTGAAATTCATCCCGACGCGCTGAAGCTTCTCACCCGCTCGCTGAAACTCGTCGATGCCTCGCTGCGGAAAAACGAGGAGGCGAACCGTCTCTTCCTCGAAATCCTCGCCTCGAGGAAGACGCCGGAAATCACGCTGCGCTGGATGAACGAGGCGGGCGTCCTCGGCCGCTTCGTGCCCGACTTCGGCCGCATCGTCGCGCTGATGCAGTTCAACATGTATCACCACTACACCGCCGACGAACATCTGCTGCGCGCCATCGGCATCCTCTCGGAAGTGGAACGCGGTGTCTCGGTCGAGGAGTATCCGCTTGCCCATGAACTCATGGGCAAGGTGAAAAGCCGCAACGCCGTCTATATGTCCGTCTTCCTTCACGACATCGCGAAAGGCCGCGACGAGGATCACTCGGATGCCGGCGCCGGCATCGCGCGCCGCCTCTGCCCGCGCCTCGGCATGGGCCCCGGCGAAACCGAAACGGTGGCCTGGCTGGTGCAGAACCATCTCGTCATGTCCGACGTCGCCCAGCGCCGCGACATTGCCGACCCGCGCACCGTGCGCGATTTCGCCAATCTCGTGCAGAGCCCCGAGCGCCTGAAAATGCTCTATGTGCTCACTGTCGTGGACATCAAGGCCGTCGGCCCCGGCGTCTGGAACGGCTGGAAGGGCCAGCTTCTGCGCCAGCTCTATTTTGAAACCGAAGCCGTGCTGCAGGGCGGCGACAGCGCCGTCAACCGCAAGACCCGCGTCGCCGAGGCGAAGGAGAAGCTTGGCGAGCGCCTCGCCGATTGGTCGAAAGCCGCGCGCGAGCGTTATCTCACGCGCCATGCCGATGGCTATTGGCTCTCCCTCGATACCGACACGCAGGAGCGCCATGCGCGCCTCATCCAGGGCGCGGGCGAGGAGCCGCTGACGATTCTCGCCGAGCCGGAGCCGACGCGTGACGTCACGCAACTTACTCTCTACACGCAGGATCACCCCGGCCTCTTCGCGCGCTTCGCCGGCGCTTGCGCCGCGCTCGGCATGAACATCGTCGACGCGAAGATTTTCACGACGCGCGACGGCATGGCGCTCGACATGCTCTGGGTGCAGGACCCCGAAGGCCTCGCCATTTCAGAACAGCGCCGCATCATCCGTCTGGAAGAAATGATAAGGAAAGTCCTCTCCGGCGAAATCTCCGCGCCCGACGCGATCGAGAGCCGCACGCGCCGCGAGCGCCGCGCCGAGGCCTTCTCCGTCGCGCCGCAGGTCTTCATCGACAATGACGCGTCCGACGACTACACGGTCATCGAGGTGAACGGCCTCGACCGTCCGGGCCTCGTCCACGCGCTCTCGCGCGCCCTCTTCCATCTCGGCCTCACCATCGGCTCCGCCCACATCACCACCTATGGCGAGCGCGCGGTCGACGTCTTCTATGTAAAGGATGTCATCGGCCACAAGGTCACGAACGCCAACAAGAAGAAAGCCGTCGAACGCCACCTCCTCGAAGCCCTCGCCGACCCGATGAAAAAAGCAAGGCCCGCCAAACGCGCCAAGCGCGAAGAGCCGGTGGCGGCGGAGTAAGAGCCGATCACTTTCTTCCACCCTCCCCTCGGGGGAGGGTCAAACGGCTGCAAGCCGTTTGGGGCGGGGGCGCGGCGGTTGGGGTTTTCAGCCGCCACCCTCACACCCCCTCGTCCATCCGCGCATCCTCCCGCCCGGTCCCCACCTCCCGCACCTCGATCCGCTCGCCCTCCACCTTGTAGACCAGCACATAGACCGGCCCCGAGCCGCTCTTTTTCAGCTTGATCCGGTAGAAGCCCGGTAACCCCGGAAAGCGTTGCCGCTCGACATGGGGCTCCTCCAGCCGTTTCGCCAGCGTCCGCTCGAAGGGCTGCCGCACGGAAGGCGCCAGCCCCTGCCATTCCCGCATCGCCTCCTCGACAAAGCCCAGCCGGTAGCGGCCTTCCCCGGCGCCTTCCGGTATCAGCGGCGTCACTTCCTGCCCCTCCCGGTGAAGCACCCGCTTCATGTCCTCATGATCCGCCAGCGCCTCCAGCATGCGTTCATAAGTATCCGGCGCGACGAGATAGGCGACCGGCTTGTTGTGGTTGAGAATGGCGACAGGTCCGGCCCCGGCTTCTTCGATGATCCGGGCGGGCGATTGCTTCAGCGCGCTGATGCTGGAAATGGCGGTGGCGGCAATTCGGGGCAAAGCCTTGGCTCCTGCTATGTCCGGGACAATTTCGGACAATAATTAGTACTTCAAAGAATATTAAAAAAGATACTCGATAGAGTACGATATAAGGCACCCCGAAGCGCACCCCGCCCCCTCGCGCCGCGCCATTCGCCATTTCCCGCGAACCGGGCTAGAGATTTACGGCAAAGATCGAAGGTCCCCCGCGATGCGCCCGCCTCCCGCTACAGCCGGTTCCGCCAGATGAGCCTCGTCCGCTCCGCCGCCACCGTCGGCGGCACCACGCTTCTGAGCCGCCTGCTCGGCTTCCTGCGCGACGTCATGATGGCGTCGGCGCTCGGCACCGGGCCGATAGCGGATGCCTTCTTCGTCGCCTTCCGCCTGCCCAACATGTTCCGCTCGATCTTCGCCGAGGGGGCGTTCAACTCGGCCTTCGTGCCGCTCTTCTCCAAAAAGCTCGAGGACGGGGCAGGGGAGGCTCGCCGCTTCGCCGAGGATGCGCTTTCCGTCCTCCTCGTCGCCCTTCTTCTGCTCACCATCGCCGCCGAACTCGCCATGCCCTGGATCATGTCCGTCTTCGCGCCCGGCTTTTCCGAAGACCCGCAGAAATTCGACTGGGCCGTCCAGTTCACGCGTATCGCCTTCCCCTATCTCCTCTTCATCTCGCTCACCGCGCTCCAATCCGCGATCCTGAATTCGCTCGGCCGCTTCTTTCCCGGCGCCGCCGCGCCGGTAATGCTCAACGTGACGCTGATCGTCGCGATCCTGTTCCTGATCCCCGTGATGGATAATCCGGGCGAGGCGCTTGCCTGGGGCGTCGCGGCGGCAGGCGTCGTGCAGTTCCTCTGGCTGGCGGTCTCGCTCTGGCGCGCCGGCTTCGTGCTGCGGCTCCGCCTCCCGAAATTGACACCCGATGTCCGCCGCCTCTTCCGCCTCGGCGTGCCGGGCGTCATCGCGGGCGGCATCACCCAGGTCAATCTCACCATCGGCACCATGATCGCCTCGCTGCAGGCGGGCGCGGTGTCGTGGCTCTATTATGCCGACCGCATCTACCAGCTGCCGCTTGCCGTCATCGGCATCGCCATCGGCGTCGTCCTCCTGCCGGATCTCTCGCGCCGCCTCCGCGCCGATGATGGCGCGGGCGCCAACTGGGCGCAGAACCGCGCCGTCGAATTCTCGATGCTCTTGACCATCCCCGCCGCTGTCGGCGCCGCGGTCCTGTCCTTCGACATCATCCGCGTCCTCTTCGAGCGCGGCGCCTTCACCCGCGAGGATACGGTCGCCACCTCCCTCGCATTGACGGTCTATGCCCTCGGCCTTCCCGCCTTCGTGCTCAACAAGGTCTTCTCCCCCGCCTATTTCGCACGCGAGGACACGATGACGCCGCTCCGCTTCGCCGCCATCTCCATCGTCGTCAACATCGTCACGAGCTTCGCGCTCTTCTGGTATCTCGGCTTCATCGGCATCGCCATCGGCACCACGCTCGCCGCCTGGGTGAACACAGGTCAGCTGGCCGCGCGCCTCTGGCGGCGAAAGGAATTCATCGTCGACGCGCAGCTCGCCCGCCGCCTGCCCTTGACGCTCATGGCCGCCCTCGGCATGGGCGCCACCCTCTGGTTCGGCGCCCGCGCCCTCGGCTCCTTCTTCGAGAATGGCCTCCTTGTCAGCATCGGCGCCCTCTTCGCGCTCATCGCCGGCGGCGCCCTCGCTTATTTCTTTCTCTGCGAAATCACCGGCGCCACCCGCCTCCGCGACCTCCGCCGCGCCTTCACGCGGGGCTGAGCCGCTCCCTTCCATTCCTTGACATAATGCCCCCGCAGGCCGGAGATAGGAGCGGGGGAAAGGCAGGGGAGGGGCCGGGGGTGAATCTCGAAGGGCTTCGCGCCATCGGGCGGGCCGAGAAGTGGCAGCTCGACTATCTTTTCGATCTCGGCTTCCAGGCCTGGCTCGTCCATATCGGCGTCGTCGCGGCGACGGCGGGCGTTCTCGTCAGTGCCCATCCGGAAGACCGCTGGCCCCTGCTCTGGTGCGTGGCGATGATCCTCTTGTCGCTATCACTTTCGCTGCTGGCCCGTTTCTATCTGCGCAGCCCCCCGGCCGATGAGCCGTCGGCGCAACGCTACGGTGCCGCGCATACGGGCCTCACGGCACTGGTCGGCATCACCTGGGGTCTCGGCGGCTTCGGCGCCGCCACCGGCGACTTCCAGACTCTCCTCGTCTATTCGCTGGCGCTCGGCGGTACGGCGCTTGGCGCGGTCTCCTCGCAGCATGTGCTGCCGCGCTCCTGCTTCGTCAGCCTCTGGACCTCCGTGCCGCTGCTCGGCCTCGCCCATCTCTTTCACGACCCGGCCTTTCTCGGCGCCGTGATCATGGGCATGGTGCTCCTCTATGCGGCCATCCTCTCGATTCTCGCCATCCGCATGCTGCGCTTCATGCAGGCCAATCTGCGCCTCACCCGTTCGCTCGACGCTCGCCTCGCCGAGCTGACGCAAATGGCGGCCGAGCTTGAAGGGGCCCGCGCCGAGGCCGTCGAGGCCAATCTCTCCAAGTCGCGCTTTCTCGCCCATGCAAGTCACGACCTGCGTCAGCCGATCCACGCCATCGGCCTCTTCGCCGCCTGCTTGCGCGATATCGATCTCGGCGCCGAGGCGGCGCAGCTCGTCGGCAGCGTCGACAATGCCGCACGCTCGGTCAGCCGCCTGCTCGGTTCGCTGCTCGATATTTCGCGTCTCGATGTCGGCGGCGTCGTTCCCCAGCCCGAGCCCGTCGCGCTTGGCGAAATGCTGCAGGGCATTGCCCGGCAGAATGCCGACATCGCCGCCGCGAATAGCTGCACCCTTCGCATCGTCCCGACGGCGCTCTGGGTCGAGGCCGACCCCGCGCTGCTTTCGGCCATGGTGCAGAACCTTTTGTCCAATGCGCTGAAATATGCGCCAGGCGCGCGCATCCTTGTCGGCGCCCGCCGCGCCGGCGGCAGCATCGCAATCGAGGTCGTCGACACCGGCCCCGGCATCGCCGAGAAGGATTTCAGGCGCATCTTCGACGAGTTCTACCGCGCCGACCGCCCGGCCGTCCGCGCCACCGAAGGTCTCGGCCTCGGCCTCGCCATTGTCCGCCGCCTCGCCGAGCTGATGGCTCTCGATGTGAGTGCCGCCTCCGCCCCCGGCCGCGGCACGCGCTTGCGCATATCCGGCCTGCGCCCGGTCGCGCCCGTCACCGCGCCTGTCTCCCGCGCCCGCCGCCAGCATCCATTGACGGGTCTTCGCGTCTGCCTGATCGACGACGACGCCGATGTTCTCGCCGCAAGCGCCATGCTCCTCCGCCGCTGGGGCTGCGAGGTAACGCCGTTTCGCGCGCTGCCCGGAGGCCCGCTCGGCTGCGACGCGATTGTCAGCGATTTCGATCTCGGCGGCGAAACGGACGGTCTCGATGCCATCGCGGCGGTCCGCGCTTTCGAGGGCTGGGATGTGCCCGCGGCAATCGTTTCGGGCCGCACCGAGCCGGAAACGCTGGCCCGCCTCGCCCGCGCCGGCATTCCCTTTCTGCGCAAGCCCGTTCATCCGGCCGAACTGCGCGCCCTGCTGACGGGCTTTGCCCTCGATGCCGCTCTGGATATTTCCGGCGAGGCCGTACGCGGCTGAGCGTCAGAGAAGACGGTCCGCCACCGCCGCCGCCGCCGCGCGGCTCGGCACGCCGAGCGTGCGCAAGAGCGCCGACACATGCATCCGCGCCGTCACCGGCGATATGCCGAGCTGGCGCCCGATTTCCTTGTTGGTCATGCCGGTGGCGACGAGCCGCAGCACTTCGCGCTGGCGCGGCGAAAGCTGCACCTCGTCTTCGCCCGCCGCCCGTCCCGGTGCCGATGGCAGGTCGGGCGCGGCCGACCGCACCACGATTTCGCCGGCGCGGATCGCGCCCAGCGCCTCGGCGATCTCCTCCGGCGGCACCGCCTTGCCGACAAAACCGTCGGCGCCCGCCGCCATCACGAGGTCGATGGTCTCGGCATCGTCGGCCATGGAGACGATGGCGAGCGTCGCGCGTGGAAAGCGCCGCCGCAGATCGGCAATCGACGTTTCGGCCGCAAAACCGGGAAACACCAGGTCGAGCACGAACATGGCTGGCGCCGCGCCGCTTCTGGAAAGCGCCAGCACCTCCTCGAACGTCCCCGCCTCCTCGATTGCCGCGCCGGGCGAAACGCGCGCCAGAATATGCCGCATCCCCATCCTGAAAACCGGATGATCGTCGGCAACGATGATGCGTTCCTCGGCCAAGCGCCCGCGTCCCCCTGAATTGGCGGCCTTTACCGGACTCTACCCCCCGGCAGGGTCGATGGCACCTGTACACCTGTACATCTGTCTCCCCGGCCTCCGTCCCCGGACAATCGGCCCGGTTCAGTGTCCGGACGAAGAGGGGGGAATCTCGATGACCGCGCGCAACCGAACGGCCGCCGCGAGGCGCCGCCACATCGCGGCATTGATGCTCGGCACCGCGCTTGCCGCGCTGCCTCATTCCGGCGCCAGTGCGGACTCGTTCTGGAGCGGCGGTGCCGGCGACTGGTTCGATCCCGGCAACTGGGCCGGTGGCGTGCCCGGTGCGGGCGATGTCGCCATCGTCAACAATGGTGGCACCGCAGAGATCGGCGCGGCGGGCGCTCTCTCCAGCATCGGCTCGGCGGGTGAAACGGCGGGCAACAGCGGCACCGTCGAAGTGGACGGCGCCGGTTCCACCTGGGCCATCGGCAACACGCTCTATATCGGCAATTCCGGCACCGGCACACTCAACGTCACCAATGGCGGCGCGGTCTCCAATAATAACGCGGCCATCGGCACCACCGCCACCGGCAGCGGCACGGCAACGATCGACGGCGCCGGTTCGACATGGACGAACAGCGGTCAACTCACGATAGGCGGCGCTGGCGAAGGCGCGCTCGAAATTTCCGGCGGCGGCGCGGTCTCGAACAACGAGGGCTCGATCGGCAATCAGGCCGGCAGCACCGGCGAAGTCGCGGTCGATGGCATAGGGTCGACATGGACCAATTCTGGCGATCTCGTTGTCGGCGCCAGGAGCAACGGTACGCTTGGCATTTCGGGCGGTGGTGCCGTCTCGAATATGAGCGGCTTCATCGGCGACCTTGCCGCCGGCATCGGCACCGTCACGGTCGACGGCGCGGGTTCGACATGGACCAACACCGGCGGCAACGGCCTCAATGTCGGCTGGTCGGGGTCGGCGACGCTGGACATATCGGACGGTGGCGCGGTCTCGAGTTTGGCGGGTCATGTCGGAAGACAGGTGGGCAGCACCGGCACAGTCACCGTCTCGGGCGTGGATTCCGTCTGGTCCATCGTCGGTGCGCTTCTCGTCGGCAATTACGGCGACGGCACGCTGACCCTTTCCGATGGCGGTGCAGCCGAAGCAGCGTCCGTCACCATCGCCAGCAATGCTTCCTCCACCGGCGCGCTGAACATCGGCGCGGCCTCGGGCGATGCCGCCGCTGCCGCAGGCATGCTCGACGCGGCATCGGTCGTCTTCGGCGCGGGCACGGGCATGCTGGTCTTCAACCATACGAACAACGACTATGCCTTTGATGCCGATATTTCGGGCGCCGGAAGCCTGCTGGTGCGAAATGGCCGCACGAGTCTCACCGGCGCAAACACCTATACCGGCGGCACGGAGATCGCGGGCGGCACGCTGATCGGCAATACGACGAGCCTCCAGGGTGATATCGAATTCACGACCCCTTCCGGCCAACTGCATTTCGATCAGTCTACGGACGGTACGTTCTCGGGCTCTATCGCGGGCGGTTCCACCCGCGGCTATGTCGTGAAGCGCGGCACAGGCGAGGTTGTCTTCGACGAAACGAATATCGACGTGAGCCTCGTCCACGCCTCGGGTGGCACGCTCATCGTCGATGGCGGCACCGTCGCTGCCGATACCATTCATTCCGGGTATCTATCGGACGCCGGGCATCCGCTGGAATTTGCCTCGCTCCATTTCACGGGCGGCGTAGAGGTGACGAGCAACCACGGCTCTGTCAGCAGCGACGACGACGATACCGGCGCCGAAATCCGCCTCTCCGGTGCGGGCACGAAATGGACTGTCGGCCGTGACAATGCGTGGACCACTTTTTACGTGTGGGGCAATGGCGGCAGCCTTCTCTCGGTGTCGGAAGGTGCGGAGCTCGAACATTTCGGCACTCTCGTCCTTGCCTCCCTCAGTCACGATACGCCCGGCCGCATCGAGGTCGACGGTACGGGCTCGCTTCTCTCCTCGACCGGGAGCATCGATTTCGGCAATCACGGGACCGGACTTGTTACGGTCTCGAACGGCGGCCGTCTCGAAACCGGCGGCGGACCGGTCGGCATGGGCTCCTCGCGCACAGGCATCGTGACGATCACCGGCGCGGGCTCGGTCTGGCGGACGCTCGCGGATGAGGACGAGCGCGTCGAGCACGATCTGATTCTCGGCGGAAACGATGAGTACACCGTGGGCACTGGCCACATTTTTCTGTCCGATGGCGGCCTGCTGCGCCTCGGCGCCGGCGGCGACGGCACGATCTTCGCCGCGTTAGGCGCAAATTCAGCGGCAACCATCAACATCGGCGCGGCGCAAGGCGAAGCGGCGGCGGGCGCGGGCACGCTCGAAGCTGCCGAAATCGAATTCGGCGATGCTGATGGCGGCGACGGCCGCCTCGTCTTCAATCACACCGCGCTCGAACATATCTTCGCACCCGTCGTTTCGGGCTTCGGCACCATCATGCAGCTCGCCGGCATCACGCGGCTGACAGGCTACAGCGAGAACTTCGAAGGCGATACGCATGTCACCGGCGGCACTCTCGTTATCGGCAATGCGCTGGGCGGCACGATTCATGTCTCGGGCAGCGGACGCCTCGGCGGTACCGGCAACGTCAACAATGCCGTTGTCGGCGATGGCGGCATCTTCGCGCCGGGCAACTCGGTCGGCGCCATGATTGCCTATGGCGATGTGACTTTCGGCGATGGCGCCATTTACGATGTCGAGGTCAACGACGGCAGCAACACGCCCGGCATCGGCAACGACTTCATCGACATCGCCGGTTCGCTGACGATCGACGGCGGGGCATCGGTTCATGTCTCGCCCGAGAACGGCACCGATGACGGCACGACCTACACACCCGGCCTCGTCTACACGATCCTCTCGGCAACAGGAGGCGTCACCGGCGCCTTTGGCGCGGTGACTGCCAGCTTTGCCTTTCTGACGCCTGAACTTTCCTACGATGCCAACAATGTTTTTCTCGAACTGGTGTTGAATCACGACGGCGACGGCGGCGATGCCGGCTTCGGCGATGTCGCCAATACACAGAACCAGAAGGGTGTCGGCAACGCTCTGGAGAACTTCGGGCCCGGCCATCCGCTCTACGACGAGATCATCCTGATGACCGAGGAGGAAGCCCGCGCCGCCTATGACGCGCTTTCGGGTGAGGCCCATGCCAGTTCCGCGACCGCGCAATTCATGACCGCCGCCGAGATCCGCCAGCAATTGCTCGACCGTCTCGCCGCGATCCTCGGTTCGGGTGGCGGCGGACTGGCGAGCCTTGCCTATGCACCGGCTGCGGGTGATGCCGTGCCGGGCGCAGCCGCCATCTGGGGCCAGGTCTTCGGAAGCTGGGGCCGCACGGACGGCAACGGCAATGCCGCCGAGATCGACCGCGATGTCTATGGTTTCATGGGCGGCATCGACCGCGAGGTCGCGCCGGGGGCGCAGGCCGGTCTCGCATTCGGCTACAGCCGCTCGACTTATGATGTCGCTACGCGGTCGTCTTCGGGCGATAGCGATAATTTTCACATCGCGGGCTATGCCGGCACGGCGCTTGGCGCCTTCGACCTGAAGGGGGTCGTCTCCTACGCCTATGGCACGGTCGACACCCGCCGCACCGTCATCGCCGGTGGGCTGACGAATAATCTTGCGGCCGATTACACGACGCATACCTTCCAGGCGGGCGCCGAAGCCGGTTTCGATCTCGATATCGGCCCCCTCGTGTTGACGCCCTTCGCCGGGCTTGCCGGCATCCATGTCGAGACCGGGGGCTTCACCGAGACCGGCGGCCCGGCCGCGCTGACCTTCGGCTCGACCTCCAGCACCACCGGCGTCTCGACGCTGGGCCTCCGCGCCCGCCGCCAGACCGGCCAGGTCGTGCTCGCGGGCTCGCTCGCCTGGCGCCATGCCTTCGGCGATGTCGACCCCTCGTCGCGCGCCGCTTTCGCCTCCGCTCCCGCCGCCACCTTCGCGGTCCGGGGCACGCCGATCTCGGAAAACGCCCTCGCCCTCGAAACCGGCATCGACCTGAAGCTCGACACCGGCACGACCCTCACTTTCGGCTATGCTGGCGAATACGCCTCGGAAGCCCGCGACCACGGGTTGAAGGCGGAACTGCGCTTCGAGTTCTGAAAATCGGCGGCCGGAAAACCGGGGATAATATTTTCGGCCCGGCCCTTATTTTCCGATGCTGAAAACCGGGGGCAAGTTTTCCCGGGCAGGGCGCATTTATGTGCCTCCCCGTGTCTTCCGGGTCACGGCCCGTCGGCCAGTCACGTCCGCCGAGAGCGGGCACAACGACCGGCAAAACTCTTTGTGACAGTTAAGTGACAGTTCGATGACAGTCCGCCCAAACATGCGAATTGTTCTCAACTAGAGCCGCCTTTCCACCATTGCCTTCGAGGCTCGCCCGCCGCATAACCACGCTGAAACTTTGCCCGAATTCGGGCCAGCGCGACGGATGTCCTTCTATGGAAAAACCCCAGAACCGCGTCTTCTCGGGCGTGCAGCCGACCGGCAATCTGCACCTCGGAAATTACCTCGGCGCGATCCGCAATTTCGTCGGTTTGCAGCAGACGCATGAATGCATCTACTGCGTCGTCGACATGCATGCGATCACCGTCTGGCAGGACCCGAAGGAACTCGCCGCGAATACGCGCGAGGTCGCTGCCGCCTACATCGCGGCGGGTATCGATCCGTCTACGAACATTATTTTCAACCAGTCGAAAGTCGCGGCCCATGCCGAGCTTGCCTGGATACTGAATTGCGTCGCCCGCATCGGCTGGCTAAATCGCATGACGCAGTTCAAGGACAAGGCGGGCAAGGACCGCGAGAAGGCGTCGGTCGGCCTCTACGCCTATCCGATCCTTATGGCAGCTGACATTCTCGTCTATCGCGCAACTCATGTGCCGGTCGGCGACGACCAGAAGCAGCATCTCGAGCTCGCGCGCGACACGGCGCAGAAATTCAACAACGACTTCGGCGCGCAGGATTTCTTCCCCCTGCCCGAGCCCCTCATCATGGGCCCGGCGACGCGCGTCATGTCGCTGCGCGACGGCACCAAGAAGATGTCGAAGTCGGACCCCTCCGATCTCTCGCGCATCACCATGCGCGACAGCGCCGACGACATCGCGAAGAAAATCCGCAAGGCCCAGACCGACCCCGATCCTCTTCCCGAAACCGTCGAAGGCTTGCAGGGCCGCCCCGGCGCCGAAAATCTCGTCGGCATCTACGCGGCCCTCGCGGGCATGACGAAGGCAGAAGTTCTCGCGCAATATGGCGGCCAGCAATTCTCCGCCTTCAAGCCCGCACTCGCCGATCTTGCGGTCGAGAAACTGTCGCCGATCACGGACGAAATGGCGCGCCTCATGGCCGATCCGGCCTATATAGACGGCATTTTGAGCAAAGGCGCCGACCGCGCCCGCGCAATCGCCGATCCCGTTGTCGCTCGCGTCAAGGAGATAGTCGGCTTCATCTGAAGCGTGCCGCCGCTTGATCCGCGGCGCGCGCGTCCCATCTAGAATGGGATATCCAGAGAGAGCACACACACCCGGAGGAAGTTTCCGTCCATGTCCTTCAGCGACCGAATTGCCGGTATGCGTGAGCGTCTTCGTCACCGTTGGATGTATCGCTCGGGAGATGGCACGGCGGCTTCCGCTGCGGGCGCCGGTGCCGCCGCTTCGGCGGGCGGCTTTTTTTCGCGCCTTAACAGGCCTGGAATGCGCGGCATCCTCTGGCGTCTCCTTGCCGCCTTCATCGTCTTCATTCTGCTTTATTATCCGATCGGTATGCTGATCGTTCACAAGGTCGACGACGATCCGGATTTTGCGCCATCGGCCGCCGATCTTCAGCCGGGCGGCAGCGAGGCGGTGGCCTATACCGTGGCGCTGATCGATCGCGAAGTGAACCAGCACGCATGGACCGCCAACGATCCGTTCTTCATGCCCGGGTCCATGCTCGACAACATGCCGAACTTCCAGCAGGGCATCATGTCGGCGCTGGCGCGTTTCGGTTTCGAGTTGACCGACCAGCTCGGCCGCACGCGCGGCTCTTCCGAAGCCGATCCCGATCTGCAGCGAGCCGCAGGTCTTCTTCAATATCCGGGAAACGTCTGGATCTGGAATCCGAGCGTATCGCTTGCGCCTCGTGCAAGTTCGGAATCGCAATATCGCGACGCGCGCAAGCGTCTCATGAGTTACAACGCCCGCCTCGTCGCCGGTAATGCCAATCTCGATATCCGCTCGGACAATCTTCTCGCGACCATCGAGCGCTTCGCCGCCGATCTGGGCTCTTCCTCCGCCCTGATCGATCGTCATCTGACGGAAGAGGCCGGCAGCTTTTTCGACACCGAGGCCGACGATGTCTTCTATCTGACCAAGGGCAAGCTCTATGGCTACTACATGGTCCTGAAGGGGCTGAGCGTGGACTTCGCACCTGTCATCAAGGAACGGAACCTGCAAAAGCCGTGGAACGAGATGGTGGAGAGCTTCCGCAAGGCCGCGCTGCTCGATCCATGGGTGGTCGCGAATGGCGCGCCGGATGCCCAGTTCCAGCCGAACCATCTCGCCATGCAGGGCTTCTATCTTCTGCGCGCCCGCACCCAGCTGCGCGAAATCGCCAATATCCTGCTGAAATAGGACGTTTCTCTCCGAGGCTTGCCCGCCGCCCTCGCCGATGGCAGCATCCGCCGCATGAGCGAATCCGAAACACCGAGCCGCCCCGTCGCCCCGCCGAAAAGGCGCAAGTTTCTCGTCGTCGTTGACGGCACACCTGAATCCGAGGTCGCGCTCCATTTCGCAAGTCTCCGCGCCAGCCACACAAGCGGCGTCGTCACGCTGCTCGCCGTCATCGAGCCGGGCGAGGCTTCGCAGCAATGGCTCGGCGTTCAGAACATCATGAAGGAAGAAGCGCGCGAGGAGGCGGAAGAGCTGCTCCACAGGCTTGCCGCGCATGTGAACGAATATGCCGGCATCATGCCCGAACTGGTCATCCGCGAAGGGCGCCGCGCCGAGCAGGTGATGCAGTTGATCGCCGAAGACAAGGATATCGCGATCCTCGTCCTCGCTGCCGGTCTCGGCAAGGAAGGGCCCGGCCCTCTCGTAACCATGGTCGCGAGCGCCAGCGAAAAGGCCTTCCCGATCCCCGTCACCGTCGTGCCCGGTAACCTCACCGAGGAAGCGATCCGCACGCTGGCTTGATTCTCCGGCCCTCGCGGTCCATCTATAGCCCATCCATGCGGGACAGCCCGCTAAACCACCCCTCTCACAAGGGTTTTGTCATGTTCATCCAGACCGAGGCGACGCCGAATCCGGCGACCCTGAAATTTCTGCCCGGACGCGAAGTTCTGGGTGAAGGGCGCGCCGCCGATTTTCCGACAGCGGAAGCCGCCGCGCGTTCGCCGCTCGCTATGCGCCTCTTTGCAGTCGAGAACGTGACGGGTGTTTTTTTCGGCTCGGACTTCATCACCGTCACCAAGTCGGGTGGCGAGTGGCAGCATCTGAAGCCGGCCCTTCTCGGCGCGATCATGGAGCACTTCACCGGCGGCGCGCCGATCCTTTTCTCCGCCGCGCCAGATGATGACGATGCCCATGCCGCGCATGAGGGCGAAGACGGCGAGATCGTTACCCAGATCAAGGAAATACTCGATACCCGCGTCCGCCCTGCCGTCGCGCAGGATGGCGGCGACATCACGTTTCAGGGCTACGAGGAAGGCGTCGTCTTTCTCAACATGCAAGGCGCCTGCGCCGGTTGTCCTTCTTCCACCGTCACCTTGAAGCGTGGCGTGGAGAACATGCTGAAGCATTACATTCCCGAGATCGTCGAGGTCCGCCAGGTCTGAGTCTGACCGTGCGTTCGATATTGCGTCTGGCACGGCCGCGCGAAAGCGTTATCGTGGCCTTCTCGGTTTGGCAGACCATTAATTGAGACGAGGAGACCCGGCATGAGCGGCAAGCTCGGCGACGACGCACTCGACATTCTGTTCCGCGATGCGCGCACCCATAATGGATGGAAGGCGGAGCCCGTCTCCGACGAGACGCTTCGCGCCCTTTACGATCTGATGAAATGGGGGCCGACCAGTGCCAATTGTTCTCCCGCCCGCATCATTTTCGTCAAGTCGAAGGAAGCGAAGGAAAAGCTCGCCCCGGCCTTGTCCGAAGGCAATCTGAAGAAAACGATGGCGGCTCCCGTCACCGCGATCATCGGCTACGATGTCGAGTTCTACGAACGTCTGCCCGAGCTTTTCCCGCATGATCCGACCGCCAAGAACTGGTTCAACTGGTCGAAGGAATGGGCCGAGCAGACGGCCTTCCGCAATGGTTCGTTGCAGGGCGCCTATTTCATGATCGCCGCGCGTTCCCTCGGCCTCGATTGCGGTCCCATGTCCGGCTTCGATATGCGGAAGGTCGACGACGCTTTCTTTGCGGGTACCACGGTGAAGGTGAACTTCCTCTGCAATATAGGTCATGGCGATCCATCGGCCCTGTTTGCCCGCAGTCCTCGCCTTTCCTTTGAAGATGCCTGCAAGATCATCTGACGACGGAGCATTTTCGGTTGCTGGTCCTCGCCCTCGATACCGCGCAAGGTGCGCTCTCCGCCGCCATCCGCGACGGCGAGGGCGAACTGGCGTCGATCTTCGAGCTGCGGACGCGCGGTCATGCCGAGGCGTTGCTCCCCGCCCTTGAAACCCTCATGGCCGAAGCCGCGCTCGGCTTTTCCGATCTCGACGCCTTGGCGGTCACTGTCGGCCCCGGCACCTTTACAGGTCTTCGCGTCGGCCTCGCCGCCGCGCGCGGCCTGGCGCTTGCGCTCGGCCTTCCCCTCGTCGGCGTGACGACGCTGGAAGCGATCGCCGAGCCGGCCGAAGCGAAGCCGGAGGAAATCATCGTCTCCTCCTTCGATGCCCGGCGAAACGAGGTCTATCTGCAGGCCTTTTCCTCCCTGCACGTATCGCTCGCCGGTCCGCAACTGGTGGGTCTCGATGATGTGGCGGCGCATCTTCCCGCCGGTCCGCTCGTCCTGGTCGGCACGGGCGCGCAACTTCTTGCCGAGTGCCTGAAGGGCCGCGCCGGCCTTCGTCTTTCGGATGCGAGGCCGCAGCCGGATGCGGCCGCGGTCGCGCGCATCGCCATGGCGCGGCTGGAGGCAGAGGGCCTGGAAGCCTTCCGCACGGCGCCGCATCCGCTTTATCTCCGTGCGCCCGATGCCAAACTGCCCGGCGGGATCGACCCGGGTGCGGCAGCGTGACAACGCCTCGCACAGGAGAGGCAATGCCGCGAGCTATCGGCAAGAGTTCGGTGCCCCAGCTCGCCCGGCTTCATGCTCTGTGCTTCGAGGAAGCGTGGGGCGAGGCCGCCATTGCCGGGCTGCTCGCGATGCCGGGCGTATTCGGTTTCATGTGGGGCCCGGAGGCCGCACCGGAAGGCTTCGTGCTGGCCCGGCTTGGCGGCGGCGAGGCTGAAATTCTCACCATATGCGTGGCGCCCGCGCTGCGCCGCGCCGGCACGGGCCGCCTTCTCCTGCAGGCCGCTGCGGCCTATGCACTGGCATCGGGCGCCGACGCGCTTTTCCTGGAGGTCGCGGAAGACAATCCCGCCGCCCTTCGTCTCTATGAGCGCTTCGGTTTCACCTCCGTCGGCATTCGTCCGGCCTATTATGCGCGCGGTACCTCGCGGGTCGCCGCGCGGACGCTGCGGCTGGATTTGTCGCCTTCCATCGCCCTGTCATAAAACCTTGATCGCCGAAGGGTCTTATGGCCATGAAGCATGCGGATTTCCTGACGCGCGCCGGTAGAAGAGGCCGGTACAAGCTGAATGACAAGCAGGCGGCGGTTGGCCTATGATGCGGGCAATGACAGACAAGACAACAACAGCCACCGCCCTGCATTCCGACGCTGCGGATAACGATCCCGAGAGGATCGAAAATCTCTGCGTGGAAAAAGGCATGCGTATGACCGACCAGCGCCGCGTGATCGCGCGTGTGCTCTCCGTTGCGCATGACCATCCGGATGTGGAGGAGGTCTATCGCCGCGCCGCTGCCGTCGACAGCAAGATTTCGATCGCGACCGTCTATCGCACGGTCCGGCTGTTCGAAGAGGCAGGCATTCTCGAACGCCATGATTTCCGCGATGGCCGCTCGCGCTACGAGCAGGTGCCGGAAGAGCATCACGATCACCTGATCGATCTTCAGACAGGAACGGTCATCGAATTTCACAACGATGAAATCGAACGGCTGCAGCAGATCATCGCCAGAGAGCTCGGCTTCGAACTTGTCGACCATCGGCTTGAGCTTTACGGCCTGCCGCTCGACCGCAACAAGAAGCCGGACGGCAAGAGCAAGGGATGATGTTCTTTCGCCGGTAGGGCTGGGAGAACGGGAGACGCACATGGCTACCGCGCGGGCGGCTGTACTGCTGACGGGCTTTATTCTTTCCGCCGTCCTGCTCATGCCTCTGCAATGGCTTGGCCTGAAGCTGCGCCTGCCTTATGCGCGTGCGCTGCCGAATCGCTATCACCGCTTTCTTTGCCGCCTGATCGGCATCCATGTCACGACGCGCGGCATGCCGCATGAAGGCAGTGCCTGCCTCGTGGCGGCAAACCACACATCCTGGCTCGACATCCCCATTCTTGCCTCGCTCCAGCCCTGCTCATTCGTCGCGAAAAGCGAGGTCGCCGCCTGGCCCTTTTTCGGTACGCTGGCCCGGCTGCAGCGGACGGTCTTCGTGGAGCGCGAACGGCGCACCCGCACCGCTCACTCGCGCAACGAGATCCATGCCCGGATCGCGGCCGGCGATCGCCTGGTACTGTTCCCGGAAGGCACATCGAGCGATGGCAACAGGGTTCTCTCCTTCAAAAGCGCCCTGATGAGCGTCGCCCAACTCACCATCGTCAATGGCGACGAGGACCGCGAGGACGATCTCGTCGTCCAGCCAGTCTCAGTCGCCTATACGAAGCTTCATGGCATGCCGATGGGGCGCTATTTCCGGCCCTTCTTCGCCTGGTATGGCGATATGGAACTTTTTCCTCATCTCTGGGAGGCCTTCCGTCTCGGCCCCATAGAAGTGACGGTCGAGTATCACAGGCCGGTCACGATCCGCCAGATCGGCAACCGGAAGGCACTCGCACTCTATTGTGAGGAATGCTGCCGCCGCGGCGTCTCGCAGGCCCTTATCGGTCGCTGGGACGAGGCCGCGCCCACGCCGCCGCTCGCCGAAAGCGGCAGCTTCGCCGCACCTCGCGCCGCCGGTGCCTGAGCGCGGCCAATCATCTCGCCGCGCGCCGTCCATACATGATAGGCTCGTGCCGTTAGTCGAGTTCCCTGAGGAGACGAGCGCACACATTGCACGATAATCAAGCGCCATCCCGTCGCGTCATGCCGGAAGCGGGCCCCGAGGCCGAGCCCGGCTCGCCGCGCAAAAAAATCTTCGTCAAGACTTATGGATGCCAGATGAATGTCTATGACTCGGCCCGCATGGTCGATGTCATGGCCCCCTCCGGCTATACCGAGGTCGACGCGCCAGAAGACGCCGATATCGTCATTCTGAATACCTGCCACATCCGCGAAAAGGCGGCGGAAAAGGTCTATTCGGAACTCGGCCGTCTGCGCGAGCTGAAGAAGGAAAAGTCCGGTCGCGGCGAGGAGCTGCTGATCGGCGTGGCCGGCTGCGTCGCGCAAGCCGAGGGCGAGGAAATGCGCCGCCGCGCGCCTGTGGTCGATCTGGTGCTCGGCCCGCAGACCTATCATCGTCTGCCGGAATATGTCGCGCGCCTTGCGAATGGCGGTCCCGGTATCGTCGAGACCGAATTTCCGGTGGACGACAAGTTCGCCAGCCTTCCCATGGCCGAAAAGCGCAAGACGCTCGCACGCGGCGCAACCGCCTTCCTCACCATTCAGGAAGGCTGCGACAAGTTCTGCACCTTCTGCGTCGTGCCCTATACGCGCGGCAGCGAGTTCTCGCGTCCCGTCGCGCGCATCCTCGATGAAGCCCGTTCGCTGGTCGATGCGGGCGTGCGCGAGATCACGCTGCTCGGCCAGAACGTCAATGCCTGGCACGGCGAGGATCAGGCGGGGCGTCCCGCGACGCTCGGCTACCTCATTCGTGCGCTTGCGGAAATCGAAGGTCTCGCGCGGCTTCGCTACACGACGAGCCATCCCCGCGACATGGATGAAGAGCTGATTGCCGCCCATCGCGACGTGCCGGCGCTGATGCCCTACCTGCATCTGCCCGTCCAGTCGGGATCGGACCGTATCCTTGCCGCGATGAACCGCCGTCACGATGCGGATAGCTACCATCGCATCATCGGCCGCATCCGCGCCGCGAAGCCGGACATCGCCCTCTCATCCGATTTCATCGTCGGCTTTCCCGGCGAGACGGAAGCGGATTTCGAGGCGACGCTCGATCTCATCCGCACCGTCGGCTTCGCGCAGGCCTACAGTTTCAAATACAGCCCCCGTCCCGGCACGCCCGCCGCGACCGAGGAAGATCAGGTTCCCGAGGAAGTGAAGAGCGAGCGCCTGCAGCGTCTTCAGGCCCTTCTCGGCGAACAGCAGCTTGCCTTCAATGCGGGATGCGCCGGCCGCACCATGCCGGTCCTTTTCGACCGGCGGGGCCGTGGCGAAAGCCAGCTTGTCGGCCGCAGTCCCTATCTTCAGTCGGTACATATCGACGATGCCCCGGAACATCTCTTCGGCAGCCTTGTTGATGTTGTGATCGAGGAAGGACATCGAAACAGCCTGCGAGGGCGTCTCCGCGAGGAAGCGGCCGTTCTCGCCTGAATGAAGTCGGAATTTGTCGGTGGTCAGGCGCACGTCGAAAGGACAGGGTGCAGTTGAGCGCAACAGGTGGAATGAAGACATCGAACAAGGGCGAAGCGGGCGGCGTCGACAGTCTTGTCATTGCTTTTGACGACAATCGTCTGCTGACCGAGCTTTTCGGGACCAATGACAGAAACCTCGCGCGCATCGAACAAGGTCTCGGCGTGCTTGCAACCTCGCGGGGCAACAAGCTCGTCATCACGGGCAATGCCCATGCGCGCAACCAGGCCGATCGCGTCCTCAAGGACCTCTACGCCCGGCTCAAATCCGGTCAGGAAGTGAACACCGGCGAAGTGGAAGGAGCGATCCGAATGGCAACCGCACCCGATGCCGACCTCGCCCAGCCGCAAAGCGGCCTCGCGCGGCAGCAGATACAGACCAAGCGCCGCGTCATCGGCCCGCGTTCGCAAACTCAAGGCACCTATATCGACGCCTTGATGTCGAACGAACTCGTCTTCGGCGTTGGCCCCGCCGGCACCGGCAAAACCTATCTCGCCGTCGCCGTCGCCGTTTCCATGCTGCTGCAGAAGCGCGTGGATCGCATCATCCTGTCCCGCCCCGCCGTCGAGGCGGGCGAACGTCTCGGCTTCCTGCCGGGCGACCTGAAGGAAAAGATCGACCCCTATCTCCGTCCGCTTTACGACGCCCTCTACGACACACTGCCGGGCGAGCAGGCGATGAAGGGCATCGAGTCCGGCGAAATCGAAGTCGCGCCGCTCGCCTTCATGCGCGGACGAACGCTCGCGAATTCCTTCGTCATTCTCGACGAGGCGCAGAACTGTACACCCGTGCAGATGAAGATGTTTCTGACCCGCCTCGGCGAAAACAGCCGCATGGCGATTACGGGCGATCCGAGCCAAGTCGACCTGCCGCTCGGCGCGAAGTCCGGCCTTCGCGATGCACTGGAAGTGCTCGATGGCGTTCCCGGTTGTTCCACGGTTCATTTTTCCGACGCCGACGTCGTGCGGCATCCGCTCGTCACCCGCATCGTCAAGGCTTACAATGCCCGCGAACGTGGTCTTCTCGCGGAGGGCACTAGATGAGTTCCGACGGCACGCCGGGGCGAAAGCGCAGCGCCAAGGTCCGCAGTTCCGTTTCCGGACTGGAGATCGAGGTTCTGCGCGAAGCCGGAGATTGGGAAAGCAGCACGGATGAAACGGTTCGCCGCGCGGCCGAACACGCATATGCAGTCGCACGCGGCGACGAGAGCGCCGAGCTCTGCATCGTGCTGGGCGACGATGCGCTGGTAGCGAAGCTGAACAAGGCCTATCGCGGCAAGGAGGGGCCGACCAATGTGCTCTCCTTTCCGGCTGCTGAAATGCCCGACACCGGCGCCCCCGAGGCGGTCTTCGGCGGCGCTACCCCGCTTCTCGGTGATGTCGTTCTCGCCCGCGAAACGATCGCCCGCGAAGCGCTCGATCAGAACAAGAAGTTCGCCGACCATCTCTCTCATCTGACCGTGCATGGCGTGCTCCACCTTCTCGGACACGATCACATGGAAGATGTGGATGCCGACGAAATGGAAGCCCTGGAGCGCGACATTCTCGAAGACCTCGGCATTGCCGATCCTTACGGCGCCGATCACCCCGGACAATAATAAAAGCCAATGGCCGATACGACCGACAGATCTCTCGCCCCTTCCCCCAAAGACGCTTCCGCCGCATCGCGCAGCCGCTCGCGTTTCGGCTGGCTCCGCGCGTTGCTCGGATTGAACGGCAATGGCGACGGTTCGCTCCGCGAAAGCCTGGAAGAGGTGATCGAAGAGCATGAGGACATGCATCGCAGCCTCACCGCCGAAGAGCGGCATATGCTCGTCAACATCCTGAAATTCGGCGAGCTGCGCGTGGACGATGTCATGGTGCCGCGCGCCGATGTCATTGGCGTCGAGGAAAGCTGTCCGCTCGAGGAGTGCCTCCGCCTGTTCCATGTGTCGAGCCATTCGCGCATGCCGATATATCGCGAGACGCTGGACGATCCCATCGGCATGGTCCACCTGAAGGACGTGCTCGCCTGGCTTGCGCCGCAGGAAGAAGAGGCGCCGCCACGGCCGGCTTTTTCGCTGCGGTCCATTCGGCGCAATATTCTCTTTGTGCCGCCATCGATGCCCGCTCTCGATCTTCTCGTGAAAATGCAGGCGACGCGCATCCATCTTGCGCTCGTCATTGACGAATATGGCGGCACGGACGGTCTCGTTTCGATCGAGGATCTGGTGGAGGAGATCGTCGGCGAAATAGAAGACGAGCATGATACGGATGAAGGCCCGGCTCTCGTCCGCCGCGAAGACGGTACGATTGACGCGGATGCGCGCTGCCCGATCGAGGATCTTGAGGATATGATCGGCCTCCGCCTCGTCGAGGAAGAGCATGAAGACGATGTCGATACCCTGGCGGGGCTTGTCTTCTCGTTGCTCGGCCGCGTTCCGTTGCGTGGCGAACTTGTCCGCCACCCCGCCGGTCTTGAATTCGAGGTGAAGGACGCCGATGCCCGCCGTATCAAGCGCATGCGTATTCATCTCCTGACCGCGGCCGAGAAAGACGCTGTGCCCGCCGTGACGGCGGAGGGCTGATCGGTGCGGGTTGAAAGCGGCCTTGCTGCCGCCGTCTATCGCGTTGAACGTGTCGCTGTCGCGCTGGCCGAGTTGCGTGGCTGGCGGCGCTATCTGGCGGCGTTTGCTGCCGGCGCCGTCAGCGTGCTGGCCCTTCCGCCTTATGATTTCTTGCCGGTTCTCTTCATCACCGTGCCTTTCCTCATCTGGCTTCTGGATGGTGTAGGCGAGCCGACGAGATCGCGCCGCCGCCGTGTTCTGTGGCGTGCGGGCGTCGTCGGCTGGTGGTTCGGCTTCGGCTATTTCCTTCTCGGGCTCTATTGGATCGGTCATGCCTTTCTGGTCGAAGCGGAGAAGTTCGCCTTTCTGCTTCCCGTCGCCGTCACTCTTCTGCCGGCGGGCCTCGCGCTTTTCACGGGCGCCGCCGCGGCGCTTGCACGGCTCTTCTGGTTTCGCGGCTATCGGCGTGTCGTCGTGCTCGCGGTTTCCTGGACGGTGCTGGAATGGCTCCGTGGCCATATATTGACGGGCTTCCCGTGGAACCTGATCGGCGAAAGTTTCTCAGGCTCGGATGCGCTCATGCAGGCTGCGGCGCTTGTCGGCGCCTATGGCCTCTCTTTCATCGCGCTGCTGATCGTCGGTTCGCCGGCTGCGTTCGATACGCGTGTCAGCCCAGCGCAGCGGGCCGTAGACGGCGAGCTTCTCACCGCGCCCTTGATTGCATTGGCGGGTTTGGCGTTGATCTGGGTTGGAGGTGCCGCGCGCATTTCCTCGGCCGAGTTGAAATATGCCGACGGCGTCAGCGTCAGGATCGTGCATCCGAACACGCCTTTCGCCGACGATTGGGCGGATGAGAACCGTGTTCTCACCATCATCGGGCAGCTTCTACGCATGTCGCGCGATCCGACGCCGGAACGGCCTCGGGGCATCGACGGAAAGACGGTCGTCGTCTGGCCGGAGAATGCTGTGCCGGTGCTGCTTGCGCGCCAGCCCTATGTTCTCTCCGCCATCGGCCGCGTCTTGCCCGAAGGCGCACTGCTGATCGCCGGCTCCAATCGCGGTGAGCCGGAACCTGGCGGTCCATCGGACCGTTTGCGCGTCTTCTACAACAGCCTCTATGTCGTCGGTGCGGGCGGCGAAATCGTTGAAACCTACGACAAGCATCATCTCGTGCCTTTCGGGGAATATGTGCCGCTGCGCCATTGGCTTGGCCGCATCGGTCTTCGCCAGCTCGTCCAGTTCCAGGGCAGTTTCGATGTCGGGCCGGGCCCGCGCACGCTGACACTCCCGGGCCTGCCGCCGGTAAGTCCGCTTATCTGCTACGAAGTCATTTTCCCTGGCGAGGTGGTTGCGCCCGGTCCCCGGCCGGATTGGATGGTCAACATCACGAATGATGCCTGGTTCGGCGTCCATGCCGGTCCGAGCCAGCACTTCTCGCAAGTCCGCCTGCGTGCGGTGGAGCAGGGCCTGCCCCTTGTCCGCGCGGCGAACAGCGGCATTTCCGCCGTCATCGACCCCTATGGCCGGGTATTGAAAAGTCTCCCCCTCGACAGGCGCGGCGTCATCGACGCGGCCTTGCCCGCTCCCCTGCAGCCCACCCTCTACGCCCGTCTCGGCGACTTCTTTCTGGCCTTCCTGCTGCTCGCGGCCTCCGCCGCCGCCTGGTACGGCCGGCCAAGGGTCAAAAGCCGCGCCTGAAGCTGAAGGGTTGCGTCCACATTGGGGGGGCCCCGGAATTCAGCCATTTTCTGGCGTGTGTCTTTACTGCAAGGGACGACTTATGGTTGTAGTGTGGCAGCATGGCTTTCGTCCAAAGGGTCCAGCGTGACGCGCAAATTACCGAATCCGATTGATGTCCATGTCGGCGGCCGGGTCCGCATGCGCCGCATGCTGATCGGCATGAGCCAGGAAAAACTGGGCGAGAGCCTCGGTCTCACCTTCCAGCAGGTTCAGAAATACGAGAAGGGCAGCAACCGCATCGGGGCGAGCCGCCTTTATCAGATTGGCAGCGTGCTGGGTGTTCCGATCGAATACTTCTTCGAAGGCGTGGAGCCGGGCGAAGGCAATGGCATGGAACCGGACGCAGCCCCCTCCCCCGGCTTCGACATGGACATTCTTTCGACGGCCGAAGGCATACAGCTCAACAGTGCTTTCTTCGCTATCGCCGACCCGAAGCTCCGCAAGCGTATTCTCGACCTCGTAAAGGCCCTGGGCGGTTTGAGCGACGAGGTGGAAACGCCGGCAACGGACGAAAACCAGCCCCATTGACAGCATTACGGTAAATATATAGGGGATATGCACGTATGTGCATATCTTTTTGCGCCCGGCTGTTGACCCGGCATCCGATCCTTGCAAAAACCAGAGCCGCTGGCCGGGGCTGACAGGGATTGAAGGCGATCATTGTCCCGCAACGGCATCCGATTTTAGAGCCCACGGGCGGTTCCGCCGCATTGGGGCGCAAAACTCATCTCAGACCCATGAGGGAGATCAAACTTGGCTAGGTCAAATTTCCTGTTCACCAGCGAATCCGTTTCAGAGGGCCACCCCGATAAGGTGTGCGACAGGATTTCCGACGCCGTCGTCGATCTCTATCTGGCGGCCGATCCTTTTGCCCGCGTCGCCTGCGAAACGCTGACAACCACGAACAAGATCGTGCTCGCCGGCGAAGTGCGCGGCCCCGCCTCCATCACCAAGGAGAAGGTCGAGGAAACGGCGCGCAACGCCGTCAAGGCAATCGGCTACGAACAGGAAGGCTTCCACTGGAAGAATGCCGATGTCGAGGTGCTGCTGCATGCCCAGTCCGCCGACATCGCACAGGGCGTTGATGCCGCCGGCAACAAGGATGAAGGCGCTGGCGACCAGGGCATCATGTTCGGCTATGCCTGCACCGAGACGGATGTGCTCATGCCGTCGCCGATCTATTACGCCCATCGCATCCTGAAACGCATGGCCGAGGATCGTCATTCGGGCAAGCGTCCCGAGTTCGAGCCGGATGCCAAGAGTCAGGTGACGATGAAATATGAAAACGGCAAGCCGGTCGGCGTGACCTCGGTTGTCGTTTCGACGCAGCACAAGGCGAATGTTTCGCAGGCAGATCTCCGCGAACTCGTCCGCGACGCCGTGAAGAGCGTTCTGCCCAATGGCTGGTTCCCGCCGGAAGAAGAATTCTACGTGAACCCCACCGGCAACTTCGTGATCGGCGGCCCGGACGGCGACGCCGGCCTCACCGGCCGCAAGATCATCGTCGACACCTATGGTGGCTGGGCGCCGCATGGCGGCGGTGCCTTCTCCGGCAAGGATCCGACGAAGGTCGACCGTTCGGCGGCTTACGCATCGCGTTACCTCGCGAAAAACGTTGTGGCCGCAGGCCTTTCCGAGCGCTGCACCATTCAGCTTTCCTATGCGATTGGTGTCTCGAAGCCGCTTTCGATCTATTGCGATCTGCACGGCACGGGCAAGGTCGAGGAAGATGCGATCGAGAAGGCTGTCGCGAAATGCATGGATCTCAGCCCGCGTGGTATCCGCGAGCATCTTCAGCTCAACCGGCCGATCTATGAGCGCACGGCCGCTTACGGTCATTTCGGCCGCGTGCCGGAATCGGATGGCGGTTTCTCCTGGGAGAAGACCGACCTCGCGGACAAGCTCAAGGCGGAAATCCGCTAAGAGCGGAGGACCAGAGAAGTGCGAGCGGCATGAGCCCGAGAAATTCACATCTGGGCAGTGCTTCGGAGAAATCCCGCCGCCACGTCTATGGCCGGACCAAGGGCAAGAGCTTGCGGTCCCGTCAGGCACATCTGATGGAGACCCTCGGCAAGAGGGTCTCCATTTCTCTTGCCGACAGCACCATTGATCCGGCCAGGCTCTTCGAGTGTGCAAGCGAAGTCTGGCTCGAAATCGGCTTCGGTGGCGGCGAGCATCTCGCGCACCAGGCCGCGCTTCATCCCGATGTAGGTATCCTGGGCTGCGAGCCCTTCGTGAACGGCGTCGCCAAGCTCGTCGCCGAAATCGACGAACGCGGCCTCGAAAACATCCGCATTCTCAACGACGATGCCCGCTTCCTGCTGGAGCGGCTGGCGCCTGCCTCGCTCGCCCGAACCTTCATCCTTTACCCCGATCCCTGGCCGAAAAAACGCCATAACAAGCGCCGCTTCATCAATGAGGAGACGCTGGCCTTCCTCGCCCGCGCCTTGAAGCCGGGCGGCGAACTGCGTTTCGCAAGCGACATTCCCGATTACATCGCCTGGACGCTCGCCCATATCGCCCGCTTCAACCGCGAAAATGGCGAAACCTTCGTCTGGACCGCCGAAAAGCCAGCCGATTGGCGCACGCCCTATGAAGGCTGGCCTGGCACCCGCTATGAGGCAAAGGCGATCCGCGAAGGCCGCACACCCACCTATCTCGCCTTCCGCCGCGCCTGAGCCCTCGCCGGCCCGCCCCTTGCCCTTCGCCCCGAAAAGGGGCTATATAGGCGCCAATCAAGTCAGCGACGCTCTCAGAGTGGGCTGTCTCCGGAAACGGGGGCCCGCTTTTTTTGTTTCTGGGGCCTCGTCGGCACATCTGTTTGGAGAACGGCCTTTGCCCTCCACGGGTCTCGATAAAAAGCCTGACAGCGGCGCAACCGATCTCGCCGCGCTCGACACGCATCTGATCGCGCCTCCCGGCGTTGCGCGCAGGGTGTTCGAGCAGCTGCGGGCGCCGGCCGAGGGCGCGGGCTTCGAGATCGTCCGGGTGCGCTTCGGTGTGCAGGACGGCCAGACGCTGCAGATCATGGCGGAGCGGCCGGACGGGTCGATGACGGTCGAGGATTGCGCGGAGCTGTCGCGCATGTTGTCGGCGCTGCTCGATGTCGAGGATCCGATCCCCGGCGAATATCATCTGGAAATCTCGTCGGCCGGCATCGACAGGCCGCTGACAAGGCCGAAGGATTTCGAACGCTGGAGCGGCTTTGAAGTGAAAGTCGGCTTGTCGGAGCCCCTCTCGGGCCGCAAGCGGTTTCGCGGCATCCTTCAGGGCGTCGAGGATGACGAAGTTCTTGTTGAGTGCGATATCGAAGGTTTTTCGGAGCCGCAGGTTCTCGGCCTGCCGTTCCGTCAGTTGAGTGAGGCGAAGCTCGTGATGAGCGACGACCTCATAAGGGAAAGTCTCAAACGACAGGGCCCGGTCAATGATGACCCGGACGCCCCCGCCGACGGAGAATAAGAGAATGGCTGTAAGCGCCAACCGGCTCGAACTGTTGCAGATCGCGGATGCGGTCGCGCGCGAAAAGTCGATCGACCGCGAAGTCGTCATCGAGGCGATGGCGGAAGCGATCCAGAAGGCCGCGCGTTCCCGCTACGGCGCGGAAAATGAAATCCGTGCACGGATCAATCCGCAGACCGGTGAAATTCGCCTCGTGCGCCTCCTCGAAGTGGTGGACACAGTCGAAAACGACGCCGTCCAGATCGACCTGAAATCCGCGCAGCGCCGCAATCCGGCCGCGCAGCTCGGCGATCTCATCGAGGACGAGCTGCCGCCGGTCGATTTCGGCCGCATCGCCGCGCAGACCGCCAAGCAGGTCATCGTGCAGAAGGTGCGCGACGCCGAGCGCGAGCGCCAGTACGACGAATACAAGGATCGCATCGGCGAGATCGTCAACGGCATCGTCAAGCGCGTCGAATACGGCAACGTCATCGTCGATCTCGGTCGCGGCGAAGCCATTGTCCGCCGCGACGAGCTGCTTCCGCGCGAAACCTTCCGCAATGGCGATCGCGTCCGCGCCTATATCTATGACGTGCGCCGCGAACAGCGCGGCCCGCAGATTTTCCTCTCGCGCTCGCATCCCCAGTTCATGGCGAAGCTCTTCGCGCAGGAAGTGCCGGAAATCTATGATGGCATCATCGAGATCAAGGCCGTCGCCCGCGATCCGGGCAGCCGTGCGAAGATCGCCGTTCTCTCGAACGACTCGTCGATCGATCCCGTCGGCGCCTGCGTCGGTATGCGCGGCTCCCGCGTGCAGGCCGTGGTGAACGAATTGCAGGGCGAAAAGATCGACATCATCCAGTGGTCGCCCGATGCCGCCACCTTCATCGTCAATGGCCTCGCGCCGGCCGAAGTCGTCAAGGTCGTGCTGGACGAAGATGCACAGCGCATCGAAGTCGTCGTGCCGGACGATCAGCTCTCGCTAGCCATTGGCCGCCGTGGCCAGAACGTGCGCCTCGCCTCGCAGCTCACCGGCTGGGATATCGACATCCTGACCGAGGCCGAAGAGAGCGAACGCCGTCAGGCCGAATTCCTCAGCCGCACGGCAACCTTCGCCGAGGCGCTTGATGTCGACGAGATGATCGCGCAGCTCCTCGCCTCCGAAGGCTTCGCCTCGATCGAGGAAGTGGCTTATGTCGACCTCGATGAAATCGCCGAAATCGAAGGCTTCGACGAAGACACCGCTCAGGAAATCCAGAGCCGCGCGCTCGAATATATCGAACGCCAGAACGCGGAGTTCGATGCGAAGCGCCGTGAGCTCGGCGTCGCCGATGAAGTGGCCGACGTGCCGGGCGTCACGCCGAAGATGATGGTTGCCTTCGGCGAGAACGACGTGAAGACGGTCGAGGACCTTGCCGGCTGTGCCACCGACGATCTCATCGGCTGGAACGAGACGGTGAACGGCGAGCGCAAGCATCAGCAGGGTATCATCGAGGGCTTCGATCTGACCGCCGAGGAGGCGAACGACCTCATCATGCAGGCGCGCCTCAAGGCCGGCTGGATCACCGAGGCCGATCTCGCCTCCGACGAAGAGGAAGAGGCCGGTGAAACGGACGAGGTTGGTGAAGAAGCCTGACGGCGAGGCGCACGCGGCCGATCCGCAGGGTGAAGGCGCCGAAGCCACGGATCCCTCGGAGCGCCGCTGCATCGTCTCGGGCGAGAGCGGCCCGAAAGGCGGGCTGATCCGTTTCGTGCTCGACCCCGAAGGCCGGGTCGTGCCGGATCTGGCGGAAAAGCTCCCCGGAAGGGGTTTATGGGTGACCGGAACCCGCGCAATGCTTGAAAAAGCCGTTGCGAAGGGTCACTTCGCAAGGGCGGCCAAGGCTTCCGCCAGTGCGGATTCTGGCCTTCCCGATCTTGTGGAGCGCCTGCTCGCCCGCCGCGCCGCCGATACGCTGGGCCTCGCCCGCAAGGCAGGCGCGCTGGAAGCAGGTTTTGAGAAGGTTATGACGGCCATAGATCGTGGCCGCGTGGTGTGCCTCATCGAGGCCAGGGATGGCGCCGAAGATGGTCGCCGCAAGCTCGAACAGCGCCTCCGGGTGGCCAAAGAGCAAGGTATTCTGCCCGATGTCCCCGTTCTCAGCCCCCTCTGGGCCTATGAAATGGGTTTGGCATTGGGTAGGGGAAATGTGATACATGCTGCCCTGATCCAGGGACGCATGCAGGCGAAAGTCATGGCGGATCTCGTCAGGCTGGAACGCTATGGGCGGAAAGACAGCCCGGAAAATGCCCGTTCTCTCTGAGGACGGGGCCCAGGATAACGAAGGATACGAATGACCGACCAGGCCGATACGAGCGAACGCAAACCGAAAGCCGCAGGCAAGACGTTGAGCCTCAAGCGGACGGTGGAATCTGGCCATGTGCGCCAGAATTTCTCGCATGGCCGCTCGAAGTCGGTCGTCGTCGAGAAAAAGAAGAAGCGCACGCTGAAGACCTCGGCGGATGCCGCACCGGCCGCCGCGCCTGCCGCTGCTCCCGCAGCAGCCGAAGAGGTCGCGAAAAAGCCGGTTGCCGCGCCTGAGGTAAAGCCCGCCGCTCCGGTCGAGGAAAGGCCGGCACCCGTCGCCAAGGCCGCGCCTGAAGTCAAGGCAGTGCCCGCCCCGGCTCCGGCCGCCGCGCCTGCCGTGGAAAAGAAGCCGAGCCGTTCGCGCTCCGGCGTCGTCCTTCGCACGCTCACCGAAGAAGAAAAAAACGCCCGTGCCCAGGCGCTCGACAGCGCGCGCGAACGTGAAGGCGAGGATCGCCGGCGCGCCGAGGAAGAAGCCAGGCGCTTCGCCGAGGAAGATGCCCGCCGCGAAGCAGAGCGTGCCGCCGCGGCCGCGCGCGCCGCCGAGGAAGCCTCGCGTCACACCGCCGATCAGTCCACGCGGACCCGCGCCGCCGAGGAAGCCAAGCGCCGCCTCGACGATGACCGGCCCGCCGCCACGCCTGCGGCCGCCCGCCCCGCCAAGGAGCAGGCGATCGAGGAAGACGACGATAAGCCGAAGCGCGGCGCCGGCCACACGCCCGCCAAGGCGCCGCCTGCGCGCCGCAGCGAAGAACGCCGTCGCGGCAAGCTCACCATCACCAAGGCTTTCGACGACGAGAGCGAGCGCCAGCGTTCGCTCGCTTCGATGCGCCGCCGCGTGGAGCGCGAGCGCAAGAAGCACATGGGCATTCAGGAAGCCCCGCAGAAAATCATCCGTGAAGTCGTCATTCCGGAAGTCATCACCATTCAGGAACTCGCGAACCGCATGGCGGAGCGCGCAGTCGATGTGATGAAGATCCTGATGAAGCAGGGCATCATGCTGAAGATCACCGATGTGATCGACAGCGACACCGCCCAGCTCGTCGCCGAAGAACTCGGCCACACCGTGAAGCGCGTTGCGGAATCGGACGTTGAGGAAGGCCTCGTCGGCGAAGCCGATATCGAAGAGGCGAAGCAGGCGCGCGCGCCCGTCGTCACGGTCATGGGCCATGTCGACCACGGCAAGACCTCGCTGCTCGACGCGCTACGCAAGACCGACGTCGCGGCCGGCGAAGCGGGCGGCATCACGCAGCATATCGGCGCCTATCAGGTAAACCTGAGCTCGGGCGAGCGCATCACCTTCCTCGATACGCCGGGCCACGCCGCCTTCACCTCGATGCGCGCCCGTGGCGCCAAGGTGACGGACATCGTCGTGCTCGTCGTCGCGGCGGATGACGGCGTCATGCCGCAGACCATCGAAGCGATCAATCACGCGAAGGCCGCGGGCGTTCCGATGATCGTCGCCATCAACAAGATGGACAAGCCGGAAGCCGATCCGACCCGCGTGAAGAACGAATTGCTGCAGCACGAAGTCGTGGTCGAGGATTTCGGCGGCGACGTCCTCACCGTGCCGATCTCCGCCAAGACGGGCATGGGCCTCGACAAGCTCGAGGAAACCATTCTCCTCCAGGCCGAACTGCTCGACATCCGTGCCAATCCCGATCGTGCCGCCGAAGGCATCATCGTCGAGGCGAAGCTCGATCGCGGCCGTGGCCCGGTCGGCACCGTGCTCGTTCAGCGCGGCACGCTGAAAGTCGGCGACATCATCGTGGCCGGCGCCGAATGGGGCCGTGTCCGCGCGCTCATCAATGATCGCGGCGAAAATGTCGAAAGCGCCGGTCCCTCCGTGCCCGTCGAAGTGCTTGGCCTCGGCGGCGCGCCGGAAGCGGGCGACGTCATCAGTGTGGTCGAGAGCGAAGGCCGCGCCCGCGAAGTTACGGCCTATCGCCAGCGTCTCCAGCGCGACAAGCGCGTCGGCACCGGCGGGCGCACCTCGCTCGACCAGATGCTCTCGCAGCTGAAGGAACAGGACAAGAAAGAGCTGCCGATCGTCGTCAAGGCGGACGTGCAGGGTTCCGCCGAAGCGATCGTGCAGGCGCTTGAAAAGCTCGGCACCGACGAAGTCACCGCCCGTGTCCTTCATGTCGGCGTCGGCGGCGTCACGGAATCGGATGTCACGCTGGCGACCGCCTCGCGCGCGCCGATCATCGGCTTCAACGTCCGCGCCAATACGCAGGCGCGCGATGCCGCGCGTCAGGCCGGCGTCGAAATCCGCTACTACTCGGTCATCTACGACCTCGTGGACGACATCAAGGCCGCCATGTCCGGCATGCTTTCGCCGGAGCTGCGCGAAACCTTCCTCGGCAATGCCGAAATCCTGGAAATCTTCAACATTTCCAAGACCGGCAAGGTCGCGGGCTGCCGCGTCACCGAAGGTGTCGTGCGCCGCGGTTCGCATGTCCGCCTCATCCGCGACGACGTGGTGATCCACGAAGGCAAGCTCTCCACCTTGAAGCGCTTCAAGGATGAAGTGAAGGAAGTGCAGTCCGGTCAGGAATGCGGCATGGCTTTCGAGGGCTACCAGGATATGCGCAAGGGCGACGTCATCGAATGTTTCGATGTCGAGGTCGTGCAGCGCAGCCTCGCCTGATCTGAAATTCACCTCCCCCCGGTGGGGGGAGGTCGATCCGGCGGATCGAGCTTTAAAAGCCCATGCAGAAGAAATCGAGTTCAAAGAGCCATCGCGCCACGCGCGGTCCCAGCCAGCGTCAGCTCCGCGCGGGCGAGCTCATTCGCCGTGCGCTGTCCGATGTCGTCACCCGCGGCACCATTCAGGACCCGGACCTGATCGAACGCAGTTTCTCCGTCACCGAAGTGCGCGTCAGCCCCGACCTTCGCCACGCCACCTGTTTCGTCGCGCCGCTGGGCAAGGGCGATGCTGCGGCTCTTGCCGCCGCGCTCACCCGCGTGCGCGGCTATCTGCGCGGTCAGCTCTCGAAGGAAGTCACCTTCAAATACATGCCCGATCTCACCTTCGAGCCCGATACCTCCTTCGACAAGGCGGAGCAGATCGACCGTCTGCTGCATTCGCCGAAGGTCTCGCAGGATCTCTCGCCCCAGGACGACGAGGAATAGGCCGATGGCCCGCCGCAAAAAAGGCGAGGCGGTTTCGGGCTGGGTCGTGGTGGACAAGCCGGTCGGGCCCACCTCCTCCGATGTCGTGAACAGGATCCGCCGCGCCTTCAATGCCCAGAAGGCAGGCCATGCCGGCACGCTCGATCCCCTCGCGAGCGGCATCCTGCCCGTCGCCCTCGGCGAGGCGACCAAGACCGTCCCCTTCATGATCGACGCCGCCAAGGGCTACCGCTTCACAATCCGCTTCGGCGAGGCCACGACCACGCATGACGCCGAGGGCGAAGTCACCGAAACGAGCCCCCGCCGCCCGTCGGATGCCGAAATCGAAGCCGGTTTCGCGGCCTTCAGGGGCGAAATCCAGCAGGTTCCTCCCGCTTTTTCCGCCATCAAGATCGATGGCGAGCGCGCCTATGCCCGCGCCCGGGCCGGCGAGGAAGTGGTCATGGAGGCCCGTCCCGTCACAATTCACGAAATCGCCCTTCTGGGCCGTCCCGACACCGACCATGCCGAGCTGGAAATCCTTTGCAGTAAAGGCACTTACGTCCGTTCGCTGGCCCGCGACCTGGCGCTGGCGCTCGGCACCGTCGGCCATGTTTCCGCCCTCCGGCGCACCCGCCACGGCCCCTTCCGGGAAGAGGCCGCAATTCCGCTGGATAAACTCTGCGCCTTGGGCCATATTGCGCCCGCTCCCGGCTCTGGGGCGCATTTACTGCCGCTTGAGACCGCGCTGGACGACATCCCGGCGCTGGCCGTAAGCGGCGACGATGCGGCCCGATTGAGAAAGGGTCAGGGAGTTTTGTTGCGCGGGCGCGACGCACCCATCCTTTCCGGATCGGTTCTGGCGACCCATCGGGGAGACCCGGTGGCGCTGACCGAATACAGGCAAGGGGAGCTCTGTCCCGTCCGCGTGTTCAATCTCGGTTCATAAGGAGATCCCGATGTCGATTACGCCGGAGCGCAAAGCTCAGCTCATCAAGGAATTCGCCGGCAAGGATGGCGACACTGGTTCGCCTGAAGTCCAGGTCGCGATCCTGACCGAACGCATCGTCAACCTCACCGAACATTTCCGGGGCCACGCGAAGGACAATCATTCGCGTCGCGGTCTTTTGAAAATGGTGAGCCAGCGCCGCAGCCTTCTCGACTATGTGAAGAAGAAGGATCAGGCGCGTTACGAAAAGCTGATCTCCCGTTTGGGGATTCGGCGGTAACCGGGTGCTTATTGCCCCCACGGTTCTGCTTTGCACGGCGCCCGCCCCGAGGTTCCTTTCGGAACCTGACGGGCGGGCGTGTGTGTTTTGCGGGGCCGTTACGAAAGAGACATTCGTCCGTTGACGGATGGTTGTCGCGGTTGAGCCCGCTGCCCCTCGTCTCTGGGGTCCGGGCTTCGTGCTTGTCGCACGGCGCATTCGGCGCATCCGTGGAAAGCCGTCCTATTTGTCCGGCCGCGATATGAGCGGCAGAAAAGCGCCGGCCCGCATGATGATGGAAGAACGCATGCAAAGCGGGCGGCGCGGAACAGGAAACCGATATGTTTAAAATCACACGCGAAGAAATTGAATGGGGCGGCCGTACGCTCGTCCTCGAAACGGGCAAGATCGCCCGTCAGGCCGATGGCGCGGTTCTCGCGACCTACGGCGACACCACCGTTCTCGCCACCGTTGTTGGCGAACGCAAGCCGAAGCCCGGCCTCGATTTCTTCCCCCTGACCGTGAATTATCAGGAAAAGACCTATGCCGCGGGCAAGATTCCCGGCGGCTTCTTCAAGCGTGAAGGCCGTCCGAGCGAAAAGGAAACGCTCGTCTCCCGCCTGATCGACCGTCCGATCCGTCCGCTCTTCATCAAGGGCTTCAAGAACGAAACCCAAGTGATCGCCACCGTCGTCAGCCACGACATGGAAAACGATCCCGACATCGTCGCCATGATCGCGGTCTCCGCCGCGCTCACCATTTCCGGCCTGCCTTTCCTTGGGCCCATCGGCGCCGCGCGCGTCGGCTATATCGGCGGTGAGTACAAGCTCAACCCGATGATCGACGAGATGCCCGAAAGCGCGCTCGACCTCGTGGTCGCCGGCACCGCCGACGCCGTGATGATGGTGGAATCGGAAGCGAAGGAACTTTCCGAAGACATCATGCTCGGCGCCGTCATGTTCGGCCACAAGGAATTCCAGCCGGTGATCGACATGATCATCCGCATGGCCGAGAAATGCGCGAAGGAGCCGCGCGCCATCGACGTGAAGGACAATTCCGAACTCGTCGCCAAGGTGCGTGAGCTGGCCGAAAGCGATGTCCGCGCCGCTTATGGCCTGAAGGACAAGGGCCAGCGTCACGAGGCGCTCGCCGCCGCGAAGGACAAGGTGAAATCCGCCCTCTGCAATCCGGAAGATCCGAACGCCGTTTCGGAAACGGATGTCGGCGGCGTCTTCAAGAGCATCGAAAGCGACGTCGTCCGCAACTCGATCCTCGACACGAAAAGCCGCATCGATGGCCGCGATCTCGAAACCGTTCGCCCCATCGTCTCGGAAGTGGGCGTGCTCCCGCGCACGCATGGTTCGGCGCTCTTCACGCGCGGCGAAACGCAGGCCCTCGTGGTGGCGACGCTCGGCACCGGCGATGACGAGCAGTTCATCGACGCGCTGGAAGGCACCTACAAGGAAAACTTCCTGCTGCACTACAACTTCCCGCCCTTCTCCGTCGGCGAGACGGGCCGCGTCGGCTTCACCGGCCGCCGCGAAGTCGGTCACGGCAAGCTCGCCTGGCGCGCGCTCCGTGCGGTGCTTCCGCCCAAGACCGAGTTCCCCTACACGCTGCGCCTCGTCTCGGAAATCACCGAGTCGAACGGTTCCTCCTCGATGGCAACCGTTTGCGGCTCCTCGCTCGCGATGATGGATGCGGGTGTGCCGCTGAAGCGCGCCGTCGCCGGCATCGCCATGGGCCTCATCCTCGAAGGTGAGCGTTTCGCCGTTCTGTCGGACATCCTCGGCGACGAGGATCACCTCGGCGACATGGACTTCAAGGTGGCGGGCACGCAGGAAGGCGTGACCTCGCTCCAGATGGACATCAAGATCACCGGCATCAACGAGCGCATCATGAAGCAGGCCCTCGCCCAGGCGAAGGGCGGCCGCTTGCATATTCTCGGCGAGATGGCGAAAGCTCTCGACACGGCCCGCCCCGAAATGGGCGAATACGCGCCGCGTATCGAAGTGATCACCGTGCCGACCGACAAGATCCGTGAAGTCATCGGCACGGGCGGCAAGGTCATCCGCGAGATCGTGGAAAAGACGGGCGCCAAGGTCGACATTTCCGACGACGGCACCATCAAGGTCGCCTCGTCCGACGGCGAGTCGATCCGCAAGGCGATCGCCTGGATTCAGGGCATTGTCGCCGAGCCGGAAGTCGGCAAGATCTATGAGGGCACGGTCGTGAAGGCGGTCGATTTCGGCGCCTTCGTGAACTTCTTCGGCCCGCGCGACGGTCTCGTGCACATCTCGCAGATGGCGCCGACCCGCGTGGAGCAGGTCTCCGATGTCGTCAAGGAAGGCGACAAGGTCAAGGTCAAGCTCCTGGGCTTCGATGATCGCGGCAAGGTCCGCCTGTCGATGAAGCATGTGAACCAGGAAACCGGCGAAGAGATCGTCTACGAAAACGAGCCCGCCGAGCAGCCCCGCGAAAAGCGCGAAGGCGGCGGTGGTCGCGGTCGCCGTCGCGAACGCGACTGACGTCTCGTCGCAATAAAGCTAGGATTGCGGGGTCAGCTCATGCTGGCCCCGTTTTCTTTTGGAGACCCCGCATGCGCCGACCCGCCGCTCTCGCCGCCGCTCTCTTCCTCTTCGCCGCTCCCGCCCTCGCCGATGAAGCGCCCGCCAATGGCTGGCAAGCGCAAGTGACGGCGCATGATCGCGACCGGCTGGAGCGATACGAGGATGCGGTAACGAAAGGCATGATGGAGTCCCGCGTCGCCGGCGAGGAACACGGCACCTACAATGAACTCGTGAGCATCATGGAAGGCGAGACCGTCGCCGCCGATCCCGAAAGGCTGAAAGGCGACTGGAACTGCCGCACCATCAAGGCGGGCGGCCCCTTCGCGGGCTTCGTCGTCTATGGCTGGTTCCGCTGCGAGGTCGTGGAAAGGGACGGCCGCCTCTTCTTCGAAAAGCGCACCGGCTCGCAGCGCCAGTCCGGCTTCCTTTACGAGCGCGACGAAAAAAGCTGGGTCCTGCTCGCCGCGCCGAATGAGGGCCACTCCGGTCCCATCCGCGCGTATTCGGGCCCCGAAGGTGGCGTCACCGATCCGCAAATGATCGACCAGCCCGCCATCGTCTCCCTCCTCGAAGACGGCCGCGCCCGCGCGGTCTTCCCCTGGCCGGAGTTGGAATCAACCTTCAACGTGCTGGAAATGACGCGGCGAAAATAATGGGCCTCAGCCCTCGCCGCCCTCCGGCTGGCTCGCCTTCAGCTCTTCCGCGCGCGGCAATCCGATGATGTTGTAGCCGCCATCGACATGATGCACCTCGCCGGAAACCCGCGCCGAAAGATCGGAGAGCAGGTAAAGCCCGGCGCCGCCCACATGGTCGAGCTCGATCGATTCCTTGATCGGCGCATGTGTCTTGTTCCACTTGAACACGAACCGCGCATCGCCGACCGCCGAGCCCGCAAGTGTGCGCATCGGACCTGCCGAAATCGCGTTGACGCGAATGCCGTGCCGGCCGAGATCGACCGCGAGATAGCGCACGCTCGCCTCGAGCGCGGCCTTCGCCACGCCCATCACATTGTAGTTCGGCATGACGCGCGTCGAGCCGCCATAGGTCAGCGTCACCATCGAGCCGCCCCGCGTCATCAGCTTTGCCGCGCGCCGCGCCACATCGGTGAAGGAGAAGCAGGAAATATCCATCGTGCGCAGGAAGTTTTCCCGCGTCGTGTCGACATAGCGGCCCTTGAGCTCGTTCTTGTCGGAATGCGCGATGGCGTGAACCACGAAGTCGAGCACGCCCCATTCCTTCTCCAGCGTCTCGAAAGCCGCATCGAGGCTCGCCGGGTCCGTCACGTCGCAAGGCAGCAGCAGCTTCGAGCCGGCGGATGCCGCCAGCGGCTTCACGCGCCGTCCGAAGCTTTCGCCCTGATAGGTGAAGGCGAGTTCCGCGCCATGTGCCGCCAGCGCCCGCGCAATGCCCCAGGCGATCGAGTGATCGTTCGCCACACCCATGATAAGGCCGCGCCGGCCCTTCATCAGCGGCCCTGTCAGCACCAATGCGCCTTCGCCCGCCTTCTCTCCGCCAGAACCATGCATGCGTGTCTCGCTTCCCAATTGTTCAGCCCCGCTTCCGGCACCGCCGGTCCCGTTCCCCTCGGGCTGCGTTCACCCGTTATAGCGTTGCAGTGCCAGCGTCGCGTTGGTGCCGCCGAAACCGAAACTGTTCGAGATCGCGAGATTGATGTCGGCATTGTCGATGCGCGTCCGCGCAATGTTGGCGTCGGCGACCGCCGGGTCGATCTCGTCGATATTGGCGCTCGCCGCTATGAAGCCGGACTGCATCATCAGCAGCGTGTAGATGGCTTCGTGAACGCCCGCCGCGCCCTGTGCGTGGCCGGTCAGCGATTTCGTGGCGCTGATCGGCGGCATGTCGGCGCCGAAGACTTCGCGGATCGCGTTGATCTCGGGAATGTCGCCCACAGGCGTCGATGTCGCATGCGGGTTGATGTAGTCGACTTTCTCTTTGACGTTCTGCAGCGCCATCTTCATGCAGCGCACCGCGCCTTCGCCGGAAGGGGCCACCATGTCGGCGCCGTCCGCCGTCGCGCCATAGCCGACGATCTCGGCATAGATCTTCGCGCCGCGCGCCTTCGCGTGTTCGAGCTCTTCCAGCACGAGAATGCCGCCGCCGCCGGTGATGACGAAGCCGTCGCGGTCCTTGTCATAGGCGCGGCTCGCCTTTTCCGGCGTGTCGTTCCGCTTCGCCGACATCGCGCCCATCGCGTCGAAGAGCACCGACAATGTCCAGTCGAGTTCCTCGCCGCCGCCGGCAAACATCACGTCCTGCTTGCCCCACTGTATCATCTCGGCCGCATTGCCGATGCAGTTCGCCGAGGTCGAGCAGGCCGAGCTGATGGAGTAGTTGACGCCCTTGGTCTTGTACCAGGTCGAAAGATTGGCCGAGCAGGTCGAGGACATCGCCTTCGGCACCGCGAAGGGGCCGACTTTCTTCGGGCCTTTCACGGGCTCCGTGCGCGCCATGTCGGCGGCGGCGACGATCGCCTTGGTCGAAGGTCCGCCCGAACCGACGATGAGCCCCGTGCGCGGGTTGCTCACATCGCTTTCCTCGAGCCCCGCATCGCGGATCGCCTGTTCCATCGCGATCCAGGCATAGGCCGCGCCATCGCCCATGAAGCGCCGCGCGCGCCGGTCCACCGCCTCGTCGAGATTGATCTTCAGGCTGCCATGCACCTGGCTCCTGAACCCCATCTCCGCATAGGTATCGGCTCTCACGATGCCGGATTTGCCTTCACGCAGGCTCCCGACGACTTCTTGAGTGTTGTTTCCGATGCTGGAAACGATGCCCATGCCTGTGACGACGACTCGCCTCATGGCAGCCTCTCTTTCACTGCGGATCAATTACCTGCACGCTGATGGAAATCATGTGCGTTGCGTTGTTCTCTCGGGCCGTCCGGTTCTCAGGCGGCTTGTTCTTCCGTCTGCAGCCCGACCTTCATGTCGGTGATCGTAAACGCCAGTTCGCCATCCGCCAGAATAGTGCAATCGGCAACGCCGACCACGAGACGGCGGTTCACCACGCGCTTCAGCTGAATGATGTATTCGATCTTTTTGACCGCGGGCGTCACCATCGCGGAAAACTTCACCTCGCCCACGCCGACCGCGCGGCCCTTGCCCTTGCCGCCGATCCAGCCGAGAAAAAATCCGAGAAGCTGCCACGCGCCGTCAAGGCCGAGGCAGCCCGGCATGATCGGGTCGCCCTCGAAATGGCAGGGGAAGAACCAGAGCTCCGGCTTGATGTCGAATTCGGCTTTGATGAGGCCCTTGCCGTGTTCGCCGCCCTCATCCGAAATATGCGTGATGCGGTCGATCATCAGCATTGGCGGCAGCGGCAACTGGGCATTGCCGGGTCCGAACAGGCGGCCATGCGCGCATTCGAGAAGGTCGTCCAGGGAGTAAGCCGATTTCCGTTCCGCCATTGTCGTCCGCTCAAAAATGGCCCGCTTGCCGCCCCTTGCCCGGGCCGGTCCGGTGCCGTCCTCGCTCCGCGGCGCTCGCGCCGCTCCCGCTTCCTCGCTCAGCTTGGCTTGGTAACACACCCTTGGGCCGCCGCAAACCCTTGCCTTACGGGCATTTAGCGCCCTTTCCGCCCGCCGTCGAGCCCTTGACAAATGCATGACAGGGACACTATCTATCTGTTTGTAACGATTACAAACTGCACTCCGTATTCCGTAGCGGAAGGCAAAACCCAGAGGGATATGTTGGTGACGCAGGAACGCCCCTACGCACAGACACTGACCAGGCTGCGGGAAGCAGGGCTCCGCCCCACGCGCCAGCGGCTGGCTCTGGGCCGCATCTTGTTCGATGGCGGTGATCGCCATGTCACGGCCGAAGCCCTCCATGAGGAAGCGCAGAAGGCCGGCGTCAGCGTTTCCCTCGCCACGGTCTACAACACGCTGCACCAGTTCACCGGCGCGGGCCTCCTGCGCGAAGTGGTGGTGGACAGCGCGCGGACCTATTTCGACACCAATATCGACGACCACCATCACTTCTTCATCGAGAAGGATGGCGCGCTGATGGATATTGCGGGCACCGATGTCACCATCGGCAAGCTCCCGGCCGCGCCGGAAGGCATGGACATCGCCCGCGTCGATGTCATCGTCCGCCTGCATGACCGGCCCAAAGGCTGATCCTGCCAGCGCGAGACTTGAGAATTCCTCGCAAAAACAATAACTAAAATGTTTGTTTGGAATATATCCAATCTGTTGACCGCTCCGGTTAACGGTCCTAGAATCCTGTCCAACCTCCTGTAATCGCCCTTTCCCAAAGGGTGGCGGGAAGCGCCGGAAGGGCTTTTCAGCCTCGCCGGCGCGCGGCCTTGGGCGCCTCAGGGCAGGCGCCGGGCCCGGTTTCTAGTGATCGTCAAACGCACAAGGTGAGGAGCAACATCATGGCATCGCTTTCCGGTTCCAAGACCTGGGAAAATCTCAAAGAAGCGTTCGCCGGCGAAAGCCAGGCCAACCGCCGCTATCTCTATTTCGCGCAGAAGGCCGACGTCGAAGGCTTCAACGATGTCGCCGCCGTGTTCCGTTCGACCGCCGAAGGCGAGACGGGCCATGCGCATGGCCATCTCGAATTCCTCGAGGAAGTCGGCGATCCGGCGACGGGCGAGCCCATCGGCGCCACCGACAAGAACCTCAAGGCCGCCATCGCGGGCGAAACCCACGAATACACCGACATGTATCCGGGCATGGCGCGCACCGCGCGCGATGAGGGCTTCGACGAAATCGCCGACTGGTTTGAAACGCTCGCCAAGGCCGAAAAGAGCCATGCCGGACGTTTCCAGAAGGCGCTGGACAGCCTCGGCAGCTAATATCGCTGCAGCCGCAAATATCGCATAGCCGGAGAGGTTCGCCTCTCCGGCCGCGCATTTCCGTCCCGTCACCCGCCCGGAGATTTGCAGCCAATGAGCAGCCCGACAGAAGGCAGCCCGAAAGAGGGAAGCACCGAAGCCCCGATCCGTCATCCGATCGAGTGGCGCAACCCGGACTTCTACGACGCCGAAAAGATCGATGCCGAAATGCGCCGCATCTTCGACATCTGCCACGGCTGCCGCCGCTGCTTCAATCTCTGCGACAGTTTCCCTCGCCTCTTCGATCTGATCGACGAGAGCCCGACCGGCGAACTCGACGAGGTGAAGTCATCCGACTTCGGTCCCGTCGTCGAGGCCTGCACGCTCTGCGACATGTGCTACATGACGAAGTGCCCCTATGTGCCGCCGCATGAATTCAATCTCGACTTCCCGCATCTGATGTTGCGCTACCGCGCGGCGGAAGGAAAAGAGAAGCAAGGCTTCCCCTTCGTGCAGGCGCAGCTCGCGCAGACGGACCGCAACGGCAAGCTCGCCCAGCCCGTCGCCCCGCTTGCGAATTGGGGCTCCTCCCGCGCGAACAAGCTGACGCGCCCCGTCCTCGAAGCCGTCGCGGGCATCGACCGCCGCGCCGAGCTGCCGAAATTTCACGGGCAAACATTCACCATGCGCGCGAAGAAGCAGGACAAGGAAGGCCTGTCCGCGCCGAAGCCCGCGCCCGCGAGCGGCCGCAAGGCCGTCCTCTTCGCCACCTGCTTCGTCAACTACAATAATCCGGGCGTCGGCGAAGCCGCACGCCTTGTCCTCGCGCATAATGGCGTCGAGACCGAAGTCGCCTATCCCGGCTGCTGCGGCATGCCCTTCCTCGAACAGGGCAACATCGAAAAAGTTGCCGCCCAGGCGGAGAAGGTCGCGAAGGACATGTGCGCCTGGATCGACAAGGGCTACGACATCATCACGCTCACCGCTTCCTGCGGCCTGATGTTCAAATTCGAATGGCCGCTCATCCTGCCCGAAAACGAAGACGTGATGCGCCTCTCCGCCGCCACCCGCGACATCGACGAATATGTCGTCGACATCGCGAAGAAGGAGGGTCTCGCCGCCGGCCTCCGCCCGGTCGAGGGTGGCGTCACCGCCCATCTCGCCTGCCATGCCCGCGCGCAGAACATGGGCGCGAAATCGGCCGAGATGATGCGCCTCATCCCCGAGCTCAAGCTCGATGTCGTCGAGCGATGCTCCGGCCACGGAGGAACTTTCGGCGTCATGAAGGAAACCTTCGATGTCGCCATGAAGGTCGGCAAGACCGCGTCGCGCAATGTCGCGAAAACCGGCAACAAATATGTAACCTCCGATTGCCCGCTCGCCGCCAAGCATCTCACCCACGAAATCGAAACCATGGGCGAGCCGCAATTGCCGCAGGCGAGCCATCCGATCGAGATCATGGCGCGCGCCTGGGGGCTTATCTGATCCGAAAGGCTCATGAGATGACTGCAATGAAAAAAGAAATCACCCCCGCCGACATTCTCCCCTACGAAACCTACGCGAAGGAGCGGAAAGAGCGCCGCACCGCGATCACCGCGCTGAAGAAGAACCGCCGCGTCGAAGTCGGGCCCCACGCCACTTTCTATTTCGAGAATTACGACACGATGTTCCAGCAGATCCAGGAAATGCTGCACATCGAAAAAGGCGGCGCAGAGCAGCTCGAGGATGAACTGCGCGCCTACAACCCGCTGATCCCGCAAGGCAGCGAACTCGTCGCCACCATCATGTTCGAGATCAATGACGAGGTCCGCCGCGACCGCTTCCTGCGCTCCATCACCTGGGTCGAAAAACATCTTTTCATCGATGTCGGCGGCGAGAAGGTTCCGGGCGAAGCCGAAACCGACGTCGAGCGCACGAAAGCCGACGGCAAGACGTCATCCGTCCACTTCGTCCATTTCCGCTTCACGCCCGGCCAGATCGCGAAATTCCGGGATCCCGCCACCCAGGTCCTCGCCGTCATCGCGCATGAGAACTACCACCACATGGCCGTCCTCCCGCCCGCGGTGAAAGAGGCGCTCGCGATGGACTTCGCCTGAAGCCTGTCAGCCCGCCGGATATTTCGCGCTGAGCCTCTCGGCCATTGCCGCGCGGCCGGTCGCGCGCAGCCGTTCGAGATAGGCGGGCAGCGCGCCGCGCACATGATAGGGCCCGCCCTCGGCCACCACATTCGCCAGCGGGTCGCGCCCCCGCGCCGCATCTTTCATCATGTCCTCGTGCCAGGCGGAGAGCAGGTGAAATCCGCGCGCCGCGATTTCGGGCTGCGCCTCCGCCAGGTTCCTCTCCTCATGCGGGTCGTCTTCGAGGTTGAACAGCATCGCCTCGTCATAGAGATGATAGCCGTCATGCATCGTCGAAATCAGGATCCACTTGTCGAAGCGTACGCCGCGCTGGCAGGTCCACGCGCCTTGCGAAACGATGAGGTGATCCCGGCCCTTGTCCTCGCCCGCCCTCAGGCTGCCCGCGAATGAAACGCCGTCCCAGCTCTCCGGCACCTTGCGGCCGAGAAGCTCGAGCAGCGTCGCCGTCACGTCGATCTGGTAGTGGAAGGCGGAAAGGGTCTTGCCGCCCTCAAGTCCCGGCCAGACGAGAACAAGCGGCACGCGGGTGGTGTGCTGGTCGACGGTCTGGTGGTCGCCATAGACATTGAGTTCCCCCAGCGTCTCGCCATGATCCGACGAAATCATGATCGCGACTTCCTCTTCGATGCCGAGTTCGCCCAGCAGCGCAACGATGCGCCCGACATATTCGTCGGCAACGAGAACGCCTGTGTCGTAGCCGTCGAACATCGCGCGCACCGCCGCCATGTCGGGAATCTGTTGCGGCTGGCGCGGAAAGGCCTGCGCCGCTTTCGGGTTCGGCGCAAAGCCCGAACATTCCTGCGCGCTGTGCGGTCCGCAGCCCTGCCAGTCCCGCGCCCGCTTCTCCTCGGTCAGCCAGCCGGGCAGCGGCGTCTCCGCGAAAGGCTCGCCATAGTCCGGCGCGGCGCGATAGGGCGTATGCGGGTCCCACATATGCACATGCAGAAACCAGTCGCCGTTCCGTCCATTCGCTTCCAGCCACCGCGATGCGATGGCGAACACTTCATCCGCCGTCTCCAGCCCGAACTTGCCGACATTGTAGGTTTCGTCGAAGCCCGCATGCCAGTGAAAGGCCGAATGGCGATGCGCGAAGGAACTGACGCTGACGGTTTTGAGCCCGGCGCGTTTCAGTTGCGCGGGAAAACTGTGCAGATGAAACTGCGACCAGAAGGCCCTGTCCGCGCCGCCGATCACGGGATCGGCATCGGCCCCGCCATGATTGACGACGCCATTGTGAATGCCGAAGCGGCCTGTCAGCAGCGCCGTCCGGCTCGGCAGGCAGGGCGTGTCGGAGGCGTGGACATTTTCGAAGCGCAGGCCCCGCGCCGCCAGCCGGTCGATATGCGGGCTCGTGTTGCGGTGATAGCCGTAACAGCCGAGATGGTCGGCGCGCAGCGTGTCGATGTCGATATAGATGAACTTCATCTCACTCGAACCGCTCGCCGGGATAGACGCCCCAGAGCGCGCTCTGCGCCACCCAGCCTTCCGCGCCGCCGGCCTCAAGGTGGCACCAGTTCCCCGTGCAGCTCGTCACCCGCGCCACAAGTCCCCGCTCCGCATAGGCCATCACCGCGGATTGCCGGTCCGGCTCCTTGTAAAGCGCCACCGGCCCGCCATCCGCCGCCTGCGCATCGACGATCGCGCTGCGCTCGCCCGCCAGCATCGTGTGCCAGATCCAGCCGCCATCGCCTTCATGGTCGCGGATGCGCCGCCAGTTGTTCGATTCCGCGATCACCTCCAGTGGCATGCCGGATTTCCGGTAAACCCAGTCGATGGGAAAATCCGTCCCCGGCCCCCGGCGCACATTGGCGCGGCCGGATTTGAGGCTCACATAGCGCGGCACCGGCAGCCCCGTCGCCGTCCCCGGCGTCCGCACAAGCGGCTCCCGCTCCTCCAGCGCCGCCGTCGCAATTCTGTCGCTCGCCTGTGCCATGCCTGTCAGGCAGCCAAGCGCGACGAGCAGCGCCCCGCCTGCGGCGAGCCCGCGCCCGGTTTTTTTACCTATGGTCCTTTTCCGCTCCGGCATCTATCCCGTCGTTTCCGTCTGCTGATGCCCCCATCCGCGCGACTCACCGGATTTTGCCAGAAAATGGGGCAAACAAACGGATAAAACCTGCTAATAAGAGCCATCGCAGCCGGAGCTTAGCCGGAGTACCTCATGACCGCCAAAAAACCGCTCGTCATCGTCACCCGCAAATTGCCTGCGCCCATCGAGGCGCGGATGGGCGAGCTGTTCGATGTCCGGCTGAACGGCGATGATCACCCCTTTTCCGCGGCCGAGCTTGCGGCTGCGATCCGCGAGGCCGATGTCCTGGTCCCCACCGTGACGGACCGGATAGATGCCCGCCTCCTCTCCCAGGCCGGCGAAAATCTCCGCCTCATCGCCCAGTTCGGCACCGGCGTCGACAATATCGACGTCGAGACGGCCCGCCGCCGCGGCATCACCGTCACCAACACGCCGGGCGTGCTGACGGAAGACACCGCCGACATGACCATGGGCCTGCTGCTGGCCGTGCCGCGCCGCCTCGCCGAAGGCTCCCGCTATCTCCGCGAGCATGAAGGCCAATGGCCCGGCTGGTCGCCCACCTGGATGCTCGGCCGCCGGCTCACCGGCAAGCGCCTCGGCATCATCGGCATGGGCCGCATCGGCCAGGCGGTGGCGCGCCGCGCCAAACCCTTCGGCCTCGAAATCCACTACCACAACAGAAAGCCCGCCAACGCCGTCATCGAGCAGGAGCTCGAAGCGCGTTTCTGGGAAAATCTCGACGACATGCTGCCCAAGGTCGATATCGTCTCGGTCAATTGCCCGCTGACGCCGCAGACCTTCCACCTGCTCGACACGCGCCGCCTGAAACTGCTGAAACCGGAAGCCTATATCGTCAACACCGCGCGCGGCGAAATCATCGACGAGAACGCGCTCATCCGCGCGCTGGAAGCCGGCGAGCTCGCCGGCGCCGGCCTCGACGTCTTCGAGCATGAGCCGACGGTGAACCCGCGCCTGCTGAAACTCCCCAACGTCGTCTCGCTCCCCCACATGGGCTCCGCCACCATCGAAGGCCGCGTCGAAATGGGCGGCAAGGTCATCGTCAACATCAAGACCTTCATGGACGGCCACCGCCCCCCCGACCGCGTCATCCCCGCGATCATGTAAGCGCTCGAATCTATTCCCTGTACTGACAAAAAACAGAAGTGTCATCCCGGCGAAAGCCGGGATCCATGGGCATTTCATGTTTTACAGGTGCAGTCGGTTCTTCGAGAAGAGTGCCGCAACGGCGGTCCCTCCCAAACGGCCAAATCGTCACATGGCTCAAGCCACCGCGTCGAGCCCCTTCCGCTCGATCAGGTTGAGCAGCTTCAGCGACGGCCCGGCGGGCTTCTTCGCGCCCTGCTCCCATGCCTTCACGGTTGCGGCGCTGACATTCAGATAAGCGGCGAACACCGGCTGACTGACCTTGTGCCGTTCCCTGAGAGATTTGATCTTTCGCGGAGACAGGTCGCGCACCGGCTCGAGGCAAAGCACATCGAAGCCGCTCATCGTCGTCTTGTCGATCAGGCCCCTCCGGAAAAGTCCCTCCGCCGTTTCGTGCGCGGCCTTGAGGGCGTCCGTACTCGGGCGGCGTCTAGCACTCATCGCAAACAACCTCCGTCAATTCTTTCTCGGCGCCGAGACGCGCCATGTCCTTTTCCGAAAACCCGTCGAAGATTTTCGCCAGTGCCAGATAGGCTTCCAGCTCTCGTGGCGAAAGGTTGCTCTGGGCGTTCTTCGGAAAGCCGTAAAGAAACACCATCCTCTCGCCGGCGCGAAACATGACGATGGTCCGGTATCCGCCGCTCTTGCCACCGCCGGTCCGCGCGATGCGCTTCTTGACCAGCAGGCCACCCAGCCGGGCATCGACCAGTCCGTCTCCGATCTCGCGAGCGGCCCGGCACAAATCCTCTTTCGCCAGCCGCTCCTTGCGGGCCCAGCGTGCAAAGGTCTTGGCCAGATAGATTTTCATGCGAAGCGGACTGTACTACTAAGTAGCATACATGTCCAGTGTCGCTCTCAGGCGTGCCCGCTCAAATCCGTGATCGTCGGGCTCTCCCCCGTCAGCGCGTTCTTCGGGTCCCATTTGAGCTTCACGGTGCGGAACCGTGTGTCGAGCGCGTCATAGATCAGCAGCTTCCCCGCAAGGCTCTCCCCCGCGCCGGTAATCTCCTTGATGACTTCGAGCGCCTGCAGCGACCCGACAACGCCCGTCAGCGCGCCAAGCACCCCCGCCTCCTCGCAGGTGGGGACAGAGCCGGGCGGCGGCGTCGCGCCCACGAAGTCGCGGTAATTCGGCTTCGGCTTGCCCTCGCCGTCGCGTTCGAAGGCGCGGAACGTCGCCACCTGTCCCTCGAACTGACCGACAGCGGCAGAGACCAGCGGCACCTTCGCGAAGTAGCAGGCATCGTTCACCAGAAACCGCGTCGCAAAATTATCGCAGCCATCCGCAACAATGTCGTATTGCGAAACGATCTCCAGCGCATTGGCGCCCGTCAGCCGCTCCTTGTGCTGAACGATCTTCACATCCGGGTTGATGCGTCGCGCCGCATCGCCCGCGCTCTCCGTCTTCGCCCGGCCGAGATCGCCCGTCCCATGCGCGATCTGCCGCTGCAAATTGGAAAGCGACACGGTGTCATTGTCGATGATGCCGATAGTGCCGGCGCCCGCTGCCGCGAGATACATGAGGCAAGGGCTCCCAAGCCCGCCCGCGCCGATGATGAGCACCCGCGCCTTCAGGAGTTTCTGCTGGCCGGGCCCGCCGATCTCCTTCAGCACGATGTGCCGCGCATAGCGTTCCAGTTGGTCGTCGCTGAGTTTCATGGGCCCAGTCTTACCACGTCCCCCTTCCCTCGGGGGAGGGCGATCTTCAAAGCGGCAGCAGCACCACGCTCTGGCATGACCGCCCGATCCGTCCATGAACGTCGAAAATCTCGGACTCCGTCATGCCGCGTCCGTCGCCATGCCACGAGCCGCGCTGCGCCACGCCGATCCATTCGTCGATTGGCACCCGCGACAGATGAAAGGAAAGATCGGCATTCGGCCAGCCGCTTGCGCTCGGCCGCGCGCCCGCATCCGTCACCGTGAAAAGCGTCGACACATCCGCCACCGCCATCGCATTCGAAAAAGGCGTCGGTACATCGTGGAACGGATGCTTCAGCCGAAACCACTTCGCCCGCGTTCCGTCTTCATGTGTCGTGTCGCGAATATCGACCAGATCGAGAAAGCCGTGATCCTTGCCCGAATTGTTGAAGCCCGGCGGCCGCTCCCATCGGGAAAAACCCTCCGGCTCGAACAGCACTTCGGTTGGCGCTCCCGGCAGCCCGTCTATGGTCACAGGCTTCTGGAAGCAGGCACTCGCCTTTGCCTGCAATTTTCCATCCGCCCATAGCTCGTTCTCGAACACGGCAATCCGTCCGCCCTCGCGCACCGCGCTCACCTTGCTCGAAATCCCCTCGCGCGGCAGCGGCCTCAGCAGATAGAGATTGGCCGAGACGAGCCCGCCAAGCCCGCGCGGCCCCGCCATCGCTTCCATCTCGCCCACGGCGAGCGCCGCCACCGCGCCGCCATGCATGCCGCCAAAGGGGCCTTGCGCTTCCGGCCGCGCGGCCCACACCTCGCCATCGCGCCGGAATACGGGGTTCAGCTCTCTCGTCGGTGCATTCATCGCTCAGGTCTCACTCACCAGATTTCACGATAGGGCCGGATCTCGACATTGAACGACCAGGCCGACTTGTCCTGATGCGCAACATGCCATGTCTCGTCGGCAATTGCCGAGGGCTTGATGAAGAAATCGTCGGGCGCATCCTTGTAGCGTTCCCGCGTCCACGGCACGTCGATCACAGCATCGATGGTGACATAGGCGACATGAACGCCCTTCGGCCCGAGATCGCGCGCCATGGCTTCCGCGAGAATGCGCTGCGCCGCCTTGGTCGGTGCGAAGCCGGCGAAGAAGGCCTTGCCGCGGTGGGCCGAGGTGTTGCCCGTTGCGATAATTGTGCCCTTGCCCGCTTCGATCATGGAGGGGGCCAGCGCGCGGGCGAAATGAAGAAGCGCCATCGTATTGACCTGAAAGTTCCCATTGAGGTCTTTCGGGTCGATTTCAAGGAAGCTGCCCCATGTGCCGCCCACCGCATTGTGAATGAAGACCTCGGGCGCACCCATGGTCTCCCTCACTTGCTTCACGGCCGCCGCGATCTCCTCTTCCTTCGACACATCGCAGACGAAAGCCTTCGCGTCCGGCAATTCCGCTTCCAGTGCCGCAAGCCGCTCCTTGTCGCGCGCGAGCATCGCGACGGCATAGCCGCCTGCCGCAAAGCGCCGTGCCAGCGCCGATCCGGTGCCGGGGCCAACACCGGTGATCATCGCAACGGGTTTTGCCATGGGTCATTCCTCTCGTTTAAGGGGCGTTCAGGCGGCTGCGGCTTCGCGCACAAAGTCGAGCCGGTCATTGCCGAAGAAAATTTCATCGCCGACGAAGAAGGTCGGCGTGCCGAAGACGCCTCGCTCCGCCGCCGCCTTCGTTTCGGTTTCCAGCCGTTCGTGGAATTCGGGCGTCTCCGCCGTTTCCCAAATGCCCTTGCCGGCGATCCCGGCATCGGCCAGCACGGCGTCGCGTCCTTCCGCCGTCACGATATCGCGCGGCGTCTTCCAGACCGCATTGAAAATCGCGTCATTGTAGGCCCCGGCAAGCCCGAGCTCCTGCGCCGCCATCGCGCCGCGTGTTAGCAGTTTCCCGTCGAGCTTGCCCGCCAGAAGCGCCGTCCAGAATTCCGCATTGGTCGCCATCGGAATGCCGAGCCGCTTCGCCCAGCGCGCCGCGTCCATCCCGGCATAGCGTCCCTTCGGTGGGCAGGCGGGCGAAGGTATGTTTCCAACGAGCTTCATCACGCTCAGAATATGCATCGGGCGGTAGACCACGGGCGCGCCAAGCGATTTCATCTGCTCATGCGCGAGATAGGTGTAGGGGCTCGGATAATCGAAATAAAACTCGACAGTCCTGGTCATGACGCATCCTCCGGTCAGGTGACAATCGCCTCTTCCACATCCCGCAAGCGGTCCTTGCCGAAATAGATTTCGCCATCGACAAAGAAGGTCGGAATGCCGAAGGCGCCGCGATTGACCGCATCTTCCGTGTTGGCGACGAGCTTTGCCTTCACATCCGGCTCCTGGATGCGCGCGAGAATATGCGCGCCGTCGATGCCGCCCGCGTCGAGCGTCGCCTTGATGATTTCCGGATCGTCCATCTTCAGCGACTGTTCCCACATCGCCGAGGCCACAACCTCGAAATATTTCGGCAGCGCGCCGTCCATCTCGGCCGCAATCGCACCGCGCATGATCTGCAATGTGTTGACCGGGAAATGCGCGTTGAACTTGAATTTCGTCAGCCCGTGCTTCTTGATGAAACGCTCTATCTCCAGCATTCCGTATTCGGGCTTGTTCTTGATGCCGGCTTCCGAAATCGCCGGCGACACGTTCCCCGTCGCCTTGAAGATGCCGCCCAGCAGCACCGGCACATACTGAAACCGCGCCCCCGTCCGCTGCTCGATGGCCGGCAACGCCTTGGCGGCCAGATAGGCATTCGGACTGCCGAAGTCGAAAAGGAATTCCACCTTCTTCGTCATGTTCGTTCCCTCTTTCGTGTTCAGAAAGTTTCCATCCAGGGCCTGAGGTCGAGCTCATGCGTCCAGGCGTCGCGCGGCTGCATGTGGAGCTGCCAATACATCTCGGCAATGTGGTCGGGATTCAAGATCCCGTCCTCTTCCTTCAGCTTGTAGCGTTCGGGAAATGTGTCGCGAATGAAGGCCGTGTCGATCGCGCCATCGATGATCGGATGCGCGACATGGATGCCCTTCGGCCCCAGCTCCCGCGCCATGCTCTGGGCGAGCGCGCGCAACGCGAATTTCGCGCCCGCAAAGGCGCTGAACCCGGAGCCGCCGCGAAGGCTTGCCGTCGCGCCGGTAAAGATGATCGTCCCCTTGCCCCTCGGTACCATGACGCGCGCCGCCTCGCGTCCGGTGAGGAAGCCGGAATAGGCCGCCATCTCCCAGACCTTGCGGTAAACCCGCTCCGTCATTTCGAGGATCGGGAAATTCACATTGGCGCCGATATTGAAGACCATCACCTCGACGGGCCCCACCTCGCGCTCCACCGTCGCGAAGAGGTCGGCGACCTCCTCCTCCTTCCGCGCGTCCGATCCGAAGCCGCGCGCCTCGCCGCCCTCGGATCTGATCTGGTCGAGGAGGGGGACAAGTTTTTCTTCCGAGCGCCTGGTCACGCAGGCGACATATCCCCCCTTCGCGAATCGTCTGGCGATGGCCCCGCCGGTCGCATCGCCGGCTCCGATCACGATTGCCGCTTTCCGCTCGCCCATGCACCCGCCTCCTCTGACTGTCCGGCGGCATCGAAAATCCGCTCATGACGGTTTTGTGACAGTTCGATGACAGTCACGTTAGTTCCGTTTTTGAACTTATAATGATAGAATGGGTTCCGAAACAGAACCTGTCAAGCTATGATGGGGAGATTTCGAGCCGGAAAAGGAGATTTCATGCGCTGGGAAGAGCTCGATCGCGAGCCTTGTTCGCTCGCCCGGACGCTCTCGGTCGTCGGCGACAGGTGGACGCTTCTCGTGCTGCGCGAATGCTTTCTGCGCGTCCGCCGCTTCGAGGAATTCGAGCAGCGCCTCGGCATCGCGCGTCATGTGCTGGCGGACCGTCTGAAGAAACTGAGCGATGCCGGCGTGCTCGAAAAAGTTCCGTATCAGGAGCGTCCGCGCCGCGAGGAATATCGCCTCACCGAAAAGGGACTGGCACTTTACCCTGCGCTGCAGGCACTTCTCGATTGGGGCGATGCTTATATGTCCGGCCCCGAAGGCGCGCCCATCATCCGCCGCCACAAATCATGCGGCCACGCGATGCATGCGGTCCAGATCTGTTCGGAATGCGGCGAGCCCTTCGGCGCCCGCGACATCACGGCGGAACTCGGCCCCGGCGCACAGGGCGAAAAGCTGCCCTCCGGCGTTGCATCGCCGAAGGGCAAATAGCTCAAAGTCCGTCGAACAGCGCCGTCGAAAGATAGCGTTCGGCAAAGGAAGGGATGATCGCGACGATCGTCTTGCCCTTCATCTCCGGCCGCGCGCCCACTTCAAGCGCCGCCGCAATCGCCGCACCCGAAGAAATGCCGCCGGCAATGCCTTCCATCCGCGCGGCCTTGCGCGAATATTCAAATGCCGTCTCGTTGCCGACAGTGATGATCTCGTCGATCAGCGACTTGTCGAGGTTGCCCGGCGCAAAGCCCGCGCCGATGCCTTGTATCATGTGCGGCCCCGGCTGCCCGCCTGAAAGCACGGGGCTGTCTTCCGGTTCGATGGCAATCATCTTCACGCTCGGCTTCTTCGCCTTCAGCACCGAGCCGACGCCGGTAAAGGTGCCTGCCGTGCCGATGCCGGAAATCACGACATCCACTTTGCCGTCCGTATCGTTCCAGATTTCTTCCGCCGTCGTCTTGCGGTGAATGTCCGGGTTCGCCGGATTGTCGAACTGTTGCGGCATCACTGAATTCGGATACTGCGCCAGCAGCTCTTCGGCGCGCGCGATGGCGCCCTTCATGCCTTTTTCCTTCGGCGTCAGTTCCAGCTCCGCGCCCAGCAGCGCCAGCATCTTCCGCCGCTCGATAGACATGCTCTCCGGCATGCAGAGAATGAGGCGATAGCCTTTCGCCGCGCACACAAAGGCAAGCGCGATCCCTGTGTTGCCGGATGTCGGCTCGATGATGACGGTATTGTCGGTGATCTTGCCCTGTTTCTCCAGCGCCTCGATCATCGCCACGCCGATGCGATCCTTCACGCTCGAAAGCGGATTGAAGAATTCGAGCTTCAGCAGAATATCGGCAACCACGCCCGCTTCCTTCGCCATGCGGTTGAGCCGCACCAGCGGCGTATCGCCAATCGTTTCGGTGATGCTGTTATAGACGCGTCCGCGACCGGGCTTCTTGCTGTCTGTCATGCTGGCCTCCCGGGCCTTTGGTGGCGCTCCCTCCATCATCGGTGGGAGCAGTCGAAATCAGATAATGAAATCGGCGGTCGGTTTCGAGGTGCCGACGCCGACTTCTTCCGCTTTCCGGCACATGTCTTCTATTGTGATGTTGTCGAGCTTCGCCATCAACTCGCGCTGCACTTCCTGCCACAAGGGCGCAATCACGCGCTCGCCGAGTTCGGAAGGGGCTGTCGCCGTCGGCTCGTCCGATGCTTCCATCGCGCCGACCACACGCACCACTTCTCCCACCGGAATGCGCCTGCGTTCGCGCGCCAGCGTGTAGCCGCCGCGCGGGCCCCGCACGCCTTTCAGAATGCCCGCATGCACCAGCTGCTGCATCACTTGTTCAAGATAGCGCTGCGGAATGCCCTGCCGCTTGGTGATCTCTTTCGATTGCACAGGGTCCGGCCGCGCATTGATCGCCACATCGACCACGGCTTCCAGCGCCAGCCAGGTTTTTTTGGAGAGCCTCAGCATGCCTTCATCGCCCCTTCGTTCCCGTCGATCCGAAACCGCCCGCCCCGCGCGCCGTCTCGTCCAGCGTTTCGACTTCCTCGAACCGTGCTTGTGTCACCGGCGACACCACCATCTGCGCGATGCGCGTGCCCCGCTCGATGGTGAAGGCATCGGCCCCGTGATTGATGAGGATCACCTTCACCTCGCCGCGATAATCGCAATCGACAGTGCCCGGTGAATTGAGAACCGTAACGCCGTTCTTCGCCGCCAGGCCCGAGCGCGGCCGCACCTGCGCCTCGAAGCCCTGCGGCAGCGCAATCGCAAGCCCCGTCGGCACCATCGCGCGCTCGCCCGGTGCCAGCACCATCGGCTCACCCTCGGGCAGCGCCGCTATGAGGTCCATTCCCGCCGCGCCGGATGTTTCATAGCGCGGCAGCGGCAATCCGTCGGAATGCGGCAGGCGCTGCACGCGCACGTCGATAAGAGGATTCATTCGGCAGCCTTTGCTGGAGAGAAATGATCGGCGATGCGCCGCACGAGACGTTCGGCCACGGCCTGTTTCGGCAGCAGCGGCCAGTCTTCCTTGCCGCTCGCGGTGATGAGATGCACGGTGTTGAGATCGCCGCCCATCACGCCGGTCGCGGGCGACACGTCGTTCGCGACGATCCAGTCGCAGCCCTTGCGTTGCCGTTTCGATGTCGCGTGCTCGATCACCTTTTCCGTTTCGGCGGCAAAGCCGACAACGAGGGCAGGGCGGTTCTTCTGCAAATGGGAAAGCGTCGCCAGAATGTCGGGGTTCTCGACCAGCATGATTGCCGGCGCCGCCTCGCCCGGCTGCTTCTTCAGCTTCTGCTCGGCATCTGTCGCCACCCGCCAGTCGGCAACCGCAGCCGCGCAAATCGCAATGTCGGCGGGGAGCGACGCCTCGCAGGCGCTCAGCATTTCGCGCGCCGTCTCCACGCGCTTCAAGGTCACGCCGGGCGGTGCGGGCAGGTTTGTCGGGCCGGAAACAAGTATCACTTCCGCGCCAAGCCGCGCGGCGGCCTGCGCGATCGCATAGCCCTGCTTGCCGGAAGAGCGATTGGCTAGATAGCGCACCGGGTCGATCGGCTCATGCGTCGGCCCCGATGTAATGAGAATGCGTTTGCCTTTCAGCGGTCCGCCGCCGGGATAGGCAAGCTCCGCGAAATGCGCTTCGATGGCCGCGAGAATTTCCGCCGGCTCCGCCATACGTCCGGGCCCGTATTCGCCGCAGGCCATGTCGCCTTCATTCGGTCCGACGAAATCGACGCCGTCCGCCAGCAGCGTTTCGAAGTTCCGCTGCGTCGCGCGATGTGTCCACATCCGCACATTCATCGCCGGCGCGATCAGCACTTTCTTGTCGGTGGCGAGAAGCGCGGTGCTCGCGAGATCGTTGGCGATGCCATTCGCCATCTTCGCCATCAGGTCGGCGGTTGCGGGCGCGACCACCAGCAGGTCCGCGTCGCGCGACAATTCGATGTGCCCCATCTCCGCTTCGTCGGTCAGGCTGAAGAGATCGGTATAGACCTTGTCGCCCGTCAGGCTCGACACCGAAAGCGGCGTCACAAATTCATGCGCCGCCTGCGTCATCACACCTCGCACGCTGGCGCCGCGCTCCTTGAGCCTGCGGATCAATTCCAGGCTCTTGTAGGCCGCGATGCCGCCGCCGATAATCAGCAGCACGCGCCTGCCGGTCAGGATGCTCTCGCTCAACTTGCTCTCCCGCCTCGATGTATTTCGTCGCGTACCATTCTGCCGCCTGTCATGTGAAAATATAAATATTCACGCGGACGATTTGTAGATCAAATCGTTCGACGCTGAAAGAAAGGAAATAAGGGTAAAAAACTCTTTATCTAGAAGAGCTTGGCAAGAAGCAGCGCGCCCGCCGCACCGATGGCCACCCAGAGCAGGGGCCGCAAATAACCTTGCCGCTCCCGCGCGCGGGCGATGGCGTCGGCGGAGGAGGGATGAATCCGCACCCCTTCCTCGTCCACATTTTCAGCCAGCAGCCGCGCCGTCCGCTCCGCCCGGTCCAGCACTTCGGGCAGGTTGCTCATCATTCGGCCAAGCTGCATCGCGCCCGCAGCCGCTTCCTCGATCCGCGTTTCCGGCGCCATCCGCTCGATCATCCAGGACTTCAGAACAGGCTCCGCACTTTCCCAGATGTTGTGATCGGGATCGAAATGCCGCGCCACGCCTTCCACCACAACCATCGTCTTCTGCAGCAACAGCAGTTCCGGCCGCGTCTTCATGTCGAATTGCTCGGTCACCTGGAAAAGCTGCGCCAGCAGCTTCCCCATCGATACGTCGCGCGAAGGCCGTCCGAAAATCGGCTCGGCGACAGCGCGCAGCGCCTGCGCAAAGGCATGAATACTTTTCGTGCGCGGCACATAGCCGGCTTCGAAGTGAATTTCGGCAACGCGCGCATAATCGCGGGTGACGATGCCGTAGAGAATCTCCGCGAGGAACCGCCGCTCGTTCGGCCCGATGCGGCCCATGATGCCGAAATCGACAGCGACAAGCCGTCCTTCCGCATCGACGAAGAGATTGCCCTGGTGCATATCCGCGTGAAAGAAACCGTCGCGCATGGCATGCATGAGAAAAGACTGGATCACCTGCGTGCCGAGGCGGCGCATGTCGTGGCCCGCCGCCACAAGCGCGGCACGGTCGGAAGCAGGTATGCCCTCGATCCATTCCATCGTCACGACATGCCGCGCGGTCCGCTCCCAGTCGATGAGAGGCACGCGGAAGCCAGGATCGTTGGCGGTATTCTCCGCCATCTCCGACATCGCCGCCGCTTCGAGGCGAAGATCCATCTCGATGGTCACGCTGTCTGCCAGTGTCTGCACGATTTCGACAGGCTTGAGCCGCCGTGCCGGCGCATAGCTGCGTTCGATCCGCTCCGCCACCCAGAAGAAGCTTTCTATGTCTTCCGCGAAGCGCGCTTCCACATCGGGCCGCAGCACCTTCACCGCGACGTCGCGCCCTTGCGGATGCGCGTCGTCTGGCGGCGTCTGTCCACGATGCACCTGCGCGATGGAGGCGGCGGCGATAGGTGTGCTCAACGAGCTGAACAAAATATCGACCGGCTTTCCGAGCCCTTCCTCGATGATCCGCCGCGCTTCCGCCATCGGAAAGGGCGGCAGCTTGTCCTGCAGCGAGCTGAGATCGGCGGCAAGCTCCGGTCCGATCACGTCAGGCCGCGTCGCGAGAAATTGTCCGAGCTTGATATAGGCAGGCCCGAGCGCGGCAAGCGCGGTTGCAAGCCTCTCGCCCGCATGCGCGCTCTTTTCCTCGAGCGGTTGTTCCCAGGGCAGCCGCAGCTTGGCAAGCGGCATCAGCGCCAGCAGAATGCCCGGCATTTCCTGCCGTAGTTCCAGCGGCACCAGCGCATCATGCCTGCCGAGCACGCGCGCCGCGCGTGTCAGCCTTGCGAGAGAGCGGAATGAGCGCAGCATGTCAGAGACGCCAGCCGGAATGGAGCGCGGCGACGCCGCCCGTCACATTGCGGTAGCTCACATTGCCGAAGCCCGCCTCGCCGATCATGCGCTTGAATGTTTCCTGGTCTGGAAAGCGGCGAATGCTTTCGACGAGATATTGGTAAGGCGCATCGTCGCCCGTCACCCATTTGCCCATGCGCGGTATCGCCGCGAATGAATAGGCCTCATAGATGTCGTCGATGCCCGGCACGGCGACGCGGCTGAATTCGAGACAGAGAAAACGCCCGCCCGGCTTCAGCACGCGATAGGCTTCCCGCAGCGCCTGGTCGACATGCGTCACATTGCGGATGCCGAACGCGATCGTATAGGCGTCGAAGGAATTGTCGGGAAAGGGCAGGTGCTCCGCATCGCCGCAGGCGAATTCAATGCGCCCCTCGAATGCCTTCGCTTCCGCGCGGCCTTGTCCGACGCCCAGCATGTGTTCGTTGATGTCGCAGACCGTCACCTGCGAGGCCACGCCCGCGCGCTCGAGAAACCGGAAGGCAATGTCGCCGGTCCCGCCCGCCACGTCGATCAGGTGGAACGGCCGTGCCCCGCGCGGCGGGTTCAGCCAGTCGATCATCGACTGCTTCCACGCCCGGTGCAGCCCGCCCGACATGAGATCGTTCATCAGGTCGTAGCGGCTCGCCACCTGCTCGAACACAGTGTGAACGAGCTTCGCCTTCTCCTCCTCGCGGACGGTGCGGAAACCGAAATGGGTCTCGCCGGACCCTTGCTTTTTTGCATCTGCGCTCATGCCGCGGACCATAGCGCGCCGCCGCAAGGGGCGCTACTTTCATCCCCCATCCTCAGGCGGAACCAGCATGCCGGAACTTCCAGAAGTCGAGACTGTGCGCCGCGGCCTCGCCCCCGCGCTTGAAGGCCGCCGCATCGTCCATGTGACGCAGCGCCGCCCCGATCTGCGGTTCCCACTGCCGGAACTTTTCGCGAAGCGGCTGACAGGACGCCGCGTGATCCGCCTGGAGCGCCGCGCGAAATACATTCTCGTCTATATGGAACCTGCAAAATCCGGCGGCGCGGAAGACGTGCTCATCATGCATCTCGGCATGTCCGGCCGCTTCACTGTGCATGGGCCAAGCGGCAGCTCCGCCCCCGGCCTCTTCCACCTCGGCATGCCGGGCGGCGAAACCCATGACCACATCGTTTTCGACATGGAGGACGGCACGCGCGTCGTCTATGCGGATCATCGCCGCTTCGGCTTCATGGATCTGGTCGCCGAGCCGGAACTCGCCTCGAGCCGCCACCTCGCCGCCCTCGGTCCCGAACCCCTCGGCAATGAATTCTCAGCCCTCGTCCTCGCCGAAAGGCTGAAGGGCCGCCGCGCACCCATCAAATCGGCACTGCTCGATCAGCGGACCGTCGCAGGCCTCGGCAATATCTACGTCTGCGAGGCCCTCTACCGCGCCGGCATCTCGCCCCTCCGCACCGCCGCCTCCATAGGCCCCGCCCGCGTCGAGCGCCTCACCGCCGCCATTCGCGCCGTCTTGCAGGACGCGATTGCGGCCGGTGGCTCCACCTTGCGCGACTATGCGGCGACCGATGGCGAACTCGGCTATTTCCAGCACGCCTTCGCCGTTTATGGCCGTGAAGGCGAAGCCTGTTCAAAGCCGGGCTGTGGCGGTACCGTGAGGCGCATCGTGCAATCGGCGCGATCGACATTCTATTGCCCCGCCTGCCAGCGATAGGGCGGGCGGCATGAATAGAGAAGGATGATGATGCTGAGCCGGGCCCGCTTGAAATTTTTTGCCTGCACCCTCGCAGCCGCGCTCGCCTGGTCGCCGCTCGTCCTCGCGGCCGATGGCTCGGGCTTTCTCGGCGCGGTGGAGGATATGCCGCTGATGGACGGGCTTGCCGAAACCGGCGATGGCGGCATCGTCTTCGACAAGCCGACGGGCCGCATCGTCCGCAGTGTCGCCGAGGGCGATGTCGCGCCTTCCGCCGTGCGCGCCTTCTATATCGAAACGCTGCCGCAGCTCGGCTGGACGCGTGCCGAGGAAATCGAACTCATCGGCGAGCTTCTGTTGTTCCGGCGCGACGGCGAGCGCCTCGACATCCAGATCGTGCCGGTGTCGCAAACGCATACGGAAGTCCGCTTCTCTATAGAACCCGAATAGGAATGGCGTCCCGGCGTGGCGAGACGCCCGCCGATTTCCGAACGCAATTCAGAATACATGCAAGGAGACACTCATGGCCTACCAGAACCTTCTGGTCGAAAAGAAAGGCGCGGTCGGCGTCATAACGCTCAATCGCCCGGACGCGCTCAACGCGCTCAACAAGGCCCTGATGGATGAAATGACCTTGGCGCTCGACGATTACGAAGCGGATGATGACATCCACTGCATCGTCATCACCGGCTCTGCAAAGGCTTTCGCCGCCGGCGCGGACATCAAGGAGATGCAGCCGAAATCCTATATGGATGTCTACAAGGAAGACTTCATCACCGCGAATTGGGAGCGCGCCACGCGCTGCCGCAAACCGGTCATTGCCGCCGTCGCGGGTTATGCGCTGGGAGGCGGCTGCGAGCTAGCCATGATGTGCGATTTCATCATCGCCGCCGACACGGCGAAATTCGGCCAGCCTGAAATCAAGCTCGGTGTCATGCCGGGCGCCGGCGGCAGCCAGCGTCTTACCCGCTTCGTCGGCAAGTCGAAGGCGATGGAAATGTGCCTCACCGGCCGCATGATGGACGCGGCGGAGGCGGAGCGGTCCGGTCTCGTCAGCCGCGTCGTGCCCGCGGGCGAGCTTATGGACGAGGTGCTGAAGGTCGCGCAGACCGTCGCGGACATGTCGCTTCCCATCGCCATGATGACGAAGGAAAGCGTCAACCGCGCTTACGAAACCACCCTTTCGGAGGGTGTTCGCTTCGAGCGCCGCCTGTTCCATTCCATGTTCGCGACCGAGGATCAGACCGAGGGCATGGCGGCCTTTGTCGAAAAGCGGCAGCCCCAGTTCCGTCACCGCTGAAAAACCCCGCCGGGCCGCGCTT